>JAJUGS010000159.1 GCA_029265875.1 Prolixibacteraceae bacterium
GGTTAGGGGAGGCTTTTTCAATCTGGTAATAGTGAAAAAACTCGATAATTGTTGCCCTGATCTGGTACTCAGAAGCCAGATAGGGAAGAACATCCTGGGTGTTAAACCAAACCATAAACGAATCGGCAGCCGCATCATTCAACCCGGTTAACATCATCACTTTTTCCTTGTTGTAATTCTGAGAGTGCAATTCCCAGTTTTGTTGAATAACCATTTGTCTTCTGACTTCCCTTTTACGTTTTTCTTTTTTACTCAGATAATATTGCCAATAGGATACAGGATTGAAGAATGCAGCCAGAATAGGTGGCGCTTCATTAAATGCATCGCCACGAAGCGAAGGGTCGATGTTGCTTTCCCTGCCCGTTTCGAAACCCAGGTCAACTTTGGGTTTTTCGCCCTGCACCAGCACCTCGCCAACACCGTAATTTACAGGTTGTATATAGAAGTTAAGCGTGGTATAACCAGTATAACTTGCCGGGACTTTTAACACACTTTTCTGAAACCCGATGGAGGTGACTACCAGACTGTCGATGTTCATCATTTCGAGGGTAAAATAACCGGCATTGTTGGTGATTGTTCCACTGTGCGTGCGTGGGTTAATAATATTGGCATATTGAACAGGTGTGCTGTCGGCAAGATTTAAAATGTTGGCTTTTAGTTTTATCAGCATCGGATCAATCAGCTCTGAATCTTCCTGGGCTCTTAAAATGGAAGGTATCAAAAGTGTTAAAATCCATCCGGCAAGTAAACTTTTTCTCATGTTTTCAGGAATACTTTTTTGTCAAAAGTAACCAAAAGTTAATTGAACAAAAGAGGTTTGTGGCTATAATAAAGGATTTTAACATGATTTAGGAGAAACGATGGAGAAAGTTGTCATAGTTTTATTTGTTGTCCGGATACTTTGATTCAGAATGAAAAAGGCGTTAAACGATTTCACTTCATTAAGCGCCTTTTTCAACAATGACAACATTGTCAACCCGACAACAACGACAACCTTTTCCTATTTCAACCCCGCAATCCTTTCTTCCAGTACTTTTATTTTTGCTTCGGCATCGGCCTGTTTGGCGCGCTCGGTGGCGACTACTGCAGCGGGTGCGCTGTTTACAAAACGCTCATTTTCGAGTTTTTTCAATACTGAGGCCAGAAATCCGCGGGTATATTTTAGTTCTTCTTCCAGCTTTTTCAGTTCTTCTTCCACATTTACAAAACCGCCCAGCGGGATATAAAAGTTGGTTGATTTTACCAGGAACGAAGCTGCACCTTTCACTTCTTCTGTCACCATCTCGAGCGACGAAAGATTGCCCATTTTTATGACGACACTGTTAAATTGTGCTTCAAAACCTTTATCGCCCTGCTGCACTTTCAGTTCCAGCGTTTCTTTCTGTGCAATGTTTTTATCGGTGCGGATTTTCCGGATGCCCGAAATGGCTTCTTTTACATTTTCAAAAGCTGCGAGCAATTCGGTATCGTATTTTTCAACTTTCGGAAGTTGCGATAACATAATGGTTTCGCCGGCTTTTCTTTCTGCAAGCATCTGCCAGATTTCCTCGGTGATAAACGGCATAAACGGGTGCATCAGCCGCAGCATCTGGTCGAATAATTCAACCACTTCGGCGTAGGTTTTTGCATCGATTGGCTGTTGGTACGCAGGTTTCACCATTTCGAGCAGCCAGCCCGAAAACTCGTCGCGCACCGAAGTGTAAACCGTCATTAAGGCTTCCGAAATGCGGAATTGCTCAAACTGCTGGTCGAGCGTTTCAACGGTTTCTGCCAGTTTGTTGCGGAACCATTCAACCGCCAGTTTCGAGTGCTCAGGCTGTGGAATTTCCGCCGAAATCTCCCAGTTTTTCACCAGGCGGAAGGCATTCCAGATTTTGGTGGCAAAACCTGCACCTTGTTGTGGCAGACTTTCATCAAAAAGCAAATCGCCGCCGGCGGGCGAGCAAAGCAACATTCCCACACGCACACCATCGGCGCCGTATTTTTCAATCAGGTCGAGCGGGTCGGGTGAGTTGCCCAGCGATTTCGACATTTTCCGGCGTTGCGCATCGCGCACCATGCCTGTAAAATAGACGTTTTTGTAGGGCAGTTCATTGCGGTATTCGTAACCGGCAATAATCATCCGGGCAACCCAGAAAAAGATGATATCAGGTGCAGTCACCAAATCAGTAGTGGGGTAGTAGTACTTAATTTCTTCGTTATCAGGATAACGGATGCCATCGAAAACCGAAATCGGCCACAACCAGCTCGAAAACCAGGTGTCGAGTGCGTCGTCGTCCTGTCGTAAATCGGCTGAAGTAAGATTTGGATTTCCGGTTTTTGTTTTAGCAAGATCCAGCGCCTGCTGTGCTGTTTCAGCCACCACAAAACTTCCGTCGGTCAGGTAGAAAACCGGAATCTGGTGTCCCCACCACAACTGGCGGCTGATACACCAGTCTTTTACGTTGCTCATCCAGTGGTTGTAAATATTTTTGAATTTGGCAGGATGAAAACGAATGTTATCGTTCATCACATTTTCGAGGGCCGGTTTTACCAGTTCTTCCATTTTCAGGAACCACTGAGCCGAAAGTTTGGGCTCAATCGGAACATGTGTTCTTTCAGAATAACCCACTTTATTATTGTAATCCTCAATTTTGGCAAGATTGCCAGCTTTTTCAAGTTCCGGGATAATGGCTTCACGCACGGCAAAACGATCCTGTCCGATAAACATTTCAGCTTTTTCGCTCAGCGTTCCGTCATCGTTAAAAATATCGATGGATGGCAGGTTGTGCCGCATCCCTATTTCGTAATCGTTGATGTCGTGCGCTGGCGTGATTTTCAGACAGCCGGTCCCGAATTCCATATCCACATAATCGTCTTCAATAATCGGGATTGAACGGTTAATCAACGGAACAAGAACTCTTTTCCCTTTTAAGGAAAAAAATCTTTCATCAGCAGGGTTAACGCATACTGCCGTGTCACCAAGTATTGTCTCCGGTCTTGTTGTTGCTATTGTTACGAATCCATCTTCTCCTTCTATTTTATATTTCAGGTAATACAACTTTGATTGTACCTCTTTATAAACCACCTCTTCATCCGATAAGGCGGTTTTGGCAGCCGGGTCCCAGTTTACCATGCGTACACCGCGGTAAATCAAACCTTTGTTATACAAATCGACAAAAACTTTGATAACCGATTCGCTGCGCGGTTCGTCCATGGTGAATGCTGTGCGGTCCCAGTCGCAGGAAGCGCCCAGTTTTTTCAACTGTTCCAGGATGATTCCGCCATGTTTGTCGGTCCATTCCCAGGCATGTTTCAGAAATTCCTCGCGAGAAAGGTCGTATTTATCGATGCCGGCTTTTTTCAGCTTGTCAACCACTTTGGCTTCGGTGGCAATGGAGGCATGGTCAGTTCCCGGCACCCAGCAGGCGTTTTTGCCGGTCATACGGGCACGGCGAACCAGAATATCCTGGATGGTATTGTTGAGCATGTGCCCCATATGCAAAACCCCGGTTACATTGGGCGGTGGAATCACAATAGTGTAAGGTTCACGTTCATCGGGAACCGAGTGGAAAAATTTATTTTCCATCCAATACTGGTACCATTTGTCTTCCACCGCTGCAGGGTTGTATTTGCTCGCAATTTCCATAAAAACGAATTGTAAAAATTTGAGGTGCAAATGTAAGGGGAAAAGTTTAAAGTTGAATGTTTTAATTTTAAAGAGTTCATGACTTTATATGACAAAAAAAACCTGCCCAAGCGGGCAGGTCTTCACATTTCATTGTTTTATCTGTTTTAATGTTTCAGCTGAATAATTTTTGAAACACCGTTTACTGTAACGGTGGCTTCGTTGTCGCATTCACCGTTGCCGTAGTCGATTTTCCAGGTTCGGTTCCCATTATCAAATGTGGCAATTCCGCTTACCAGTTGCATACACAACAGTTTAAAATGCAACGGTGTGGCTTCAGCAATGGTTTTTGTAATGGTTGTTCCATCGGTGAACGTCGTAACAACTTTGCCCCAGGTATTGGTAATATCATCGGCAGGAAGTGGCAATCCCAAAAGCCATTCGCGGGTAAGGGTTGCTTTTCGGGTTAACTGTGAATTGTCTTGAAAAGTAATTTCAATGTCCTCGTTGATTTCGGCTGTACGTGAGTGGTTTTCAATATCAAGCGTGATAGATTTCGAAATATTGCCGTCGATGCTGGTTTCAGCCGAAGTAAAGTTTTCGAAAGTGATACTTCTGTCAACTGTTTTATTGGCAAAATGAGAGGAAGTAATTATGATCTTCCCGGAGCGTAACACACCATCAGCCCCGGTACATGAGGCCCCGAAATCTATAGTGATTTTCTGAGGTGTGGCATTTTTGTCGAATGTAACCGACGGGCAGTCGCCGATAAAATAACCTTCGCCAACATTGGCCGATTTTTCCAGTCCTAATTGCAGGTCAATAGCTTCATCGGCCAGCAGGTCAATTTCCGACATGAGGTCTTCTGCCACCACTTCCTGTTTTACCTGGTTGTCGTTGAGTACTTTTTCCGTTTCTTCTTTTTCACAGGCTGTGGTTGCAAGGACCACGGCTGCCATCCAGATTGTAATTTTTACTTGTTTCATCTTTTATAAAGTTTAATTTTTTGTTTGCTGTTTTCTTGGAAGAGCAAATTTCAGAAAAGTTAAATGGAGAACGTTTTTTTTGTCTGAAGATTTTTTATGCATTCATTTTTAACTTTCACAGGTTATTTACTTCAAAGCAATAAACGAACTGAAAATACCGGATGGCGGAAAAAACAGACCTTGAAATCTGGCAGATGTTACAACATCCAGTGTCGCGCGACAAAGGATTCACGCTGCTGATGGAACGCTACAAAGAGCGCATCTATTGGTACATCAGGCGGTTGGTGATTAATCACGAAGATGCGGAAGATGTTTTACAGGAAACTTTTATCAACGCTTATCGATATGCAGGTTCGTTTAACGGTAAGTCGAAGATTTACACATGGTTGTACAAAATTGCCACCAACGAGTGTATTGCATTTTTCAGACGAAGTAAAAAAACAGATATTAAAATGGTTGAAATATCGCAGCAACTCGAAAACCAGTTTTCGGAAACAGGAGCAGAAACAAGTGAAACAATTTTGCTGAAATTCCAGGAAGCCATTCAGCTACTGCCCGAAAAGCAGCGTATAGTTTTTAACCTGCGATATTACGACGAACTGAGTTACGAAGAAATGGAAGAGATAACAGGTTCTTCGGCGGGCACGCTGAAAACCAACTATCATTATGCAACCGAAAAGGTAAAAAACTACCTCAATAATTTTTGAACAATGAACAAGGAATTTGATTTTGACAGAATTGGGAAACAGATACCCTACAAAGTACCTAATGGTTTTTTCGACGAAATAACCAGCCGCACACTTATAAAAGCCCGGGAGCGCGAACAAAAGGCAAAAATCCGAAGAATTTATACGGCGGTTTCGGTGGCGGCTTCGCTGCTGATTATGATTTCGGTGGCGCTGTTCCTGAAAACCGGCCAGCCCGACATTCAGACAGAAAATGTGGTGGTTCAACCTGCTGAACCCGTAAAACCGTTGTCTGAATCTGTTGCAACAAACACGACTGAACCTTTGCCGACAAAGGAAAAAGCAGAACTGCCGGTAATTGAAAAACCGGAAACATGGGAAAAATTACTGGCCGAAATGACTGATGAAGAATTGGTTGCGCTGGCCGATGATTTATATGATGAACTTTTTGCAGATGAACTAACAACTGATTAAACATGAAAACAACAATAAAAATTTGGTTTTTGATGGCAGTTATGCTGGCTCCCTTTATGCTGGCAGCCCAAATCCAGCGCCCCGCTTTCAGGGAACGATTTTTGAATGCGAGGTTTCACGAAATCTGCACACGCATGCAACTCAGCCCCGATAAGGCCGAAAAACTGAAACCCGTTTATTTCCGATACGAAAAGGAAAAGGCTGCTGTTTTTGTTGAAAGCGGCCGCAGATTTAACCGCGAAGAACGCCGGAACTTGACTGTTGAACAGGAAGAAGAACTGTACCTCGCACGGCTCGAAAAGGCAAAAAAACTGATTGAAATCCGCGAAAAATATTACCCCGGGTTCAGAACGGTTTTGTCGCCGAAAGAAATTGTACAGTTTAACCGCATTGAAATGGAACTTAACCGAAAAATGGTACAGCAAATCAGAAAACGGCTAAACGAACCGGATGAGTAGGCAGAGGGTGTCGTGATTGTCGTGGTTGTTGTGTCGGCCAAAAAGCCCATTCAATTTTTAGCAATTGTGTCCCGGCTTTACAAATCAAAAAATCTGCCTGAATCAGGCCGTAGCCTTTGGCAAAAATCGGAGATAAAAATAAGAGCAATCGGGCATTTCCCGGTGAAAAGTAAATTAAAAACTGAACCTGGATTTTTTAATGAGCACCACCAAAAACGGTACTGCAGCAACCTGTGCCAGAACAGAAAATATAACCAAACCAGTAAGCGAAACATCATACAACCAGCCCATCAGGAAGCTTCCAAGGAACCAGAACAATCCGAAAATTGCATTGAACATTCCAAATCCGGTTGCACGTTTACCCAGTGGTAAAACTGTTGCCAACACCGACCTGACAATGGATTCCTGGGCAGCCATTCCAATACCCCAGCAAATCATTCCCAATATTGCAGTGGTCAGGTTGCCCATAAATACGAGCGGTGCAAAAAACAATGAAACGATGGTACTACCAATTAAAACTTTCATTCCGTGTTTGTCGAACAACCAACCCAGCAGCAGTGCAGCCAGGGCATCGACTCCCATCGCGATGGCATATAAAACCGGAATCATCCGGGTTGAAACCTGAGCTGTTTTCTCGAAGTGAAAGGCAATTAGCGGATAATCGGCAAACCCGGCTGCAATAAGCGATACGGCTACAAGATAAAGTACATAAAACCTTTTGGGGAAGGGTTTGGCTGGTTCTGTATCCTTTATTTCAAAATGCTCTGTTTTCGGGTATTTTAAACGGGCTATCACTAAAATCGTAATAGCCAGGATTGCAGGAATCAATAAAATGCCAAACGATTCGTGATAACTGCCTGAAAAGAAATAGACCGCGCTCACGATCAGAGGCCCTGAAACTGCCCCAATTTGGTCGAGCGCCTCGTGCACACCAAATCCCTTGCCATGCCCGATGGTCGATGTGGCATGTGAAAGCATTACATCACGCGCCGGATTGCGTATTGCACGTCCTGTCCGTTCCAAAATCATCAGCACTGCGGCCATTTGCCAACTGCCTGCCAGCGCCAGCGCCGGAACGGCAAACAAATTAACGAAATAGCCGATGAACGTGATGGTCCAATACTTTTTGGTCCGGTCGCTGATGACCCCCGAAATCAATCGAATGGCATAACCCATCAGTTCTCCAAAACCCGCAACAAAACCAACAACCGCGCCACTGGCGCCCAAAGCAGCCAGAAACGGGCCTGTGATACCCCGCGCCCCTTCGTGGGTCATGTCTGAAAACAGACTGACTATGCCAATCAAGATGATAAATGCCCAGGGTGATTTTTTGAAGAGTTTCATCAGCAAATAAATTTAAATACCGGCCAGGATTTGAAAAACCGACAATAAATTGTTGTTATTACCTTGTACTTCAACATTTCTCATTTAAACTGTTTGATAAGGCTTTAAAAACCTTTTTTTTGAAATTAACCTCAGCAGAAACATGACCACATCGACACTAACCCTTATTAAGGTGTTTTAAATCAATTAATTTAAAGAATATTTTATATAGAACCCAGGTACTATTACACATCCGAAAAATCAGGCTGTTTTTACCGTGAACCCTGAAAGGAACAGCCAGATTTTTCTCCTGACTCCTTTCAGGGTTGGGGTAAATCAGGAGAAAAATCAAGCACCAATCTTAATCTGTTAAAGTAGAAATTATCGCCAAAACTTAAAACTCTTTTTCACTCTTTGTACCAACCAGCTTCCCTTGTTTAAATAAGTTAAGCTCGCGTTGGAGGTTACTTTTGTTTTTTTTGTTTGATCAACCGGGTCTAAATCTGTGAGATCGGGTTTTCCTGCATTTACCCAGACTGTGTACCCGAAGTTGGCAGTGGCTGTCGCGGCTAAACGCATTTGTTTTTCTTCCATCCCTTTGAATTTCTGGCTAAATTGCCGGGAATACTCTTCAGAATGCACCGGAGAATAAAACTTGTTTTTTGCCGGATTACCGGGTCGCATCCTGCATATAAACCCAATCAGCCGGAAAATGCTGTTTTAATTCTTGGTCAGCCATTAAAATGGAATCGACCACATGTGTGCCTTGATAATGCGCCAAGGTTTCTTTGAGCACAACATTGATTATATCTTCTTCTCTGATTGAGGAAATTATATTGAATTTCAGACGTTTCGGGTAACAGCGACTCCCAGTAAGCGTGCAATCTTTACTGATTGGTCAGTTGTCCGTAGTGGTTGGCCGAGGCGTGCAATGGCATGTGCGCATCGCCCAGGAAATGCCCTAAATCGGCAGCCAGAAATAAATTCCTGTTTTTTTCTGAATGCCTGGGGCAGCTTGTCCGTCATTTCTTCAATATACCAGGTCAATTTACCGTTTTGCTGCAAAAACTTATCGTCGTATTTCTTGTAAGCTGCGGGAAGAGTAACGGACAAACAAACTGCTGGTCCAAAAATTATCAGATCGATGTAATGACGCGGTTTTCGGCATTGTCATTCAGCGTGTATTTCCGAAGGTCGTGCACATATGATTCCTGGGTAACGAAAAGGATGTGATTGTAAAAGAATGTTTGCAGGAGGAGCCGGGAGCGCCAGCCCGGCAGCCCGGTTGATGCGCTTATGTTCGAATGGCCTACTGCTGCATAATGTGTGTAAGAAGCAGCAATGCAAAAACTTCGGATTTCTACCAATTTTCATAGCTTTCCCTTGCATTATTTATTTCTTTTACATTGTGCAAAAAGAATTTCTTTTATCAAAAAAGTGGTATAGTTGCGACACAGCCCAGCCAATAAAGGTTCCGATAACTGCAGTAACAATCACATCGCCCGGATAATGAACCCCCAAATCCATGCGCGAATAGGCCACGGCGCTGGCCCAGCCATAAGCCGGAACGATATTGTACCATTGGGGGCAGGCAATGGTGACTGAAGTGGACAGCGAAAAGGCATCGGATGTGTGCCCTGAAGGAAACGACGGGCTTCCGCCACTGGTTACTTTCTGAATGTCGGGACAGGTAACAAACGGCCTGTCCTGTTTACGCTGTATTTAAAGATGTTAGCCACAATGGCCGACGACAAAACCAAGGCCCCGATGTACAATGGTTTTTCCCTGAGCTGCTCGTCATGGTTGATCAGCGGGATGCCAAACATCACTGCCGGAGTTCCGCACGCCACCGGGCCTGCTGAATTGGTGAACCCTTTAAACATATTATCCGGATGGACATTCCGGTTCAGGTTGATTTCTCTCAATAAACGAATGTCGATGTTCTGTGAGCTCGAATTGATGGAAGAATGAATCAGAAGGGCAATAAAATCAGAATAATTTTTTTCATGGGTTAACTGTATTATTGTAAATAAAACTTTCAGATACTAATTTTATCTCAGCCGATAATTCTTTGCTGACTGCTTTCTCCGAATGGATTTCAGTAAAACCTTTTCTGCTTTTGCTTTAGTTCTTGTTCCAACATTTCAAACACCAGTCCGGCAACATCGGCAACCACGCGCCGGCAAATTACTTTGTGGTGCTTTCGTTCTTCCACCTGTGCCTGCGTCGCAAATTTCTGAAGCAATTCCCTGCAATTGCCGGTTCCGTAAATACCTTCAACCTGATGGTAAAGTTCTCTGACTTTCCGGTAAGCTTCGAGTTTGGTGTCCATATCCTTCGGATTTTCATTCCCGAAGGCAAGCCCCAAAACCATGAAGCCACCAGTGACCGCGCCGCAGGTTTGCCGCAAACGACCCATTCCGCCGCCAAACGTTGATGCGATTCGTTTGGCGGTTGTTTCATTAAGGTCAAACCGATCCGCAAAAGCGAGCAATATCGACTGCGAACAGGCATAACCTTCGTCGAAATAGGAGAGTGCGGTGTTTATAGTTTCCTGTTTGTCCATGTACGAGTCAAAAAATGAAAAAGGCACAAAGTACGAAGGTATAAATTGCCCCCCCGTTTTTGTGCCTTTGAGTGAAATATTTTAAAAGCCTGACTCTATGCCTGTGACAAAGCTACGGCAACAGCTACCGAAGCACCAACCATCGGGTTGTTGCCCATGCCGATTAATCCCATCATCTCAACGTGAGCCGGAACTGAAGATGAACCTGCAAACTGAGCGTCGGAGTGCATCCGGCCCATGGTGTCGGTCATACCGTA
>JAJUGS010000194.1 GCA_029265875.1 Prolixibacteraceae bacterium
AGGGATTCTGAGACAGAAGAGTTTTCAGGAACCGGTACCGGCGAAGTGAGGATTGGAAGTGATCTCAGTCATTTGATGGGACGGGTAACTATCAATTCGGATGGTGAGGTTGTTTTGGCTGGCCGCTTGTCGGGCGGATACCGTTTTGGTGGTAGCGACAGGTTGGTTTTTACCACCGATCTTACTCACACATTTGAAACAGGTAAAACAATTATCCAGCCGGGTGTGAGCGGTCGGTTTAGTCTTGGTCATGACCAAAGTCTGAGCCTGGGTACTTCGCTTTCAGTGTCCACCGATGAAGGATTAACCGGTCTCACCGGATTTATCGAATATCGCCACGATTTTCTGCAACTCAGAATTGAAGGGAGCCTGACCGGAATACCGGATGAAAGTTCAATGGCTCCCGGACGTGATATGAGAATCCAGGGAATGTTGGTGATTCCTTTGTTTTAATGAGATTCAGTTTATTTTTTGCAGTTGTTCTGCTAATTCGCCGGAAATAAAATCAGAAGCTTGTTTTGCTCCGGCATCATTAAAATGCATTGGGTCTTTCCAATTCGTTTTGTTCTGAATAATCGAATCAGGCAATAGAATAACCGGTGCAATATTTCTGTAGATTCTGATATTTTCAGGCTCTTTTAATCCTGAACCATACTCCGGAAGATACAGAAATACTACCTCACAATGGTTCGTATTAGCCAGTTTTACTATCTTTTCGAGGTAGTGCAACGGATATTTATTTTCGATTTTTGTGATGAATGCCGGTTTCGGATTTGCGAGCTTCTTTTTCCAGGTTTGCTGATTGCTGTTTAGTTCATCAATGTTTACAACCTGGCTTGAAGAAATATACCCGAAATTGGAATTTGTGTCTGGTTTTTCAGCCTGAATTCCGAAAAAACGGTTTTTACAATATTCAAAACGAACAACCAATGCTTTGTAAATACCGGAGATAAAACGCTGGTTGAAAAATATAAACGAACCTAAAACATCTTTACTTTCAGCTAAATAAGGAAAAACAGGGTGACTTTTTGCCGGTTCATTTTCTGTAATTTCAATAACCAGAAGTTTTGGCTTTTTATGCGAGAAGAGGTCTTTTAACATTGCAAACTGAATATCCCTTCCCCGCCTGCAATAACCCAGACTGGCAACTTTCAGATTCATGTTCATTGAATCAAGCTGCTTTTCAATCCGTTCATCCATTATCGCGCAACTCGTTTGCGAAGCACCGGTAAAAGCGATGTCAATTCTTTCGTGATTCTCAAAAATGCGCTGATAAATCCATTCGGCTTTGTTGTCACATTCACCTTTCACAAAAGTGTAGGCGAATTTTTTATCGGGTTGAACGGAGAACAATACGACCAATAAAACCATCAAAGGAGCGCAGAAAAGAGTGATATTGAAAAGGAACTTTCTCATCAGAATTGAAAATAAATAAATTGAGGTGCCGAATTCAAAACTCCGAAAAAGAGAATCGCAAAAAGTACCAGGTAGTAAAAACTCCACCTGACAAACCGTGGTGTTGTTTCCAAAATCCGCGGAAATTCATTTTTATTTAAAAGTATTTCGGCCACGATGAAAAAAGGAAAAATAAAAACAAGCATTCTTGCCGGCTCCGTTAAAATACCGGAAACTGACAAAAGAGATGCAATGGATTCTGAACCACCTTTTTGCTGATTGAAAATGATTCCGATAATATTTTTTGACTGAGACCAGCTTTCGGCCCGAAAGAAAATCCACAAAAAGTTGACTGCCAGGTAGGTTGATATTATTCCTGCAAAAGTAATTGCCTTTTTATTGATGAATTTCAATGGTGAAAAAATCGACTCAACAAAATAAAGGAACCCGTGAAGAAATCCCCATAAAACAAAGGTAATATTGGCCCCGTGCCACAACCCTGATAAAGTAAAAGTTATCAGGATGTTGAGGTGTTTTCTGAAATTACTTTTACGGTTGCCGCCCAGTGGAATATAAACATAATCGCGAAACCAGGTTGACAGCGAAATATGCCAGCGGTGCCAGAAATCTTTTATTGAAGATGCAAAATAGGGCGTCCTGAAGTTGGTCATCAGTTCAATTCCGAATAACCGTGCTGTTCCGATGGCAATGTCGGAATAACCTGAAAAATCGCAGTAAATCTGGAATCCAAACAACAGGGTGGCGATGATGAGCGAAATTCCATTGTAACTTTCAGGTGTTTGGTAAACCGCATTTACAAGCACAGCAGCCTGATCAGCAATGACGACTTTTTTAAACAGCCCCCAAAGTATCAGTTTCAGTCCTGAACTTGCCTGGTGGTAATCAAACTCAAATTTCTTTTCAAACTGCGGGATCAACCTGCCGGCTCTTTCAATTGGGCCTGCTACAAGTTGTGGAAAGAATGAAACAAAAGTGAAAAAAGTAATAAATGATTTTGTAGGCGTAAGTTGACGGCGATAGATATCTATAGTATAACTCAGTGTTTGAAAAGTGTAAAAACTAATCCCGACCGGCAAAATAATTCTGATCAGACTGCTCTGGTTTTCTCCATTTCCAAACGCTGCAAGAAAAGTATCAACAAAAAAATTAAAGTACTTGAAAACAAAAAGCATCCCGAGATTGATGATCAGACTGGCCGCCAGAAGTAGTTTTCGCTTCCTGGCCGAATCGGTTTTAAACAATTCGTAACCAACAATAAAATCGGTGAGTGAACTGATGATAATCAGCAACAAAAAACGCCAGTCCCACCAACCATAAAAAATGTAACTTGCTGATAATAAAATAAAATTACCTGATTTTACAGAATGTTTTGCTGCTTTCAGGTAAATCAGGAAAGTGATAAAAAGGAATACAAAAAATGTGACAGAGTTAAATACCATCGGGTTTTATTTCGATACCGAAAGTAAAATTTGTTTTATGAAAAGGTGAAAGAAAAGCGGGTAAAAACAATTAACAGTTAATTGTTGATTGTTAAAATAAAATCTTTTGTATCTACTTGATTTTTTATCAAAAAAGTATTTTCTTTGCAACCCGTTTTAGTAACGAGTATATTTTGATCATCAAGAAATTATAGAACAATGTCAAGAGTTTGTCAAATAACAGGTAAAACAGCGATGGGTGGAAATAATGTATCGCACTCAAAACGCAGAACAAAAAGGAAATTTGATGTAAACCTGTTCAAAAAGAAATTTTATTTAGCAGGTGAAGATCGCTGGGTTAACTTAACCGTTTCGGCAGCCGGAATCCGTACTATCAATAAAAATGGTATCGAAGCTGCTTTGAAAAATGCAAAAGTAAAAGGGTATATCGAATAAATTAAAGAATTGCAACAATGGCAAAGAAAAGTAAAGGCAACAGGATTCAGGTGATATTGGAATGCACCGAACATAAAGCAAGCGGTATGCCAGGAACATCGAGGTACATTACTACCAAGAACCGGAAAAATACCACAGAGAGGTTGGAACTTAAAAAGTACAACCCGGTACTGAAAAAAGTAACAGTTCACAAAGAAATTAAATAATTTAAAACATGGCAAAGAAGACGGTTGCAACTCTGCAAAAGGCTGGCGGTAAAGCTTATGCCAAAGTGGTGAAAATGTCAAAATCGCCAAAAACAGGTGCTTACATTTTCAAGGAAGAGATTATCCCTACTGAGGACGTACCCAATTATTTTAAAAAATAAATCCCTGTTTCCGGGATCAATCTGAGAAACAAAAAAAGCTTTCATCGGTGGGTGAAGGCTTTTTTTGTTTCTGGATTTTCAGTTTCGTTAAAAACTATAATTGTATTATTTTGCACCCGAAAATTAAGTGATCATGGGAATTTTTGGTTTCTTCGATAAAAGCAAAAAGGAAAACCTTGATGAAGGCCTGGCCAAAACCAAGGAAAGTGTCTTTAAAAAACTCAGCAGGGCTGTTATTGGAAAGTCGAAAGTAGATGATGAAGTACTGGATAACCTGGAGGAGATCCTGATTTCGTCGGATGTTGGCGTTGACACCACGCTGAAAATTATCGGCCGTATTGAACAACGTGTTTCGCGTGATAAATACATGGGCGTAAACGAGTTGAACAATATTCTGAAAGAAGAAATCACGGCACTTTTAGAGGAAAGCAATTCTCCTGATCTTTCAGATTTTGATTTGCCTGAATCTGAGAATCCTTATGTAATCATGGTCGTGGGCGTTAATGGCGTGGGTAAAACCACCACAATTGGCAAACTGGCCTATAATTTTAAAAAGGCTGGAAAAAGCGTGATGCTTGGTGCTGCCGATACTTTCAGGGCTGCAGCCATTGAACAGCTCGAAATCTGGGCAAAACGGGTGGATGTTCCGATTGTGAAACAGAAAATGGGTGCCGATCCTGCATCTGTGGCTTATGATACCATCGCATCGGCAAAAGCAGCCAAAACGGATGTGGTAATTATCGATACGGCAGGACGTTTGCACAATAAAGTGAACCTGATGAACGAGCTTTCGAAAATTAAGAAAGTAATGCAGAAAATTGTTCCCGACGCACCGCACGAAGTTTTACTGGTTCTTGATGGCTCAACCGGACAAAATGCTTTTGAACAGGCCAAACAATTTACCGCTGCCACCGAAGTTACTGCACTGGCATTGACAAAGCTCGACGGAACAGCCAAAGGTGGCGTGGTGATTGGCATTTCCGACCAGTTCAAAATTCCGGTGAAATACATTGGCATTGGCGAAAAAATGGAACACCTCCAGATTTTCCGCCGCCGCGAATTTGTTGAATCGCTCTTTTCTTAGTAATCCGCTTTTATTGCTCTCCCTTTTGATTCGTTTCGGTTGTTGTATTTGTTTCCGGGGTTTTCAGGAATTTCTGGGCCATCTCCATAATCGGAAATTGCCCTATTTTATCAGTAAGGTTAAATGTTGCTGCAATAACCAGTTTATCATCAGGATACACCACCAAAGCTGCACTGCCACCTGTAACACCGCCGGCACGACCATAAAATTTTCTTCCAAATTTATCGGTCATTGCAATCCAGCCTTTGCTGATTACCGTTTTCCTTTCACCGGGCAGCGTG
This sequence comes from Prolixibacteraceae bacterium, assembly GCA_029265875.1. GTDB lineage: Bacteria > Bacteroidota > Bacteroidia > Bacteroidales > Prolixibacteraceae > Draconibacterium. The sequence continues at coordinate 5,023 of JAJUGS010000194.1, forward strand.
GCAGGCTCCAGAACCGATGCTCTCACCGATTCGCTTATAACCGGTGATGCAAGCATGGCATTTCCAAGTTTTACCAGGTCTTCGGCATTCGAAAGCAAACCTTCGGAAGGTGCCCGGAAACGTAAATCGCGGAAAGTGGCATTGACAAGCTGTGCCACAAAGTTCAGGTCATAAAAATCGCTCCGGCCTTTTATTATCAGTAGCGGGTTATCAATTGTAGTGTTGGTCAGATGCAAAGTGTCGGTAATGAATTCTTTTAAAAGTTGTGAGTACGTTTTCCCGGTTGTTTTTTCCATAACTGCCCCCAAAAGATTGTAGTTGAACATGCTGGTTTCCTGTAACATCCCGGGTGGATAAAGCAATGAATCATTTTTAAACAGCCCGATCCCTTCCTGTAACCCGGTTTCCACTGTCCGCCAGTCTGTTTCTGTGACCGTTGGTTTTCTGATTCCTGAAGTATGGTAGGCCAGGTGATCAAGCGTCAGTTTATACTGCTTGTTTGGGAAATCGGGATAATAAAAATGTACGGAAGAATCGGGAACAAGCATCCCTTTTTCAACCATCATTTGGTAGATAAGTGCCGTAAAACATTCTGAAACATTGCCGATCCTGAATTTGGTTGTACGTGTAACCGGAACTTCGAGGTCTTTGGATGCAAATCCCATTCCCTCAGAGTAAATAATTTTCCCATCTTTTGAAATGGCGAATGACCCGCCGGGAATATTTCCCATTACCAGATAATTTACCGCATCTTTTCTGACCTCTTTTATCTGGTCGATATATTTCCGGTCGTACAGAATATCTGTTTTCTTTTTTGCACAACCTGAAAAGACAAAAGTTAAAATCAAAATCCCGATAATTTCTGCAAAGCTTCTCATTGGTATAAATTTCAAAGTTGTTCAGTGTTGTTTTCCGGTAAATATTTTTTCCGACCCGCAAAAATAAAAAAATCAGCAAATGCTGATATTTTCGATACCGCAAGAGAGTTGGCAGATTTCTGAAACTTTGTTAAAAAGCGACCCGGAAATTAAAGATGCGTAATGTTCTTTTTGCTGAGCAGGCTGTTAAAGGCAATTTTATAGCTGCTGCTCACCGGAATTAGCTTATCCCTGATTTTTATCGCGTTGTTTTCGATGTAGTCGATTTTGTCGATGGCCACAATGTATGATTTATGCACCCTGATAAATTTCTGCGGATCGAGCAAATCCTGGATGGTTTTGAAATTCAGGAGCGTCATAATTTTTGCATCTTCGGTGTGTATTTGCAGGTAATCGCGCATTCCTTCGATATAGAGTATTTTATTGAAATACATTTTTACCGTTTTGTTGCCCGACTTAACAAATGTATAATCTGCTTTTTCAGGTTGAAGGGCTGCATTTTCAACACGTTGTTGCGGCCTTGTCTGTAATTGCGAATCTTTCAGAAAACGCGCGTAAACTTTCTCCACCGCTTTTACAAACCGTTCAAAAGGAATGGGTTTCAACAGATAATCCATCACATCGAGTTCGTATGCTTTCAGCGCGTATTCGTCGAATGCGGTGGTGAGGATTACATAAGGCGGGTCTTTTAATGTTTCGAGCAACTGGATGCCGGTAAATTCATCCATCTGTATATCCAGAAAAATCAGGTCGATTTTGTTTTCCCTGAGAAACGAAAATGTGGAAAGCGCATTGTCAAAAGTACCCATCAGGTTCAGGTAATCAATTTTTTCGGCATAACGCCTTATCTTTTTGAGCGCCAGCACTTCATCGTCAACGGCAATGCAATTCATCTTCATAACACCGGAATTTTCAGATATACTTCAAATTTATCCAAATTGGTGTTAATGTCAAAAACATAATTTTCACCATACAGCAGTTTTAACCGTTTTTCAACGTTTTTTAAACCGTTTCCCGATCCTGCATCCGGAAGTTTAAAATCGTTTCGTTTAATGTAGTTGCATGTTTTCAGCTCAATTTTATCATCTCCGGCTGTAAAACTGATTTTTATCCCCGGCGATTCCGACTGTTTATTACAATGCTTGATCGTATTTTCAATAATTGGTATAAACAAAAGTGGCGGCACCTGTTTGTTTTTAAAATCGCCCGAATATTCAAATTGAAGAAATTCCGGGTTTTCGAAACTCAGTCTTCCTAATTCAAGGTAATTCTGAATATAATCAAGCTCATTTTGCAGCAATGCCTTTTCTTCGTTTGATTCTTTTAACATATACCGCATAATTTTCGACAACAGAAAAATGGCATTCGAAGCTTTCTCCCTGTCTTCAAATATCAGCGAATCAATGTTATTCAGTACATTAAATAAAAAGTGAGGATTGATTTGCGATCGCAGCACACCGAGTTCGGAGTTCACGTTTCTTCGTTCCAGTTCCGATTGTTTTAGCTGGATTTGGTACTAATAGCTGAAAAGTTTCAGTGCCGATGCAATGCCCACAATCATAAAACTGCTCAAAAGCCAGTCGAAAAGTTCAACCACGAAACGGGTTTTAACCGTCCAGAAACCCAATGCCGGCTGAACGTTATACATCATGTAATGAGAAACTGCGATGTTGGCTGCAATGGCCAAAAGAGTTCCGGTTATAAAAACGAAGAATCTCCGTTTTTTCATGATAAACCGGGGCATCAGAAATTCGATGACAAAATAAGCCGTAACAATATCCACCGGAATATAAAGGATATTTACAAAGGCATCTTTGCTGAACCCAAAAGACGCAATTCTGGGTACAGTATAAAATGCAAAAATAAAAACCCAGAAGAGGGTGTGATTCAGCCAGCGATATTTGAAAATTTTCATGAATTACAATGCATTACCGGTACAATTGTAAGGCTTTTTCTGTAATTAAACACTGATTTTCTGTCAACTGCACGTTTAATTCGGCTATAGAAATATAAATGTTAATTTGTGCATTTTGCAGATTAAAACTATTGTTTTGCAGAATAATATAACCGGTTCAGCCAGTTTTATTGATTTTAACGGCTATTTTGAAAAGCCTGTTATGAAAAGTGAGATGAGATTTTTCTGTTTTTTAATAACCCG
>JAJUGS010000203.1 GCA_029265875.1 Prolixibacteraceae bacterium
AAAGACAGCCCTGTGTATTTATCGATCCGCTGAATACTTTTCAGGAAATGGTGGGAATTGGCGGCGCTTTGACCGATGCTTCGGCTGAAGTTTTTGCCAAACTGCCCGATGCAAAAAAACAGGAATTGATTGCAGCTTATTACGATAAGGAAAAGGGAATCGGGTACAATTTTTCGCGCACCAACATTGCCAGCTGCGATTTTTCGAGTGGCAGTTATGATTATGTGGCCGAAAACGATTCAACACTTTCCACTTTCTCCATCGATCATGATAAACAATTTAAAATACCCTTGATAAAAGAAGTTTTTAAAGCCTCGGGCGAAAACATGAAATTGTTTGTCAGTCCGTGGAGTCCGCCCGCCTGGATGAAAGACAACAACGACCGCCTGCACGGTGGTAAATTGCTCGAAAAATACAAACAGGCGTGGGCCAACCATTATATCAAATTTATTCAGGCTTACGAAGCAGAAGGAATTCCGGTGTGGGGGCTATCGGTGCAGAACGAACCGATGGCAGTACAAACTTGGGAGTCGTGTGTTTACACCGCCACCGAGGAGCGCGATTTTGTGAAACAATACCTTGGCCCCACTTTGCAAAACTCGGGGATGAGCGACAAAAAGCTGATTGTGTGGGACCACAACCGCGACCTGATTTACCAACGTGCCTCCACTATTTTTAACGATCCCGAAGCTGCCAAATACATCTGGGGAATCGGGTTTCACTGGTACGAAACCTGGACCGGCAGCGACATGCAGTTTCAGAACCTGAAAGCGGTTCACGAAACGTTTCCGGACAAACACCTTGTTTTTACCGAAGGTTGCGCCGAATCGTTTGCCACCGACGCCATTTATGAGTGGCGGCTGGGCGAACGTTATGGTTACTCAATGCTGAACGATTTTAACAACGGAACCGTGGCCTGGACCGACTGGAATATTTTGCTCGATGAAAAGGGAGGCCCGAACCATGTAAAAAATTTCTGCTTTGCTCCGGTACACGCCAATACTGCAACCGGCGACCTGATTTTTACAAACAGTTACTATTACATTGGTCATTTTTCGAAATTTATCCAGCCCGGGGCAAAAAGAATTTCGTCGTCTTCGTCGCGCGATGTGCTGCAAACCACGGCATTTCTGAACCCTGATGGCAAAATTGTGGTGGTGATCCTGAATACAACCGACACCGACATGGATTTCAAACTCTGGTGCCAGGAAAAAGCTGTCGATATGAAAAGCCTTGGCCATTCGATTATGACCGTCATAATATAGTGTTGAACTGTAAGTGAATAATTGAGATCAACCTTATGAAAAACCGATATTTCTTGTTGCTGATTTTGGTGGTGTTTGCATTTTCATGTTCAAAAAAACAGGAAGCCATTCCACTGGCAGAACACCCAAGGCCGGATTTTGAGCGTGCAATTTGGCAAAACCTGAATGGAACGTGGCAATTTAAACCCGATTCATTAAACGTGGGGCTGTCCGAAAACTGGCAGAACATTCCCGAAACTTTCGAAAGCAAAATTGTGGTTCCGTTTTCGTGGGCAAGCCCGTTAAGCGGAATCAAACTGCCAAAAGTAAATTACGGCTGGTACTCACGCACTTTTACCCTCGAAAAAGCAGAAAGCTGGAAAGGGAAAAATGTATGGCTTGTTTTCTGTGCCAGCGATTTTCATACCACGGTGTGGGTAAATGGCAAAGAAGCCGGCAGCCATTCAGGCGGTTATGTGCCGTTCAGTTTTAATATTTCTGATTTGCTGGTTGACGGTGAAAACCGGCTGACTGTGCGTGTGGAAGACGAAGAACTGGAAAACCGGCCTTCGGGGAAACAATATTATGGCAATGCCAAAGGAATCTGGCAGACTGTTTATCTCGAAGCCAGGTCAGAAAATTATATCCGGAATATCCGGTTCACACCCGATATTGACAAAAAAACTGTTATGGCTGAAATCAACCTTGTTTCACCAGCAGGACAAGCTGTTAAATTCGGGTTGAAAGGGAAGAATAATCCGCTTGATTTTACTGGCGAAATTCCCGCCGGAAGCCAGTCTGCCAAATTTACGATACCGGTTGCTGATGTGAAATTGTGGAGTCTGGATGATCCGTTTTTATACGAAGTAATAGCTTCGGTAAACGGGGGGAAAACCAATGACGAAGTTTCAACCTACTTCGGCATGCGCAAGATTTCGGCAGTCGATATCCCCGGAAAGGATTTTAAATACGTGGCACTCAACAACGAACCCATTTACATGAAACTGACTTTAGACCAGAGTTATCATCCTGAAGGTTTCTATACTTTTCCTTCCGACCAGTTTATGAAAGAGGAGATTCAGCGGGCAAAAGATCTCGGTTTGAATGGATTGAGGATCCATATCAAAGCTGAAGTTCCCCGGAAACTGTATTGGGCCGACAAGCTGGGTTTGCTGATTATGGAAGATATTCCGAATTTCTGGGGCGAACCTGATTCTGTTGCCAAGACCAACTGGGAGTACATTGCCGAACGCGAAATGGAACGCGATTACAATCATCCGTCCATTTTCTCGTGGGTGCTTTTTAACGAAACCTGGGGACTTTTCAGTAAAGATTCGGTTTCGGGCAAACGAAGCTACACGCCCGAAACACAGGAGTGGGTGAGAAGCTGGTACCAAAAAGCCAAAGCCTTTGACCCGACCCGCCTGGTGGAGGATAATTCGCCCTGCAACTGGGACCATGTGGTTACCGACATCAACACCTGGCACAGCTATTTGCCTGCCCGTCACTGGGCCGGATTTCTCGACAATGTGGTGACCAATACTTACCCGGGATCCACTTTCAATTATATTGGTGGCAACAAACAGGGAAACGAACCCATGTTTAACTCCGAATGCGGGGCAGTTTGGGGATATGCAGGCAGTACCGGCGATATCGACCTCACGTGGGAATATCATATTATGATGAACGAATTCCGTAAACGACCCAAAATTGCAGGTTTTCTGTTTACCGAGTTTCATGATGTGATTAACGAATGGAACGGTTATTACCGGTTCGACAGGTCGAAAAAAATGTTCGGGCTCGACGAACTGGTTCCGGGAATGACCATGAATGATTTTCATGCTGATTTGTACGTTATTCCGGGCGATGATTTCTATAAAGAGTTTCCGGGTGGCGAAACTGTGCAGATACCAGTGGGAATCAACGCGGTCACCTCAAAAATTCCGGAGAACCTGAAAATAAAATATACAGTTTACGGGTGGAACAGCCTGGGTGATAAAGTAAATATTACACAGGGAGAAATAACAGCCAAAGCCGAACCTTTTGCATTTTTACCACTAACACCGGTTTCTGTAGGATTGCCGGCCGAAACAATGGTTGTAATTTTTGCAACTACCCTGGAAGATGGCTCCGGCAAAGTACTGCAACGGAATTTTGTCCCCTTCAGGGTGAAAGGTGCAACTGAAAACAAAATGGTTGTTACCCGCAAACCATCAGAGTTTACGGCTGCCGAATGGAGCGTGAAATACAAACAGGTTCTGGATGGGAAAAAGGTTTGGGGAATGGGTTCCGGTTATTTTGAATATGAATTTGCAATTCCGGATGGAATTTCGGCTGATAACATGGAAAGCATTGAGTTCAGGGCTGAGCTTGCTTCAAGGTACCCGCAGGAAAAGTACCTCGAAGACGGCGATGCAGAAGGAATTGGAATGACCATTGTTTCTGAAAAAGGTACTATTCCGGGGTATGGTAAAAACAGCTTTCCGCAAACCGATGAAAAGAAACACGGTTCGCTGGTAACCATTGCTGCGAATAATCAGAAAATCGGTCAGGCCGAGTTATCCGACGATCCTGCCGATCACAACGGGTTGCTCTCGTGGATGAACCAGGTCCCGGGCTGGGAGTGGGGTGCCGAAAACCGCAATAAACCCTGGACCCTCGAAGAAGCCGGATCGTATGGATATGTCGTTTCCGCTGCACTGGATGAATTATCGAAAAAATCGGCTTTTGAAACAGGTAAAATTACCATCCGTTTGTATGTTGATGAAGCTGGCAGCAATCGTGGCGGACTTTCGGTGTATGGTGCCAAATCGGGCAAATACCCGATGGACCCATCTTTAATTTTCAAACTAAAAAAGTAAGCAAATATTAGTTTTTCAGGAAAAAGAAGCAGCAATTGAAATCATCATTTGCTGCTTCTTTTCATTTCTGTATGATAGAATTTTTTGAGAAAGGGAAAATTATTTGGGAGGTGATTTCTGCATCAGTTTTTACCATCTGAGTATTCTTTTTTATTATCTGACACTTTTGTTAAGGAAACAAGAGGCAACTTTGTACCAACTTATTGAGAAAGAAACTGTCAGTTGCTTAAACGAGAATTCGTTGTGAATTTTACAGTTTGTGATTGAGGATTCAAAATACTGACAAATGAATTCGGAGTATAAACTTTCTGGGCATAAGTTTAATATTCCGGCCCTCAGCAAAATTGTTAACAGCAACAGGCAAAGGTTAAAAAAGGAAGTTCCCCGCTTCCTTTTCTTTTTTTTCTTTCAAAGGTCAGCCTGGGTTATGATACATTTTTCATGTTCATTGAGGCTTCGCGGAATTTACCGGGCGTTGTACCTTCAATATCTCTGAAAACCCGCATAAAATTCACCATTGAACCAAAACCGGATTTTTCGGAAATATAATCAAGTGAGTAATTTTTTGATGATTCCTCTTGCAACAGTTTTTTGGCTTCTGCGACCCTGTAACGGTTGACAAACTCGCTGAATGTGCATGAAAACTCTGTATTTATCAGTTTTGATATGTAAGTCCGGTTTGTATTCAGTTTTTCTGAAACATCGGTGATTTTGAGGTCAGGATTTTTAAAAACTTCTTCCTCAGAAAATAAGATCAGCAACTTTTCCTTCAGTTTCAGAGAATTCTCATTCTTCAGGGCAATTTCAGGAATACCTTTTTCGTCGGATTCAATTTCCAAAACAGCGTGGTTTTGCATCAACCCTTCCATACCAATAATAAACATCAACACACTGAAAATAAGAGATGGGATAAGCAATAATCCAACGGAGTCGACAAATACGCTGCGCCCGATAAAATTAAAAATGATACTCATAACCGAAGTGATTACCATAGAGTATAATAAAACTTTCACCCATAAAATGGAACGGCTTTGCAGGTTGGAATAAAAGTTGGCGACCCTTTTATTATAACGCCGAATGAGATTTTGTCCTTTGAAGACATAATAGATTACCTGAATCAGAAATACAATTCTGGAAACCTGAAATATGTATTTCTGTACCTGTAAGGATATAGAGAAATTTTCAACACGAATGTTTCTGTCCATCAGGTAATGAAAATAGGTTTTTTGTTCATCAATACTCATCATCCGGAATACAACAAAAGAGGAAATCCCGGCAAGAAATCCGGGAACCAGGTGAATTAAGTTTACTGTTTTGTAATCAAGTTCAACAGTTAGCAGCCTGACATACCAATAAAATAAAGGATAAACAGCAAGTGAAGCAAAGTTGTAGATCGAATTGAAATAGATATAGCCTGATTCGACTTTCTGGAAAAAATGTGCATGTGAGAGGTAAACCCCAAAGGCTGAAAACATAAAAATACCCAGGAAAAATTTTGCCCTGTTTTTCTCCCTTCTTGTTGACAATAATACAATTGTCCAGAAAAGGGTTACATACATGGGTGTATAAATAATGATATCCTGCAGCATTTTATAATCCCTATTTTAACAGTTTTGCCCTCTTTTTTGCGGGTGTAATTTACTATTTGATAATTAATTTTACAAAATGAATCTTTGAATTCCGGTGAGCGCATTCCCCGACAGGCCTGCTGCGGGGTTAGCGAACAAAACACTAAAAAAGTCCATGGCGGAATCGGATTCCTCGTCAGCTTGCTGCGAGGAGTTTCAATGGGCTTTTTCATGAAAAATGGCGGGAAATTCCTGAGGCTGTATGATTTTTTATGCCCAAAAAAAAGGGTGACAGCCAGCCACCCTTTTCACGATTATTTAGTAGTGATTATACTTCGAACGAATCACATTCACGGTAAGCATTGATAAAGGCAAGTTCTCCTTCTTTCCCTTTTTTGCTCATACCATGTTCACAACACAAAACTCCATCGTAACCTTTGCTGTAGATGTGTTTAAAAATATTTTTGTAGTTGATTTCGCCGGTGGTGGGTTCTTTGCGCCCCGGGTTATCGCCAATATGGAATGCACCGATGTTTTCCCAGCACATGTCGATGTTCGGAATAATGTTTCCTTCGGTAATTTGCTGGTGGTACATGTCGTCAACTATTTTACAGGAGGGATGGTTAACGGCAGTGCAAATCATGTTTGCCTGTGGCATTCCGGTAAGGAAAAGACCGGGGTGGTCGGTGTGGGCGTTAAGCGGTTCCATCACCAGTACAAGGCCGGTTTTTCCAACAATGTCGCAACACATCCGCATGTTTTTAATCACGTTGGCAGTCTGATAGTCCCAGTGCAGTTTTTCGTCATATCTTCCCGGAACAACCAATGCTGTTTTCACCCCGGTACGTTTTTGCACCTCGATGGCTTCTTCCATTTTCTTTTTCAGCATATCACGCACTTCTGCGTTGTCAAGCACCATTGAGCGTACGCTGAAATCGGCATACAAAACAAAGGGTCCCAGATCCATTCCGAGCCGTGCCAGCTCATTGGCAATTTTTTCCTGCAAAGCGGGCTCTTTACCCATCAGCCCATTGTCGAAAATTGCCCTGAAACCCTGATCGGCCATGAATTTGATATTGTCAATCGGGTCGGGTCCGGCGTGTTCTTTAAATGTGCCTAACCCCGGAGCATATTTCAGTTTAAATTTTGCCGAATTGGATGTAACACTTTCTGATCCTGTGGCATTCATTGCACTGGTAATTCCGGTTAAAGCAATTCCGCTGACTGCAGCATTTTTAAGAAAATTTCTTCTTTCCATAGTTTTTATTGATTTAAGTTATTGACACAATCGAACGGCCTAAATTAATGAATTGTTACACATCTGGATTCAAAAAAGCCTGCGTAATCCATAATATTCTGACATAATTTTTGAAAGGCAGGAATATAGAATATGCTTATTTTGCAACCCTGTTATTAACCATATTAATTATCGTGAAAAAGTATTGGATTTTACTGGCCGTTTTTTTTACCGGACTTGTAATATCAGGGATTAGCCCGCGAAATTATGGTCATTGGATTGGAGAAGTGTCACCCACCATTGTGGGGCTGGCTATTTTGTATTTTACATTTCCGAAATTCAGGTTTACCGTATTTACCTACTTAGCAATTCTTTTTTCCTGTTACCTGATGTTTATTGGTGCACATTATACTTTTTCAAGAGTGCCGGTATTTGAGTGGATTCAAAACCATTACGGGCATTCGCGCAATAACTTCGACAAGTTTGGCCATTTTATCCAGGGCATTGTTCCGGCGCTCATCAGCCGCGAGGTTTTTATCCGCCGCAAATATGTTACAGGCCCAAAACTCATCAACTTTCTCTCGTTTTGTGTTGTAATGGCCACTACCTCGGTTTACGAACTGATTGAATACATTGCGTTTCAGATTGCCGGGAAAGACCCTTCGGCATTTTTAGGCACCCAGGGCGATATCTGGGATTCGCAAACCGACATGCTGGCGGCAGCATTGGGTGGATTGTTCACGCTGGCATTTTTGCGTAAAATTCACAACCGTTTTATAGAAAAGGAGTTTCCCGGAGACACATTGTAGCCGGAAATTCAG
>JAJUGS010000271.1 GCA_029265875.1 Prolixibacteraceae bacterium
GTTGAAGGTGCTGAAAAATATATGGCAAAAGCAATTGCAGCCAACGTTAAGGTTTCTGATTGCTATGTGAACCTTGCCGAAATGTATGTTGACAAAAAAGATTATGCCAAAGCCGTGGAGAACTATGAAAAGGCAATCTCTACTGCTGAAAGCGGTGCCGAGGTATTGGCATTTAAAGCCGGAAGCGCTGCCTACAATGGTAAAAACTACGACAAGGCCGTTGAAATGTTTGACAAATGTATCGCAGCCAATTTTAAAGGTGAAACAGCTTATTATTATAAATCAATTATTCTGAAAAACCAGGACAAAGATGCTGAATCGAAAGCCGCACTCGAAGAAGGTCTGACCAAATTCCCGGGCGATGCCAAAATGGCACCGGCGCTTGCCAAAGTATATGTGGCAGAGGGTAATGAATTATACAAAAAAGGCGCTGCAGTTATAAGTGAAGCCAATAAAAAAGTGGGAGCAGGTTCTTTGAAAACCGATGACCCTGCTTACCAGGCTGAACTTTCAAAAGCCAAAGTTGAATTTGAAGCTGCCATTGCAGTGCTCGAAAAAGCCAAAGCACTGGATGCAGGCAATCCGAATATCCAGAAATTATTAGATGCCTGTGCTGCAGCTATGAAATAATATTTCGCCAAACGGCATAAAAAAACGCTTCGGAAAACTCCGGAGCGTTTTTTTTATGGCCAAACCTGATGGCTAAAACTACATCAGCTTTTTGTATTTCACACGTTTGGGTACATCGTCGCCCATTCGTTTTTTACGGTTTTCCTCGTATTCCGAGAACGAACCTTCAAAGAAAGTAACCTGCGAATTGCCTTCAAAAGCCAGAATGTGAGTGGCAATACGGTCGAGGAACCAGCGGTCGTGCGAGATTACCACAGCGCAACCGGCAAAATTTTCGAGCCCTTCTTCCAGCGCCCGGAGTGTGTTCACGTCAATGTCGTTGGTGGGCTCATCGAGCAGCAGCACATTGCCTTCCGATTTCAGCGCCAGCGCCAGGTGCAAACGGTTTTTCTCTCCGCCAGAGAGTACGCCGCATTTCTTTTCCTGATCGGCACCGGTAAAATTAAAGCGGCCCACATACGCACGCGAGTTGGTCATTTTGTTGCCCAGCATCATGGTTTCTGTGCCACCAGTAATTACTTCAAAAACCGATTTTTCAGGGTCGATGGCTTTATGCGTCTGATCGACATAACTTATTTTTACGGTTTCGCCAACCACAATAGTTCCGGCATCGGCTTTCACCTGGTCCATGATCAGTTTAAACAGCGTGGTTTTACCCGCACCGTTGGGCCCGATCACCCCGATAATACCGGCAGGCGGCAGTTTAAACGAAAGGTTTTCAAACAAAATCCTGTCACCATAACTTTTGGTAACGCCTTCCATTTCGATCACCTTGTCACCCAGTCGGGGGCCATTCGGGATAAATATTTCGAGCTTTTCCTCTTTCTGTCTTACATCTTCATTCAACATCCTGTCGTAGGCACCCAAACGGGCTTTCGATTTGGCATGCCGGGCTTTGGGTGCCATCCGCACCCATTCGAGCTCGCGTTCCAGGGTCTTCCGGCGTCTCGATTCGGTTTTTTCCTCCATTTCGAGGCGTTTGGTTTTTTGTTCCAGCCACGAGGTGTAGTTCCCTTTCCACGGGATGCCCTGACCACGGTCGAGTTCCAGGATCCAGCCTGCCACATTGTCGAGGAAGTAACGGTCGTGCGTGATACAGATCACTGTTCCCTTGTATTGCGCCAGGTGCATTTCGAGCCACTGGATGCTTTCGGCATCGAGGTGGTTGGTGGGCTCGTCGAGCAGCAGCACGTCGGGTTCGCGGAGTAACAAACGGCATAAAGCCACGCGACGGCGTTCGCCACCCGAAAGCTCGGTTACCGGCTGGTCGTCGGGCGGACACTGCAATGCATCCATCGCGCGTTCCAGTTTGCTGTCGAGGTTCCATGCATCATACTGGTCGATTTTCTCCTGCAACCTGGCCTGTTCTGCCATCAGCCGGTCCATTTCATCGGGGTTTTCATACACCTCGGGCAACCCGAATTTCAGGTTAATTTCCTCGTAGGCTTTCAGCACGTCCACCACTTCCTGCACGCCTTCCTGTACCACTTCCTTTACGGTTTTGGTTTCATCCAGTTTCGGGTCCTGGTCGAGCAACCCTACCGTATAACCTGGCGAAAACACCAGTTCTCCGTTAAACGATTTATCCTGGCCTGCAATAATGCGGAGCAATGTTGATTTTCCCGAACCGTTTAACCCGATAATGCCGATTTTGGCACCCAGGAAAAACGACAGTGAAATGTCTTTGATCACGGTTTTATTGGGTGGGTAAGTTTTACTCACCTTGTACATCGAAAATATAATCTTTTCGTCGCTCATTTTTTAACTTTTATTTATTCGCAAAAGTAGGAAAAAGATGGTGGGTGCAGCGGGTTTTCCTTTCAAATGTTTTTTGAATTGAAAGCAATCTGTTTTGTGCAGACGGATTTATTATTATACAGGAAAGGATTCGTTTGGTAGCAGCGTTGTTGCTTCCGTCTTCACCATTCAACCTGATAACTTCCGTTAAATTTGTTGCCTTTAATAACAAATGTGTATTTGCCGGAAACTTCGATAACTAATTCTAAATTTCCCTTTTTATCGGGTTCAAATTGTTGGATCACCTCTTTGGCAGGGTTGAATAATTGCATGCTTAATTCTCCGCTTTTCACTTCCGAAAAATAACTGAAATTTACTTTTTGCCCTTTTATTAGTTCGAGCCCTGTTATTTTGTCGCCAGTCCAATTTGCCGATGAACCACTCGTTTTATTAACCGATTGACTGTAGCTGCCATAAAAATTGCATCCCCAAACGCCTGCACTCAGTATTATTATTGAAATAACAAGTTGTAACCTGGTTTTCATCTTTTTTTTGATTTTTTATGGTTAGTCAAAATTAACCTGAAATAGTAACAGATTTATCCTGAAATACTTCTCCGGCAATTTTTGTTCCCGATTGCTGCAAAAGCTGTTGCTGTTTTGCAAACCGTGTCTTGCCCAATAAGGCTGATATTTTTTTGCTTTTTCAAAGCAAGACACAAGTCACAGACCTGCGCCAACGTGGGCTGACGCCCCTGCGAATATATCAGGCAGTTCTCTGTGGATACAAAATGCTTTTGTGTTTTCAGGGGCGTTAGCCCTGTACTCTTTACCCACGAAAAATCAGGGCGTAGCCTTGTAATCATTCCGATTATAATTCTTCAAGCGCTTCCTCGTAATCGTAACGGAGGTCTTCGTGGAGGGTTTTCAGCGCCTTTTCAATACGGGCCACCTGCCGATGGTAAAGATTCCACAAAACCGGCTGCGAGCGGCGTTTGAAGTTTCCGTCGCGCATTTTCCGGCAGAAATACAGCAGCAGTTCCACCTCCACTTTGTCCGATCCGCTGAATTTAATGTACTGGTTGGTAATGCGCAGTGCTTTCCGCAAAGTTTTTTTAATATAAAAAATGCTGCTGCGGTTTACTTCGTTAAACACGGTATCGAGCTCTGTTTTGCAGCTTTTGATAAACGCAATTTCGTCGGCGGCATCAAAAAGCAGGTAACTGATGAGCTCCTTGTTTTCCTTTTTGTATTTGGCAAGCCGGAGTACCAGCGCCTGCAAGGCAGCAGGGGAGAGGGCTTTGATTTCGTTCCTTATATCGCTGAGTGACGCAGATTCCATAAAATTAAACCGCGGGAAAGAATGGTTACAGGTCAATAAAGAAAGTGGTGCCTTCTTCTGGGGTACTTTCAAACCCCACTTTCCCTTTCAGGTATTTTTCGCCCAGAAGTTTCATACTATAAGTTCCTAATCCGCGTCCTGTCCCTTTCGTTGTAAACGACCTCTTAAACAACTGAAGCTGGATTTCGCGTGGAATAAAAGTTTTGTTGTGTACAGTGAAAGTCGATTTCCCGGATTCTTTTTTACAATACAAAGTAACAGTATCGCCAGGGAAGGATGCTTCGAGGGCATTTTTAATCATATTGCCAATAATCCTGCGGAGCAGTACCTTGTCGGTATTCAGACTGAAAAGATGTGAATTTTTGCGTATTACGATAAATTTTTCTTCTATCAGCGGATGTTTAGAGTATAAATCGGCCAGGTCTTTTAAAATCTGTAACGAGTAGCACTCATTAAAATCGGGTATCAAATCACCTTTTTCTGCAGAAGTCAATTGGCGCTGCACCTGAATTTCCTCAATCAGGTTTTCTGACGCACGGTTGATCAGTCCTGCGATTCTTATCATTTCAATACGGTCTGACAAATCGGGCATTATTCCGGAGAGGCCAGAGATACCTCCTGCACTATTTAATACATCGTGGTAAAATAATCGTTCAAGAATATGTTTTCGCTTTTCATCACTGATGTCGGTTATTGTAAAAATGGTAAAACTGTTGCCATTGAATTTAAACGGAGAGGCTGATACTTTCAGATCGAGGGCATCGTTATTAACCGTTAAAATACGGCATTCATTTTCTGTTTTTTCGCCCTTTTGCGATTCAAGAATGGCGTTAATTGCACCACATTTCCGGCAAAACTCAGTGGTGCCGCATCCACCTTCGCCAGAAATTGCATGTATGCAATTAACCGCTTCACCCGGACGTTTCCCTAAAATATCCTTAGTATCTTCAATCCCGAGAAAATCATTAAACGGTTTGTTACTGAACACAATCTGCCGGTTTTCATTTAAAACAACAACCATTTGTGAAACCGAATTCGAGAAGTTGACCAGTAGTTCGTTATTTATAATTTCATTCAGTTGGTTAATTAATTGCTCATTGTTACTTCTTTCGGCAGGGGCAAATTCGGTTTTTAATGGTCTTTCCTTCATCATTTATATATAATCGGCTGAAAAATAGTGTTCCAAAGTAATATGCACAACAAGTATTTTGACAAATATATTGTAATTTAACTGCTGACAGTAATTTAGAAACGGTCTGCCTTTTTGATGGTTTCAAGGTACAAATCTTCCACCTCTTTGCGGGCCCAGGGTGTGCGGCGGAGAAAAACAAGGCTCGATTTAATACTTGGGTCTTTTCTGAAACAATTGATCCTGATCCGGTTTCCCAATTTTTCCCAGCCATAATAACTCACAAGATAGACCACGATGGCTTCGAGGGTTTTGCCGTGCAACGGGTTGTTAGGTTGTTCCATGCTTCAGTTCAATGTTTCAATGTTTCAAGTTTCAAGTTCCGGGTTGCATGTTTCATGTTACCGGTTAGAATCCAGTATCCAGTATCCAGTATCCTATATCCGATATCCAGTATCCAATATCCAATATCCTGTCCGTCCCTGAAATAGGTTGACCAAAATTAGGTCAAAAAATGGGAATAAAAAAAGTTGAAATTAACTCGAGAA
>JAJUGS010000073.1 GCA_029265875.1 Prolixibacteraceae bacterium
GGACGAGCCCACCGATGTGATGGACGCAGCCAAAGAACGCATGGACGCAGCTTTCGAATTCATTACAAAAATGAATATTCCTTACTACTGTTTTCACGACACTGATTTAGTTGGTGATGGTTCGGTTTTCGAAATCGAAAAACGGCTTTCCAAAATGGTGGATTACGCCAAACAAAAACAAGCTGCTTCGGGTGTGAAACTGCTCTGGGGAACAGCCAATGTTTTCTCAAATCCGCGTTATATGAACGGCGCTTCAACAAATCCCGATTTTCATGTGCTTACCAACGCAGCTGTTCAGGTGAAAAATGCCATTGACGCAACTATCGAACTTGGTGGAACTGGTTATGTTTTCTGGGGAGGGCGTGAAGGTTACATGAGCCTGCACAATACAGATACAAAACGTGAATTGGCTCACCTGGGTCAGTTCCTGCGCACAGCCCGCGACTACGGACGGAAAGCCGGTTTTAAAGGTTCATTCTTTATCGAACCCAAACCAATGGAACCCACAAAACATCAATATGATTATGATGCTCAGACTGTAATTGGCTTCCTGCGTGCTAACGGACTGGAAAACGATTTCAAATTGAACATTGAGGTGAACCACGCAACTTTGGCAGGTCACACTTTTGCCCACGACCTGCGCATGGCAGCCGATGCCGGGATGCTTGGTTCAATTGATGCCAACAAGGGTGATTACCAGAATGGCTGGGATACCGATGAGTTCCCCACCAATATTTATGAAATTACCGAAGCTATGCTCGAAATTCTGCCAGCCGGCGGTTTTACCCATGGTGGTATCAACTTCGATGCTAAAACCCGCAGAAATTCTACTGATTTGGAAGATATTTTTATTGCACACATTGGTGGAATGGATGTTTTCGCCCGCTCATTGCTGATTGCTGATAAAATCCTTACTGAATCTGATTATGTTAGTCGTCGCAAAAATCGCTACGCATCATACGACTCAGGCAAAGGTGCTGAGTTTGAAGCCGGTAAACTTACCCTGGAAGATTTGTACAATGAAGCCGCACAAAAAGGCGAACCGGCACAAATCAGTGGTAAACAGGAATTGTTGGAACAGTTGATTAATTGCTATATTTAGTTGAAAATGTTTCGTTTAGTGTAAACTGAACGAGCCTGTTGTTCGTTTTTTTCAGAGCAGCAGAGAGGTATTGAAACAAAACGGGGGCCGAAAGCCCCCGTTTTTATTTTTGGGTTTTTTCAAAAATTTTTAAGCTTTTGGCTGCCAGAAACAAACTTTGGGCGATTCGATTTTCCCTTCGGCTTTTAAAACTTTCATGGCTTTATCAACCACTGCTTTGTCAAGCCCTGCTTTTTCTGCAATTTCTCCGGCTTTTAAAGGTTTTCCGGCTGCCTTCATGGTTTCCAATACTTTTTCTACGCTCATAATTTTAAAATTTACTTGTTATTATCATTCAAAATTATCTCAAAAATTCTGTATTTCTGTGGCTTGAGCGGTTTTTAATACCGCTCCGAAATTACTTTCCAATCAACAACTTTCCAAAAATCCTCCACATATTTTGCCCGCAGATTTTGCTTGTCGATGTAATAAGCGTGTTCCCAAACATCGCAGGTGAGCAGTGGCTTTTTGCCATCGCGGAGCGGGTTCCCTGCGTTGCTGGTTTGTACAATTTCAAGCTCACCGGCTGCATTTGCCACCAGCCACGACCATCCTGAACCAAACAATGTTACCGATGCTTTTGTAAATTCTTCCTTAAAAGCTTCAAATGTGCCGAATTTCTTTTCGATGGCTGCTTTCAGTTCATCTTTTGGTTCGTGGCAACCGTCGGGTTTGAATTGCATAAAATAAAACGTGTGGTTCCAAACCTGAGCCCCGTTATTGAAAATGCCGCCAGTCGATTTCAGTACGATTTCTTCAAGCGTTGCATTTTCAAATTCGGTTCCCGGAACCAGGTTGTTCAGATTAGTAACGTAAGTCTGGTGATGTTTTCCGTAATGAAACTCGATGGTTTTTTCGCTGATGTACGGTTCAAGCGCGTTGTTTGCATAAGGCAGTTTTGGTAATTCGAATGCCATAATTTTACAATTTAAGGTTACTTTTTTTGATTTTTGTTTTTCCGAAATTACAACAATTCAATCTGAATTTTGATGAAAAACAACCGTAATTTGAATTCGATTTAAATAAAAACAAAAATGAATTTCAGTTAAAAAAGACTCAAATGTTTTTTTTAGCATTTCATTTCCTGAAAATCACTGTTCAGCTTTATTTTTTTGATTAAATCCGGTAGTTGGTTTTATCTTCGTTAAGAAGAAACAAGGGCGTTATTTGATAATAACAGATATGATTTATCTTTTAAAAATGAAAAATCTGTTTTTTATATAGGTCCGAATTATTTAAAATAATAAAAACGTGAATCGATTGTGATTTTCCTCCAAAACAAATTGGTAAAAAACAGTGAGTCTGACGATTTTTTTCACTGGAAATTGCAACTTTGAATATGTGAAAAGCTTTAAAAATGAGGGCCTATCCAAAACTGGCGGTTTACTATTTTTCAGGAACCGGAAATGCTGAAAATGTTTCTAAATGGCTGGCTGAAAATGCCCGTGAAAAAAACATGGAAGTTCAGCTGATAAACATCGGAAATACCGACAGGCTGAACATTACACTGCCCCAACCTGATGCGCTGGTGGCTTTTGTTTCGCCCATTCACGGGTTTAATTATCCGCCGGTGATGGTAAATTTTCTGTTTCGTTTTCCAAAAGGGAAAAACAATGTTTTATTATTGAATACCCGTGCCGGAATGCTGATTGGAAAATGGGTTACTCCCGGGTTGACAGGCGTGGCTTTTTATTTTGCCGCCCTGATTTTGAAACTGAAAGGATATTCCATCAAATCGATGTTTCCGGTTGATTTGCCGTCAAACTGGATTTCGGTACATCCGGGTTTAAACGAACGGACTGTTAAATTCCTGCACGAACGTAACAAAGAAAGAGTCGCGCGGTTTGCTAATAAAGTTCTGGCAGGTGGCAGCGACTTCAGGGGTGTGCGCGAAATTATCCAGGATGTGCTGATTGCCCCGGTTTCGCTGGGCTACTATTTCATTGGGCGTTTCTTTTTTTCCAAAACCTATTTTGCTTCTTCCGATTGCGATAATTGTGGTTTGTGCATAAAATCATGCCCGGTAAAAGCCATCAAAATGGTTGATAACCGCCCGTTCTGGACCTTCAAATGCGAGAGTTGCATGCACTGCATGAGTTACTGTCCTAAAAAAGCTATTGAAACGGCACATGGTTCAATCGTGCTGATTACTTTGTTATCGTCGCTGGTATTTTCTGGCTTGTTTTATCATTTTTTCAGGCAGTTTTTATTCGACATTGAGAATACTTTCTGGGGTTTTGTAGCCGAATCGGCTTTATTCCTGGGCATTCTGGCCGTTTGGTACCGCATTCAGCATTTTGCCATGCGGTTTAGATTGATCGAAAAGCTGGTGGTTTATACATCGCTTACAAAATATAAATTCTGGGGACGAAGATACAAGGCGCTGAAAACCATATAAAACCTGGTTGATCGATTCCTTTTGGCTGCTTATCGGTAAAAATCAGCCGTTCGCGAAATTTTTTTTAATGACTGGTTGGATTGTGAATACTTTCGCACAAAACTTAAATCAAAAATGTACCAGAATATCCATATCCGGAAAGAAAAAATATCTGATTATAAAAAAGTTATTGAGTTAACCGGGAAAGCATTTAAAAATATGCCTTATGCCGATGGCGACGAAGATAAATTAGTGGAGCGCCTTCGTAAAGCACCAGCTTTTATCAGTGAACTTTCGCTGGTTGCCGAATCAGAAGGTAAGATTCTTGGACATATTCTTTTTACTCCGGCAATTATCGAAAACAGGCAAAAACAATTTCACACACTTGTATCAGGCCACGTTTCGGTTTTGCCCGCATTTCAGAAGCAGGGAATTGGCGGCCTGTTAATCAAAGCCGGCCACAAAATGGCCGTTGAATGCGGATTTAATTCGGTAATTCTGGTTGGTCAACCGGAATATTATCCGCGGTTTGGCTACAAACCGGCTTCGGGCTGGGGAATAAATACGCACCACGCGTTGCCATCTGACGACGTTTTTATGGCGGTTGAACTTGCAGAAAATGCATTGCAAAATGTATCAGGAACGGTCGTTTTCCCACCCGAATTCGGGTAAAAGTAACTTCCGGAATTGACACATGTCGGATTAGAGATGAAAATTTTTCAGAAAACAAAACCAAAAACAACCATGTTCAGAAAACAAAAAGCAATCGTAATCGGGGCCGGAGTAGGAGGGTTGGCAACGGCCAATTTTCTCGCTCAAAACGGTTACGAAGTTGAAATCTACGAGAAGAACTGCAACCCGGGTGGTCGCTGTGCACAGAAAATTCAGGACGGACACCGTTTTGATTTGGGCGCCACCATCCTGCTGATGCCATCTCTGTACAAACAGGTTTTGTCGGAATTAGGGATTGACCTTGAGAATGATTTGGAAACTACTTCGCTTACACCTATTTATAAACTTTTCTTTGGCGACGGTTCCAGTTTTTCGTTTACCCGCGACGAAAACAAAATGAGAGAACAACTTGAAGCATTTGAACCGGGAAGCTACCCGAAATACAAAGCTTATGTGAAAGAAGGATATGAATATTTTAACCTGGCAATGAACGATTTACTGGGAAAGAACTTTGATAGTCTTTTTGAATTTGTCAATCTGAAAAGTATCAGGCTTTTAATGAAGCTGAAAACTTATCGCAATCATGCCACTTATGTAAAAGCGTATTTCAAGGATGAACGGTTGCAAAAGGCTTTTTCGTTTCAGAATATTTATGTGGGGCAAAATCCGTACGATGCTCCCGCATTTTTCTCCATGTTACCGGGAGCCGAAATTGCAGAAGGTGCCCTGTTCCCAAAAGGTGGAATGAACCGGATTGTACAGGCATTGGTTGAGTTGGCTGAAAAAAACAACATCAAAATCAACTGTAAAAAACCGGTGAAAGAGATTGTTCTGAACGGGAAAACTGCCCGCGGAATTTTGCTCGACGATGGAACCGAAATCGGTGCCGACCTGGTGATTGCCAGTGCCGACCTCCCGTATGTTTATGATAAACTTTTGAATGACAGGCAAAAAACACGTTCGCTGAAAAAGAAAAAATATTCGTGTTCAGCCATTGTTTTTCATTGGGGAGTCGATAAAGTTTATCCGCAGTTGGACCACCACAGTGTGTTTCTGAACGAACCATACCGCGAAGGGCTGGATGCAATTTTCAAAGAAAAGTCGGTGTCTGACAACCCGAGTTTTTATGTGCACGCCCCGGTAAGAAGCGACAAAACAGCAGCGCCCGAAAACCAGGATTCACTTTCTGTAATTGTTCCGGTGGCCCATCTCGACGATAAGGCGGACCAGGATTGGAAAGCACTCAGGGAAAAAGTACGCGTAGCGGTGATTCGCCGTTTAAAAGAAGCCGGATTAACAGATATTGAAGATCATATCAAATTCGAAATCTGTTACCTGCCAAAAACCTGGGAAAACAGTTGTAATGTTACAAACGGTTCTGTTTTCGGAAGCCTGGGACACACCATTTTTCAGATGGGATACTTTCGGCCTCATAATCAGCATAAAAAGTATAAAAACCTGTATTTTGCAGGAGGAAGCACACATCCCGGTAATGGGGTTCCATTGGTGCTTCTCGGAGCCAAACTTACTTCGGAACGGATTTTGAATGACGCAAAAAAACTGAATTTTAACTGACATGGAAACACCGGTTTTAACCAAAAATGTATTATACCTCAACATCTTTAACTCAATCGATTTTGAGAAAATTGTTGACCACCCCAATATTCTGATTGCCGCCAATTTCTGGGATGCCGAGCGTTACCAGGCTGCCCGGAATTGTTACAAATTTATGCGTGCCATCGACGACCTCATCGATAATTATAAAACCGAACATGTTACGATTTCTGCTGAAAACCAATCCGAATTTGAGGTCCATGTTTCGGATTGGATAAACACAGTGATTGAAACAAAACGTGAGATTCCTTCGCATCGCGAGTTGATTGAAACGGTTCAGCGTTTTTGTATTCCTTTTTGGCCGCTGGAAGCCTTTGCCAAATCGATGATTTACGATATTTACCACGATGGTTTTCCCACGTTGCAGGGATTTATTGATTATGCGGGTGGCGCTTCGGTGGCTCCGGCATCTATTTTTGTACACCTGGCCGGACTGACAAAATCAGAAAACAAATATATCGCTCCCGGATTTGATGTAAAAGAGGTGGCAACTCCCTGTGCCATTTTTAGTTACCTGGTACACATTATCCGCGATTTTCAGAAAGACCATCTGAATAACCTGAATTATTTCCCCGACGACCTGATTGCAAAGTACGGAATGAACCGGGCTGGCTTGTTTGAAATGGCAAAAGGAGCAGCAATAACGCCGGGCTTTCGGAAAATGATTGGCGAGTTGTATGAAGTGGCTGATTTTTACAGGGAGAAAACACTTCGCATGATTCAATATATCAAACCTTTGGTTGAGCCGCGCAGTCAGTTAAGCCTCGAAATTATTTTCGGTTTGTACCTGATGGTTTTTGAACGGATAGATATCGAAAAAGGAACATTTACTTCTGTGGAATTAAATCCAACCTGGCAGGAAATAAAAGAGAGAGTGGGGAAAGTGATTGACAGGTTTGAAGAAGTTGAATAACAGATTTGAAAAATAATTAAGTAGGTAAAAAATAAAACCCCGGAGCACTCTGCTCCGGGGAAAAAACCAAAAATCAACTAACCTTTAAACCGCCTGGCGACTTCATCCCAGTTGATGAGATTCCAAAATGCATTCACATAATCCGGACGTCTGTTTTGATAATTCAGGTAATACGCGTGCTCCCACACGTCAATCCCCAAAATCGGCGTACCCTGAACTTCGGCCACATCCATCAGTGGATTATCCTGGTTGGGCGTCGATGAAACCACCAGTTTTTTGTTTTGAAGAACCAACCAAGCCCAACCAGACCCAAAACGCGTAACCGCAGCTTTGGTGAAGGCTTCCTGAAAATTTTGCAGCGAGCCGAATGAGTCGTTGATAGCATCCAGTAATTCACCTTCGGGCTTTGGCGAACCTCCGGGAGCAATTACATCCCAATACAAATTGTGATTATAATAACCACCACCATTGTTACGTACCACCGCTGAATGGGCCGAAACTCCTTTTAAAATCTCCTCAATCGAAGCCGATTCAAGAGCGGTCCCGGCGATTGCACCATTCAAATTGGTTGTGTATGCGCCATGGTGTTTCGTATGATGGATTTCCATCGTGCGGGCATCAATATGCGGCTCTAAAGCTGTGTAAGCGTATTTTAATTGTGCTAATTCAAATGCCATAATGTTACAAATATAAGAAATAAATACATTAATATCTTAAAAACAAAAATAATTTTTCTATCCTGCCTTTCCAAATCAAACAGCATAAATTTTGATTGATATCTTTTATAGCTGATAAGTATTGATGATAGTACCTCATAAAAAACAAAATCAGTAAAACATAAGATTTCTTCCGGTAAATTATCTTCCCTGTCTCAAATTTAACGGCGGGAAAAATCAAACGAATAATCTTCTTATTGACATCAAGTTATGGACTTCTCAACGGGAAAGCAAGCAAAAACATTTGGAAAAACAATTCGTGGGTATTACATTTGAATCAACAAGAAGAGTTCTTTGAGAAGAATCAAGATATTCCGCATTAATTCTGAATTTGGTAAACTCAACAGTAAAAATTAAACTGAGAATGCTCTTATAGTGTCGCTAAGACAGGCCTGGTAGTTCCGATTTATCGGGATGAGTCGCGAGACCGCTGGAAGTCTGATCGGCCGGGCGCTCAAATCCTGTTCAACCGGGGTTTTCACAAATGAATTAATGCGGTTTTTTTTTTGAAATAAAAAGGCTCTGAAAAATAAAACCCAGAGCCTTTTTATTTTATCTATGTGGTTCTTATCCAACCACTACATTAATAATTCTGCCAGGTACCACAATCATTTTTTTCACCGATTTGCCTTCTAACCATTTTTGTGTACGCTCGTCGGCGAGCACTTCTTTTTCAACTTCAGCAACAGGCAGGCCTACCGGCAAAGCCTTCATATACCTTGTTTTGCCGTTAAACGAAACCGGGTAATCAAAAGTATCTTCCACCAGCAGGCTTTGGTTAACTTCGGGCCAGGGTTCATAAGCCAGTGTTTCCTTGTGCCCATATAACGACCAGAGTTCTTCGGCCATGTGTGGCGCGTACGGAGCCAATATTTTAGCAAATGTTTCGGCAGTGTTTTTGGTAACTTTTCCTTTTTTGATGGCCAGGTTATTAAATATCATCAGTGCCGAAATACCAGTATTAAATTTCAGGTGCTCGATATCAAATTCCACTTTCTGGATGGTTTGGTGCAATAGTTTTTCCACTTCTTTATCTTCTTCGCCATCGGTAATATTTTCCAATTCGGTAAAGAAACGGTAAACGCGGTTCAGAAAATTGAAAACACCTTTTACCCCATTTTCGGCCCAGGGTTTGCGTTCGTCGAGCGGCCCCATAAACATTTCGTATAAACGCAGCGAATCGGCGCCATAACGTTCAATCACATCATCGGGGTTCACCACATTTTTCAGTGATTTCGACATTTTTGCCACAATTTGTTTCAATTCCTCGCCTGTTTCGGTGTGGAAGAATTTGCCATTCTTTTCTTCCACCAAATCCGATGCAACTTTAGCACCATTGGCAGTTTCGTAGGCAGAAGCCAGAATCATTCCCTGGTTGAACAGTTTCTGAAAAGGTTCGTCGGTGGAAACAATGCCCAAATCGAAAAGCACTTTGTGCCAGAAACGCGAGTACAAAAGGTGCAGCACGGCATGTTCAGCGCCGCCCACATACAGGTCAACCGGCATCCAGTATTGTTCTTTTTTTACATCGAAAATTTCTTTTTCGTTGTGTGGGTCGATATAGCGCAGGTAATACCAGCACGAGCCGGCCCATTGTGGCATGGTGTTGGTTTCGCGGCGGCCTTTGCGACCGTTTTTGTCGGTAACCATCAGCCAGTCGTGCGAGTTTACTAGTGGCGATTCGCCGGTTTCACCGGGCAAATATTTTTCCACTTCGGGCAATTCAAGCGGCAGGTTTTCATCTTCAACCAGTGTAACTTCCCCATCTTCCCAGTGAATAACCGGGAAAGGTTCGCCCCAATAACGCTGGCGGCTGAAAAGCCAGTCGCGGAGCTTATAGTTGGTGGTTGCCTTGCCAATTCCTTTTCTTTCAAGCCACTCAATCGTGGTTTTTATTCCCTGGGCTTTGTTCAGCCCGTTAATGTTCAGTCCGGTTTCTTCCGAAGCTGAATTGATATATTCTCCGTCTTCCGTCCAGCATTTTTTGCCTGCCAGAATATCGTCGCGCCCCGCAACATCTTTTGGGTCGAGGATGCAGATTATCGGTATATTAAATTCGGTGGCAAATTCAAAGTCGCGGGTGTCGTGTGCCGGAACAGCCATAATGGCGCCGGTTCCGTAACCCATCAAAACATAGTCGGCCACCCAGATAGGAATCAGCTTTTTGTTAACCGGGTTAATGGCGTACCTGCCAGTGAAAACACCGGTTTTTTCCTTGGCCAGGTCGGTCCTGTCCAAATCCGATTTCAGCGCGGCCTGTTGCTGGTATTTTTCAACAGCAGCTTTTTGTTCCGGTGTGGTAATTTTTTCAATCAGGGCATGTTCCGGGGCAATTACCATGTAAGTGGCACCAAACAATGTGTCAGGACGGGTGGTGTAAACACGTAGTTTTTCGCTGAGCCCTTCCATCTCGAAATCTACTTCTGCACCTGTCGATTTGCCAATCCAGTTGCGTTGCATATCTTTAACACCAGCCGGCCAGTCGAGGGTTTCGAGACCCTGCAAAAGGCGTTCAGCATAGTGAGGAATCCGCAGTAACCATTGTTTCAGGTTTTTGCGTACCACCGGGTGACCGCATTTTTCGTGCGAGCCGTCAGTTAATACTTCTTCATTGGCACACACCGTTTTGCAAGAGTCGCACCACCAAACCTGGGCATTATCGTAATAAGCCAGTCGCTTTTCATCCATGTATTTTGTAACGGCTGCTTTTCCTGATGCTTTTATTTCTTCCGGAATTGGCAATTCAGCAATCGGACGGCCTTTTTGCAAATTTTCGTCAAACCACGTATTATAGAGCTGTTTGAAAATCCACTGTGTCCATTTAAAATATTTCGGGTCGGTGGTATTGATTTCGCGGTCCCAGTCGTAGCTCAACCCAATGGCTTTAATCTGGCGGCGGAAATTGTCACAGTTTTTCTGGGTGGTGATGGCCGGGTGTGTGCCGGTTTGAATGGCATATTGTTCGGCTGGTAATCCAAAAGCATCATAACCCATCGGGTGCAGCACATTGTAGCCTTTCATCCGTTTGTACCGGCTGAAAATGTCGGTGGCTGTATAACCTTCAGGGTGTCCCACATGCAGCCCGGCTCCCGAAGGATAGGGGAACATGTCGAGGATATAATATTTGGGTTTTGAGAAGTCGTCGGTGGTTTTAAATGTTTTGTTCTCTTCCCAGTATTTCTGCCATTTGGGTTCTATTTCCGCGAAATTGTATTCCATTTTTTCTTTATTGATTCTGTTACTGAAATTTAAAGGCGCAAAGATAGAAAAATGATTCATGCGCAGTTATTTCAGGCGATTCAAATCAACTTTAGTTAACTAAAGTTGTGGGATAATCCGTAAATTCACCCACTATAAATCATAATAACAAACATCAATCAAAATATTCTAAATGAAGAAGGACGAGTTTATTTCGAAAGTATCAGCCTCCTATGATTTTTCAGGTGAATGGATTCTGGCAGGTTCTGCCGTTTACGATAATGATTACGAAACCGGCGTGCAGGTAAAAATGCCGCTGAAAACCTTTAACCGTCACGGTTTGATTGCCGGGGCCACCGGAACCGGGAAAACCAAAACCCTGCAGGTAATTGTGGAAGAGCTTTCAAACGCCGGTGTGCCGGTGCTGGTAATGGATGTGAAAGGCGACCTAAGCGGACTGGGCGCTCCCGGAACCATGAACCCGATTATCGAAAAACGGGCAAAACAGATTGGAATTGCCTGGGAAGGCAAAGGTTTTCCGCTGGAGTTTGTGAGTATTTCCAACGAACCGGGTGCCAAAATGCGGGCCACCGTTTCGGAATACGGACCTGTTTTACTGGCAAAAATTCTGGAACTGAACGACAACCAGGCTGGTGTTTTGTCGATGATTTTTAAATATTGCGACGACCGCCACTTGCCCATTCTCGACCTGAAAGACCTGAAAGCCGTGATAAAATATATCCAGGAAGAAGGAAAAGAAGATTTTCAGCGCGATTACGGTTTTATGCACTCGACCTCGGCCGGAACGATTACACGCGCCATTATCGGGCTCGAACAGCAAAACGCTGAAGCTATTTTTGGAGAGCCCTCGTTTGAAATTGAAGACCTGATGCAGACCACCCGCAGCGGCGAGGGGGTGATTAATGTGCTGCGCCTTACCGATATGCAGACAAAACCCGCGCTTTTCAGCACGTTTATGCTGTGTTTGTTAGCCGAAATTTTTGAAAAAATGCCCGAGTTGGGCGACCCGAAAAAACCCGAACTGGTACTATTTATCGACGAGGCGCACCTCATTTTTAACAACGCCTCGAAAAGCCTGCTCGACCAGTTTGAAATGACCATCAAACTTATCCGCTCAAAAGGGGTGGGCATTTTCTTTATCACGCAGTCGCCCACCGATATTCCTGCAGCAATTCTGGGCCAGCTTGGTACAAAGGTGCAGCACGCGCTGCGCGCTTTTACCGCCAAAGACCGCAAGGACATCAAAATGGCTTCCGAAAATTATCCTTATTCAGAATATTACAAGGTTGACGAACTGATGACACAACTGGGAATTGGCGAAGCGCTGATTTCTACGCTCGACGAAAAAGGCCGGCCCACCGAACTGGTGCACACGCTGGTTCGTCCGCCATTTTCGCGGATGGATGTGCTCACTGACATTGAAATCGGACAGATTCTGAAAGCTTCGGTATTGGCAAAAAAATACAATGTGGAAGTTGACAGGGAAAGCGCCTACGAAATCCTGCAGGAGAAAATTTCAAGGGCAAACAAAAGAGAGGAGGAAGCACAGGAAGAAAATTACAGAACCCTGCGCCGGCAGGATGAATATGAGCGCCCAGCACCGGCACGTCGTACAAAAGAGGAACCTTCTAACTTTGAAAAGATTATGAAAAGCCCGGTTACCCGCACCATTGCCACCGAAATCACCCGCGGACTTTTAGGCGTTTTGGGATTGCGAAGCACCCGACGGTCATCGACAAGGAGGTACCGGTAATAGATTAAATCTCTTCCCCCAAAAATATCCCCGTTGTTTACGTTGCCGGTTGTAAAACCGCGGTTGAACCAGTTTTTATTTCGGGTGGTTGTGTTACAGCTTAACGATGCATTTGTATGCAACTTAAAACGATAGTACTTATCTTTGGCGTTAGTAACGATTGTCGTAATTATGATTTTATCATTTGGAGATAAAGAAACGGAATCAATCTGGAATGGAGAGCGAATAAAAAACCTGCCGTTAGAAATACAGCATGTCGGGCGCCGGAAACTGAGAATGCTGAATAACTCTCAAGTTATAAATGATTTAAGGATTCCACTATCCAACGGGTTGGAAAAGCTGGGAGGTAATTTGAAGGATTTTTACAGCATCAGAATAAACGACCAATGGCGTATTATTTTTCAATGGAAAGAAGGACAATCGGAGCAGGTAAAAATTGTTGATTATCATTAAAAATTGAATCATGGAAAATTTGGCAAATATTCATCCCGGCGAAATATTAATGGAAGAATTTTTAAAACCAATGAATATTTCGGCGTACAAACTATCAAAAGACATTGGGATTCCGCAAACCCGGACTTCTGCAATTTTGAAGGGAGAACGAGCAATTACCGCTGATACTGCGTTACGGTTAAGCTTGTATTTCGGAACTTCGGCGAGATTCTGGCTGGGATTACAGGATGATTTCGACCTGGAAGAAACGATGCGGGATAAAAAGGCAGAGTTAAGCCAGATAAAGAAACTGGAAAACCCGGCAACCTGAAATGAAAAATGCAGTCAAAGTTTTGACGATTCTATGCCTGCATTCTTCTTCGCTCCTGTTAGATTTTTCGCGTTGTTCTTCTATCCGGATTTCCAATCCACAAAAACTGAATTTCAAATCTCCTCCCCCAAAGTATTGCGTTGTTTACATTGCCGGTTGTAAAACCGCGTAATGAGTTGTTCCACGGCGGTCTTCAATATTCGAACTCTGTCGTCGTCCTTTGTACAACATAGAAATTGTATTTAATTTTTTGGTTCAAATCTTTCTGATTTCAACGGTGGCCACTGGCAATTCATATCTTTCAATGTTTTGTGCACCACTTTTGCCACGAAATACAGTTTTTGCCAGTTGGTGTCGGCAGGGATAAAATGCCACGGAATTTGGCTGCACCGTTCAAAAATGGTATCGTAAACTTTTTGGTATTCATCGTATTTGGCGCGGGTATCCCAGTCGCCGTCGTTGTGTTTCCAGTATTTTTCGGGATTCTCGAGGCGTTCGTTCAGCCTTTCCAACTGTACTTCCTTCGATACATTTAAAAAGAATTTCAGCACCCGGGTTCCGTTTTGTTCCAGCAGTTTCTCAAAACCGTTGATAATCTGAAAACGCTCTTCAATTTTTTCGGGCGGAAAAAGATTTTCGACCGTGGGCACCAGAATATCCTCGTAATGCGAACGGATAAACATTTGAATTACCCCGCGCGGCGGTACATGTGGATGTACGCGCCACAAAAAATCGTGCGAACTTTCAAGCGGGGTTGGTTTTTTAAAACTGTGTACCGCTAAACCCACCGGGTTACAATAGCCGAGTAACCCACGCGTGAGGCCGTCTTTCCCTGACGCGTCGAGCCCTTGTAAAACAATGAGCAGGCTGCGCTTTCCTTCGGCATACATCAGGTATTGCAACTCGCCGATTTCCTTCAGCATTTTTTTCGTTTCCTCTTTTGTTTTTTCCTTGTCGAGGTCTTCAATAAAAGTTTTGTAACGCATGATAATTGACTTAATATCAATCTAAATGTATCATTTTATTGCCGATTTTAAAATGGTGGTAATTTCTTCGGGCTGGCTAATCATGGCATCGTGTCCGCCACCGAGGAATTTATAATATTGAACCCCGTTTTTTTGCGCCCTTTCGGCTGCTTCAACAAACCACGGAGAATCGTCGGTAAGTTGTATGTAAACTTTTTTGATTGAGTCAGGAATTGGATTTTCAATGGTTACAGGTTGCATAAAAGTTTTAGCCGATTGCGGCCCCAGCCGTTTTTCGGCCCATTCAATATCCTCTTTTTCCCTCACTCCAAATTCAGCAGCAGTTGAACGCGGCGGCACTTTCCAATCTCTTTTTTCCTGTGGCTGATTATTTTCTGAATTATTCCCAGGCAAATAGTCTTTCAAAGCTTTGCCGTTTTCGGGCAGAAAAGCATCGAAATAAATTAAATGACTGAGTCGTTCTGCCACTTTCCCGGCCACGCCTGTAATTACCATTCCGCCATAACTGTGTCCCACCAACACCACATTTTTCAAATCTTCGTATTCCAAAACCGAAACAATATCCTGAATATGGATATCAAGGCCGACTTCTTCATGCAGCAAATGCGATCGCTCGCCAAGCCCGGTGAGTGTGGGTGTGTAAACCGGATAACCGGCGTTTTCGAGAAGCACTTTTACTTTTTTCCAGCACCAGCCGCCGTGCCACGCACCATGAACCAGCACAAAAACAGTGTCTTCAGGTTTTGAAAATTGACCAGTTGCTGCCAGCCCCGCAAACGGAAGCAGTCCAAGGCTGGCCAAAATTTTCCTGCGTGAAATTTTTGTGTTCATATTTTTCCAATTTCCATGGGAGGCCCCACAATTTTCATGTCGTGCTTTGCAAACAGCTCTTCGCCATTGGTTTGAGATGAAGAAACTGCTGAAGCTCTGAAGAACTCTTCCATTTTTCCTGCTGGCTGAAAGAAATACAAAAGCTGACCTACATCGGTTAACTGGGCAAAAGTATGTGGAATTTCGCGGGGCAGAAAAATCATGTCGCCTTTTCCAAGCTGGTACTTTTCATCAGCACATTGGAAAATGTAATTTCCATCTGCAACATAAAATATTTCATCCTGATGATAATGAACATGCAGTGGTGGCCCACCCTTTTCCTTGCCGTTGTATTCAAAAATACTCAGTTCGGCACCGGTGTCTTTTGCCGATACTTTTATGTCGTTCCGGTTAACACCATTGAGAAGAGTGTTTTCACCCAATCTGCTTTCGCCGCACCTGACAATAAAACCATTACTCAGTTGGCTGCTGATAACGTGTTCATCGGTTGCCGACAACCCGGGTCCATGATTTTTTATTCCTGAATCAATACCAACCTGGGCCCGTTCGGCTTCTGTTCCGTTGGCGCCCAATTCGGTCATTCTTTTAAAAAATTCCTCCATTTGGCCGGCAGGTTGCAGAAAATAATACAAATGACCCTTTTCCGAAATCTGTACCCATGAATGAGGAAGGGTGCGTGGCATAAAAATCAAATCGCCGGCATTTAAAAGTTGTTTTTCGTTACCCAACTGAAAAATATATTTGCCTTCGAGCACGTAAAAAACCTCGTCCTGATATAAATGCGAATGCAGTGAAGGACCAGTTTTCTGATAGCCCATGTAATCGAATGTGGAAAGTTTGCCCGCTGTGTCTTGCGACGACACTTTTAAATCGTTGGGATTTACACCCATAAATGGGGTGGGAAATCCAAACCGACTTTCTCCCTGTCTCAAAACAATGGCTTTTTGCACCGGATTTTGTACCGGAAACAATTGTGGATAGGAAAAAACAGGGAAAGCAGTCAGCGAGATTGAAAGAAATTTTCTTCGTTCCATATGTTGATTAATTTATTCATTATCAAAGAGAACATCTTTCTTCTTTAAAAGTTTAAATCATTCGATGCCTAAATTTTTGTCTTTCAGTTGTGAATGGTTTGTTGTTTGTGCAATTACTTGCCGAGTAAAAAGCTGTTTTTTTAAGTAAGAGAGTGGTCATCTTAATGAACCAGGTGGATTAAAAGGATTACTGAAATTGCCTTTTCTGTTTTCAAATTCTTTTTAAGTAGATTTAAATAGTGGAAAAATTTCTGCAGATAACCTTTTTAAAGGATTATTACATAGGTGAAACGACCTGTTGCTCTTCTGATGCGAAAATTCCGACAGATTGGCGGTGAATCTTGTTCCCTGCATTCATAATAATTTCAGTAATTCTTCGTTTTTTAACCGAAGGCATGAGAAACAAATCAATCTTTCTAATTTATTAATTCGGTATTGCCTTCGTGAAGGGGGCAGATTAGCACTGCTCCCTTCTGTTTTTTACACATTTTCTGATTCCTGCTTTTGATATTCCTTCTTTTGTTATTCTCTTTTTGAATTCTTCTGAGCTTTGAAAAGCAGGCCGTGGGCAGATGAGCTTTTCTGTGACTACTAAGGTTGAAGGAATTGATAAGGTTTTTTGTTTTTTTTCCTGTTTCCAGATGCTGACAAACGGGGCGGATGTTTTACTTTTTTTTCTGGCTGCTACCAATAACAGTTTCTTTTTGCTGTCACCTCGAAGATAGGAGAGGCCTGCTTGTTCGAAGAGATTTAGCTTCGTTGATTTTCAATTCTCCTCGTCGCGCCTCAGGCGAGATCGAAATGACAGCGCTGATGTATTTTCTGTCATTCTCACGTTGCGCCCGGATTATTTTTGGGTAAGGACTCAGGTTGAAAGATTTGACAAGGTCTCACAATTACATCATCACACTGAAGCATTCAAATATTATAGCATTGTAGCAATCTCGCATTTTCACAATCACGCATTATATTTGCTGCGCATGGAACGGATTCAAAACAAACAGCATTTCGAAAGCCTTTGTAACTTGTGCATTGCTATTGAACCCAGACTGAAAACGGTTATCGACCGGTTTGGTTATCCTCCGTTCTGGCACCGCGAACCCAACTTTGCCACGCTGGTCCTTACCATTCTTGAACAACAGGTTTCGCTGGCTTCGGCAAAAGCAGCATTCGTAAA
>JAJUGS010000098.1 GCA_029265875.1 Prolixibacteraceae bacterium
ACCATGATTTAGTATCTGTTTTTTACATTCAGCAAGGCTATCCGGAGTTATATCTATCCCAATAAATTTCTCTGTTAGTGGCGCAAAATGAACTGCATTTGCCCCTCCACCACACCCCCATTCAACAATTTGCTTAACCGGAAATTGAATATTCAAAGGTGATGCATATTTCAGAATTAAGTCCAGATGTTCTTTACCTAAACTTTGCCACCTATAAATATCATTAAATTTCCCATTATGCTTCCAATGCGCATCCTGTGCCAAATTAGAATCAGAATAATCTTTGTTCCAATATTCATGATTATCTGTTGCCAGCTTGTTCTCATTTTCATAATACTGCATTCTGTTTCTCATGTTATTGATCACATTCATTACTTTCCTGTAAATTCTCAATAAGAAAGAATTATTCAAAAGTGATGTTTTAATTGATGTTTTCATGGGCTTAACCGCATTGTAGTTTCATTACATTCCTGTACATTTTCTATGCCGCCAGTTAATACTACTGCTTTTTCAATGCGGCTTTCGCACATTCCGCAGTTTCCCTTCACTTCTATTTTTTCGGTTTTCTTTCCCGCAAAAACCGATACGGTGCCCAAAATAAACAGGGCATCCAAACTCAAAACTTTTGTTTTCATCTTCTCATTATTAAAAAATTAAATTTATCTATGTTCATATTTTACAGGCTTTTTGGGTGCCTCAAGCTTACTCCTCTCGTATTTGCAGCAGTCAGGCAAACCGTTATACGTTTCATCGCTCGCTTTATGCAGTTTTGTATCATGACCTGCTTTTGCTATTGACTGGTGTACTTTATCAACATCCGTTTTTGAATCATCAAGCATCACAGTAATCATCTTTGTTTCCTTATTCCAGTTGGCCTTCGAAACTCCGCTAATTGCGAGCGCAGCCATTTCAATGCGTTTTTCGCACATTTCACATTTTCCGTTTACAAGAAACTCTTCCTTCTTATCCTTTGCAAACAGCACTGTTGAACCTAAAATCAGAACAGTAATCAAACTCAAAAGTTTTGTTTTCATCTTTTTAATTTTTAAATAGTTAACAACTTATTTTTTTGTCCCATCAAACCTCATAGTTGTATGATTTGTCCCATTGTAATGATGGAAAGTATAACCAAACGTGTGTTCCTTCATGTTAAAACCACCAAAATGTTTGTCGCCGGGTTTGTGTTCATCGGCCATGTGGTGCTGCCATTGGGTCTGGCCGGGTTTGATGTCACCCATCATTCCTCCCATCATATGTCCCTGCCCCATCATGTGGCCGTAGGCATTCTGAAAAGCCGCACCTGTGAAACAAACCATAACACTGTCCTGATTTTCATAGTAATTCAGCATAAAGGTGGTATCGATTCCTGTGCCGAAACAATGAACCTGAATCAATCCTTCACCTGCTTTTGAAATATCAGCAGTGGCACTGCTGCTGCCAATCAGAGTACCCGTGGCGCTTTTCACAGTTAAAGTACCGGCGTAAGTTCCTTCAACCGAAATATCGGTTGAATCATCAGATTTGTTACATCCATAAATTGCCAAAACAGCAATCAATGAAAAAGCGAAAATTTTAATTACTCTTTTCATACCTATCCAATTAAATGTAATACGCTGTTTTAAATTTCTCTTTGTTTTAATCGTTCCTGCTATTCACTTTCTGTACAAACAGCACTCAGGCAATGCGTTGTAAACATCGTCGGGAGCCTTGTATTTTCCGGTGTCGTGGCCAGCTTTGGCAATGACTTTCTGAATGGCGTCGATGCTGATTTTTCCTCCATCAAAACTCACATGCAGCAGTTTGGTTTCAGCACTCCATTCGGCGGATGAAACGCCGGCAACTGATTTGGCAGCGGTTTCAATCCTATCCTTGCACATTTCACAGTTGCCGGAAACCTTGATATTCTGATGCTCTCCTCCGGTTGACACCGGTTGATTCTGATGTGCTGAATGGTCTTCCCCTCCCGCAGTCGGTTCGCCGGTTCCATGATTGTGACCAGTTGAAACTACGCCGCCTGCCGGGTTCATCATACTGGGTTTACCCTCCAGTTGCGCAGCAGCATCAACACTGAATGCGCCTTCTGTAACGATTTCCTCCCCATCGGCTAATCCGGCAATTACCACATAGCTGTTCCCGAGCGCCGGACCGAGTTCAACTTCCCGCAGGTGGAAAATGGGTTCTTCGCCGGGTTGTTTCACATATACCACAGAGCGCTTGCCCGTCCACAAAACTGCCGAACGGGGAATAACAAGCTGGTTGTTGAATTCATCGAGATTTGCATTCACCAAACCGGTGGCAAACATGCCGGGTTTCAGCTTTCCTCCCGGATTACCCATTTCAACCCGCACTTTGGCAACACGGTTCACCGGGTCGATAAACGGGTCGATAAAAGCAATTGTGCCTGTGTAAGCCAAACCGGGCAGCGCCTGTATGGTAAACTCAATTTTCCCGCCTTTTTTCAGAAAGGGCAGGTCGCTTTCGTAAGCATCAAACTGTACCCATACGCGCGACAAATCTGACACTTCGTACAAAACGGAACCCTGGCTTACATAGTCGCCATTGTTTACCCGTCTTGCCGTAACTATCCCACCTGAGGTGGCCGTAATTTCCATGTTTGCTTTTACCTGACCCGAGCTTTCAATAGCCGAAATCTGTGTTTCGGTCAGTTTCCACTGGCGGAGCTTTTCTTTGGCCGCCTCGTAAATTTCGGGTTGCGAACCCTTTGTTTTTGCGGCTTCCAGCAACTCCTGCTGGGCGGTAACCAAATCGGGAGAATAAATAATGGCCAGTGTTTGTCCTTTTTGCACCGTTTCGCCGGTGAAATTCACCATCAGCTTTTCAATTCTGCCAGACAGGAAAGATACCTGGCTGTGCAGCAATCGTTCGTCGGCTTCCACTTTTCCGTACAAACGCACCTCCTTCACCGGTTTTTGTGTTGAAACCACCGATGTCTGTACATTGGCCAATTGGGCAGCTTCTTTGGTAAAATGAACCGCTGTTGCATCTGTTTCAGCACCACCACCCTGACTTACCGGAATTAAATCCATCGCGCAAATAGGGCATTTTCCCGGCTCGTCCATTCGGATATGCGGGTGCATAGAGCAGGTCCATATTTCAGATTTTGCTTCTTCGGCAGCATGGTCGTGCGCCTCTTCTTTTTGAGGTGAGGAATGAAATATCGCCCATCCCAGCAATAGTCCGGCAGCGCCAAACAGGATGTAACGAAAGGTTTGATTTGAAAATATCGTCTTCATAATTGTTGATTTTTAAATTTCTGAATTCGCCATTAATCGTTGTAACAAGGAAATAGCCGTGTTATAATCAGCAACTGCCTCAATCTTTTTGAGCTCGTAATCGAGGATTTGCTGTCGTACCCGCAAAAGGTCGGTCAGTCCAGCCCCTGATGCCGAAAAACTTTTCAGAAGAATGGCCAGCGACTGGTTGGCAAGGTTCAACTGACCAGCATAGAGCTGCGTTCTGCGCTCAGCATCCTGCAGGTTTTGCAGGGCTGCGTAATACTCGGTCTGTAATGCGTTCGATGTAGCCTGAATCCCCTGTATTGTGGCAGTTTTCATCAGGTCTGCTTCGGTTTGCATGGCCTTGTATTTCTTCCGGTAAACAGGCAAAGTAACCGTCACCATCGGCATAATCATATCGCCCCCGTTCATTTCGGAGGTTGACATCGGATTTTTGCTGATAAGTGAATAATTCAAACCCAGGCCCACCATCGGATAACTCATCCGGGTTACCATTTCCTTCCGTGCTTCCAGCGATTTTTCTTCCAGCCGGAGCATTTTGAGCATGGGATTATTGGCAATTATGCTGTCTGTCACACCTGCAAGCGGAATGTTCAACTCAGCCGGAATCAACGTGTCGGGCAGCGCCACAGGCATCTGCGCCGGACGGTTTAAATAGCTGTTGAACCGGGCAGCAATTGTTACCAGTTGGTTTTGCTGCGAGGCAATTGAATTGGCAAGTTCCCCCGCTTCCATCTGAATCCTGTACAAATCGGCGAGTCCGGAGCCTCCCGGTTGTCCCATCACATTATTTTGCATGGAAGTTGAAGCGCCTCCCTGAGAAGTTGCTGAATTAGCAGATGAATTTCCACCCATCGAACCCATTCCCGACGAACCGGATGCAGCATTTTGCGTTGCACCCGATTGCATTGCACCCCCGGAAAAAGGAGCGCTTCCCTGACCTGTAGCAGCAGCTTTAAATTTAACCATTGAAAGCCGTTCGAGTGTTTTCAATATTTCAAGGTTTTTTTCAGAAACCTGAATGGCAGCATTTACCTTGTACAGTTCGTACCAGGTTTGCTGAAGCTCGTAAAACACCTGAAGTTTGGCATCACGAAACGATTCAAACTTTGCCTGTGCCATCAGGCTCATTTCGTCTTTGGCATTTTTCAGCACGCCAAACCACGGAAACATCTGCATCAGCCGGATGTCTGCCACCTGGTTGCCACCCACCAGTTCCATCGGTTTTAAAAAGATTCCCAGACTCAACTCGGGGTCGGGCAAGCCGCCAACCTGCGGCACTTTTTGCATGGCAGCTTCATATTCAGCAAATTTCTGCAAAACCAGCGGATTGTTTTTCGCGGCAATTTCCAGGTAGTTTGCAAGTGAATCGCGCTGCTGGGCAAAAGTTGTATTCAGTATGCCC
Source organism: Prolixibacteraceae bacterium (assembly GCA_029265875.1). Classification (GTDB taxonomy): domain Bacteria; phylum Bacteroidota; class Bacteroidia; order Bacteroidales; family Prolixibacteraceae; genus Draconibacterium. Next base: position 4,663 of record JAJUGS010000098.1, read on the forward strand.
AACATAAAAATGACGGTGAGAATTTTAATATATGTTTTCATCTTGTCCCTGATTTTGAGATGCTTTGATTGCCTTTTTGTTTGCATTCCTGACTGCATTTTCCCGCCACATCGCCTGAAATAACGGAACCACGTACACTGTCATCACCTGAATAATCATCCCGCCAAAAGTCGGAATCGCCATCGGCACCATAATATCAGCGCCTTTGCCCGATGACGAAAGTACCGGCAATAGCGCAATCACGGCTACTGCCGTTGTCATCATGGCGGGTCGTACACGTTTCAAACCTGCTGCAACCACGGCCTCGCGCACATCGTGTACCGTAGCAGGATGCCTTTCTTCAAAAACCTGGTGGATGTAAGTCCCCATGATTACGCCGTCGTTGGTGGCGATTCCGAACAGTGCAATAAAACCTACCCAGACAGCCACACTCAGATTGACCGGGTGTATTTGGAACATATCACGCAGATTGATTTCTGAGACAGAAAAATTCAGGAACCAGTCCTGACCATACAGCCAAATCATGATAAACCCACCTGCAAAAGCCACGAAAACACCCGAGAAATGTATAAATGATGCAGTAACAGTCTTGAACTGAAAATAGAGCAACAACAGAATCAGCAGCAAACTGATAGGAATTACAATGGCAAGCCGTTTGGTGGCGCGGATTTGTTGTTCGTAATTACCGGCAAATTTGTACGATATGCCAGCATCCAGCGCCAGTTCTCCTGCCTCAGTTTTTTGTTTCAGCATTTTAGCGGCTTCATTCACCACATCCACCTCGGCTTTGCCTTCCGTTTTATCGAAAATAACATATCCAACCAGGAACGTATTTTCGCTTCGAATCATTTGTGCGCCGCGTGTGTAGTCAATATCGGCAATTTCGCCAAGCGGAATCTGAACACCGTTCATGGCGGGTACAAGTATTTTCCGGATGTCTTCAGGGTTATCACGAAGTTCGCGGGCGTAACGCACCCGCATCGGAAACCTTTCACGGCCTTCCACTGAGTTTGTAATCACCATCCCGCCAACGGCCACCTGCAAAATTTCCTGAACATCGCTCACCGACATACCATAGCGGGCCATCGCTTCTCGATTCAGTTTTATTTCAAGGTAAGGCGCTCCAACCGCACGGTCGTAAAACACGCTTGATGCTTTTACCGAAGGAATATCTTTCAGGGCCTGCTCCAGTTGCATCCCTGCTTTTTCGATGCTTTCGAGGTCGGGACCGTAAACTTTCAGTCCCATTGGCGCACGCATTCCGGTTGAAAGCATCACCAGGCGCGCTTCTATGGGTTGCAGTTTTGGAGCCGAAGTTAATCCGGGAATATTGGTGACTTTTACAATTTCGTTCCAGATATCCAGCGGCTTTTTAATTTCCGGCCTCCACTGTCTGAAATATTCACCGTTTTTATCAGGAATCAGACTATCGGCGGGAAATACCTTGAATGATTCCTTTTCCGGATGGTAAGTATTACCGCTTTTCAGTATGTAACTGCCTTCCCTGTTGGTTTTGAACCGTTGTCTCTGACCATTTTCGTCAAGGATATATTCAGGCCGGTAGCTGATTGTATTTTCAAACATCTGCACGGGCGCAGGGTCAAGCGCGGAATTTACACGTCCCCATTTTCCAACCGCAATTTCAATTTCGGGTATTGCCGAAAGCCTTTTGTCAAGGGTTTCAACGTATTCCAGGTTCTTTTCGATTCCTGTATGTGGCATACTTGTAGGCATTAAAAGAAACGAACCCTCGTTGAGCGATGGCATAAATTCTTTCCCGATTCCGGGAAACGATTTTTCTGTTTTTTCCCAGACGGCAGTTTGCCTGAAAGCATCCCAACCAAGTTTTTCAAACCCGGTTGCGGCAAAACCAAAAATTCTGGCTGACCCCAGCCAGACCATGCTGCCAAAAAGCAGCGTGAAAGCCGGAAGCAGCAGGAACTTCCATTTGTTTTTCAATCCCCAGCGAAGGATGGGTTCATAGAAATGAACCATCGACATCAGTGCGGAGAGTACTACGGTAACAATTCCCGCCACGAACAGAAAATTTGCAATCAGACTGTTGTGTGCACCCAGCGGCAACCATTCTTCGGAAAGGAAAAAAACAGCGACAAAAACCGTAATAACAATGTTGATGTAACTGGTGAATTCTCTTCGTTTCTCCGGCCAGCGATATTCGAGCAGGTTATTAACGCCGATTGCAATTAATGCAACCGAAAGCCATGACTGGTAAAATATTATAAAAAACAGTCCCGCCAGAATCAGGCTCCCGTTCCAAATCCTTTTTATCTTTTTGGCATCAAAACGGATATTGAAGAAGATATGAACAAACGTTGGCAAAACCACAATTCCCAGCACAAAGGCGGAAATCAATGCAAATGTTTTGGTTAATGCAAGCGGATGAAACAGTTTACCTTCGGCTGCTTCCATGGCAAATACGGGAAGAAAACTGACGATGGTTGTGGCAATTGAAGTTACCACTGCATCGCGCACTTCGGTGGTGGCATTGTAAATTACGGTCATCAGCTTCTTACCGCGGATTCCTTTGTTCTCAGGCATTTCAAGGTGCCGGAGGATATTTTCAACATCCACAATGCCGATATCAACCATAACACCGATTGCAATGGCAATCCCTGACAAGGCAACCACGTTGGCATCCACGCCAAAAAGGTGCATCAAAATAAAGGTCATCAAAACGCCGATTGGAAGCAACCCGGCCACAATGATGGAAGCCCGCAGGTTCAGCACCAAAACAATGATTACTATGATACTGATTAGAATTTCGTGAGAAAGCGCCGACTCCAGCGTCCCGATGGTTTCCTTAATCAGCCCTGTCCGGTCGTAAAACGGAACAACAGTAACCTTAGAAACGGTTCCATCCGGCAATGTTTTCTGGGGAAGGCTTGCTTCTATCTCTTTTATTTTCTCTTTTACATTATTAATCACTTCCAGCGGATTTGAGCCGTAACGTGCCACCACAACAGCCCCGACTGCTTCGGCTCCAGCCTTATCGAGCCCCCCGCGGCGTGTTGCAGGTCCAAACGAAACATGCGAAACATCCTTTATCCGCACCGGAACATTGTTACGCACGGCAATTACAGAACTTTCAAGGTCTTCAAGGTTTTTTACATAACCAAGACCCCGGATAATATATTCAACATTGTTAAGTTCAACTGTTTCTGCGCCAATATCGAGGTTGCTTTTTTGCACAGCCGACATAATATCCATTACCGAAACGCCATAAGCTTTCATCGCCTCAGGATTGATATCAACCTGGTATTCCCTGATAAAACCACCAACCGATGCCACTTCCGAAACACCTTCGGCAGCAGAAAGGCCGTATTTCACATAGAAATCCTGTATGGTACGCAACTCCTGCGGATTCCACCCGCCATTGGGCTGACCTGTTTTCGGGTCACGACCTTCGAGCGTGTACCAGTAAATCTGGCCAAGCGCGGTTGCATCAGGCCCTAACGTGGGTTGCACACCATCCGGTAGAGTACCGGATGGCAGAGAGTTAAGTTTCTCCAGAATCCGGGAACGGCTCCAGTAAAATTCAACGTCATCCTTAAAAATGATGTAAATAAATGACATCCCAAACATGGATGTACTTCGGATAGTTTGGACGCCCGGAATACCAAGCATGGCTGTGGTCAGCGGATAGGTAACCTGGTCCTGAATATCCTTCGGAGAGCGGCCCATCCACTCGGTGGCCACTATCTGCTGGTTCTCCCCGATATCGGGGATGGCATCAACGGGAACCGGGTCGCGCGGCAGAATGCCGGTTTGCCAGTGAAACGGCATGACCACGATTCCATAAACTACGAAAACTGCCAGGAACAAAAATGTTATCAGCCTATTTTCGAGAAAAAATCGTACAAGTCGGTTAAACATAGACTTAAACTTTAATTTGATGTAATGTTTTGAACGAAAAACACGGGTGTGAGGATACTTATATCACAACACACGATAATTCACATTCGTTAAAAAGTCACTTCAACTTTTTACCAAAAGTGATACTACATCAATTTCATAAAAGATAAGATTGCTTAAGCGAAAGCACCACCTGAATTTTCGGAGGAGGTGGCGAATCGACAAAAATGACAGGACTTAAGTTGTTTTCATCTTCAGTAGCCATTTCAAAAGGAAACAAATTGTGCCCTAAAATATCTGTTTCAGCTAACTGCGGAACATCCTGAATTTGTGCAGCTGAAAAATCATCGTTTACCTGATAGAAATGATTTTCATTATGGCAGCAATCCGAATCTCCGCAGCACGATTTTGCTTCGTCGAACAACTTCAACGAAACAAAGCTTCCACTGCAATAATGTTTTGAAACAGCCATTCCCATTGTTGTTGCCAACAATAGAGCCGATAAAATAATATGACTGATTCTTCTTAACATTTCTGTTTAACTCACAGTAAAGAAACAGATTTATTTTAAAAATGTTTTATGCATAAGGAATATTTTGAAATCATTAACAATTAACAGAGTAAATACTAAATTATTATATTAAGGTGCACCTATACTTTTCCCAAATTTAAATACTAAAATTATCCTATTTCCCTAACTTCAATATTCGAACTGACCCCCGTATCACAATAAAAAATACAATTGCACCAACTATCAAATCGGGATATTTTGATTGAGTAAATAATACCAAAAAACCTGCTAAAATAATTCCTGCATTTATTATTACATCGTTTGAAGTGAATATCATGCTGGCTTTCATGTGGGCTTCGTTGCTTTTCGATTTCTGGAGCAGGTATAAACAAATTGCATTGGCTATTAAGGCCAAAATTGAAACTCCTATCATAATCCGGTAGTCTGGCATTTCTTCAAATCCAATAAACCGTCTTATTACTTCAAAAATACCTAAAAACGCAAGCGAAAGTTGAAAATATCCGCTCAATCGAGCCACTTTCTTTTTTCTTGTAATCGTTGAACCAACAGCCCAAAGACTAAGTCCGTAAACAAAAGCATCGGCAAGCATATCAAGCGAATCGGCAACCAAGCCCATTGAGCCTGAGAATAATCCCGCAACAATCTCGATTAGGAAAAATCCGAAATTGATGACCAGAACAGCCCATAAAAGTTTTGATTGTACATCGTTTTTGTTCTTAGCCGATTGCCAATCAATTACAGATTGTTCTTTAAGTTCGGAACCCAAATCAAGGCTTTTTAATTTGCGTTCAATCTCGTTGTTTTCGGAATGTACGATTATCAAAGTTCTTTCGGTTATATTAAACTGCAAATCATGAATGGCGGAAATGCCATCCAGTTTCATACGAATTAATCTCTCCTCTGAAGGGCAATCCATTTTGCTGATAATATATGTGCTTTTAATCATGGGGAAGTGCAAATTAAAAATTACAATTTGTTTCGCAATCAGCTTTGCCATATTCAACCTGAATGGTAGCGTGTTCAATATCGAACTGCTGGTGCAACTGGTGTTGAATGTTGGTAATAAACGCAACATCGGTTTGGGTGTTGGTTGCCAAATGCACGGTAAGGGCTGCATCGGTGGTGCTTAATGCCCAAATATGCAAGTCGTGTATGTCGGAAACTTCGGGCAAACTTTTCAGGTAGTCTCGCACGGCTTGGATATTCACGTTTTCGGGAACGGCATCGAGGGCAAGGTTTACAGAATCGATAAGTAAATGGTACGAGCTGTAAAGGATTACTGCAATGATTGCAAATGATACCAACGAATCGACCCAAACTATACCGGTGAAAGCCATAATTATACCAGCTACTACTACCCCCAACGACACAAGGGCATCGGCAATAAAATGGACAAAGGCACTGCGGATGTTCAAATCGTGTTTTTTACCTTTCATAAACAGCCATGCCGTAAAGCCGTTTACAGCAATTCCAATAGCAGCCACTGTAATAACGCTATTCGAATTTATTTCGAGAGGTTTGCCCAAGCGTTGGATGGTTTCCCAAACAATAAAAGCCACGGCAGCTAAAAGCAAAATGGTATTGAGCAATGCAATGAGTATGGTTGAACGGCGAAAGCCGTAAGTGAATTTTAAGGTTGGCTTGCGTTGCGAGAGGATTACTGCAATCCACGAGAACACCAAAGCCAGTACATCGCTCAGGTTATGCCCTGCATCGGCAACCAATGCCATTGAGTTAGAAAGGAACCCGTAGACTGCTTCAACGACAATGAAAACGATATTTATGGAAATGCCTATTTTAAAGGCATTTCCTAAATTCATATCGTGACTGTGTGAATGATTGTGTTCCATGTTTAAAGCAGTTATTTTACTTCTTTTTACCCAAATCGAATCTATAACTTACAGACAATGAAGGATAACGGGTTTCTATCAGCAGTGCTGAAAGCGTAAGATTGTCTGTTGCTGTCCATGAAAATCCTTCATGAAAGTTTAACCCATCATACGAACCAAAAACTGTAAATTTTTCAAGAAAGATGGCGGACAAACCTGAAAGGAAAAACGGATTTTCGAAATCCTTAAATACAGATGCTGCGCCCACATAAGCCTGTAATGCAAATTTCTCGTTGAACTCAATAGTTTTTGTCAGCATCCCATAAACTGACTGGTCACTACCACCTGTACGAACACTTCCTGTTCCGATAATTATACCCGGATACCATTTGTCTTCTTTTTCAGCTAAAGGCTTGATACGCAAACTCCAAATCGGGTCTTTAGCCTTAAAGGCGTATCCGACTCCCACATCCATCCAGTTGAAAACACCATAGCGCACATTTGCGACAGCATATTCATCATCGGAAGCAGGTATTCCCAAAGCCGATACAACCAAATTGTTTTTTGCAATTATACCACCACTGCTACCACCTGAACATGCCGGACAATTAGGGCCGCACTCCTGACTGTAACCCTTGCTGGAAATAAAAATCAATCCTGCAATTACAACACATACTTTAAACAAGTTTCTACTTTTTTTCATGACTCAATTATTTAATATTCATTGCAAAGGTATTGGTTGTTTAATGCAACTTGTTTGCAAACTTTATACACTGGTTGCACACTCCTTTAATGACATGATTTATTGTTTTTGGTTCAAAGCCTACAGGTAATGCAACCTGAGGTATCGAAATATCTCTTAAACAATACGCCCGATTACATACCGAGCAATAAAAATGCACATGTTGCCATTCAGGACTACAATCACACTCTTCATCGCATACCGAGTATTTCAGGGAACCCGAACCATCATCAATTGTATGTACTATTAGATGTTGCTGAAATAATGTCAAAGTCCTGAACAATGTTGATTTATCAATCGTCCCCAATTCGGCTTCCAAATCCAATAAGCTAAAAATTTCCGTTTTATTAGAGATAGCATCAAGGACCAACAGCCTTATGGCTGTTGGTTTGATACCACTTTTAAGAAGTCTTTTGAAATACTTATTTTTTTCCATCATTGTAAAAATAGATAGGAAAGTTTCCCCAGAGTGAAAACTGATTTAACTTCCCTTATAACTCAAAGGCCGATAATTCGGTAAGCGCCTTTTGATAATCGCGTTCAGCCTCAAGGGTTTGGGTTACCATATTGTAGTACAGGCCCAATTCGACCATGTAATTTAATAAGGAAATCTCGCCCGCATCGAGCGCTTTTTTGAGCAGTTCGGTGCTGTTTGCCATTGATAACGATTTCCGGTATGTCTCTGCCATGGTTTTTAATCCTAAAGCACGGTTGTACTGAATTTGAAGCCGATTGTAAAATTGTTGCTTGCTATCCGTTTCGCGCGACTGGGCGGCAACAACCGCTGCATTTGCCTGTTTTACGCGATTCTTGTTTTCCCACAAAGGGACAGAAACACCTACTGCAAGTCCTTGAAATTTTTGTCCAACAACCTTTTCACTCATATAGCCTGCCGAAAATTTTGGTAAGCCCATCGCTTTGTTTAATGACACCTGCTTTTGGCTCACTACAACTTCTTGTTTGATATATGCCAGAATGGGATTCTTTTGTTCAGCCTGTACATACCAATCGTCAAAATTAAGTGGAAGTTGTCCCTGATTAATTTGATAGTCATCTATGACTAAATCTATCCCTCCATTCAGCCTTTTAAGTTGAGACAGCAGGGTGTTGCGTTCAACATCAATACGAGCTATTTCTCCATTGATGGCAGATAAACTCAATTGCGCTTTGTTGTGCTCTAAGATATTGGCATCGCCACTGTTTAAACGATTTTGATACCCTGCTGCAATAGTTTCGGCATGTTGCAACCTTATCTCCAATTCCTTTTTCATGGCATTGAAATAAATCAGCTCTACACAATACTGTTTTGCTTCCAACAGAAGGCGCATTCTTTCGGCTTTGTACTGCCATTCGACCAAACCGTTACGCTCATCGGCCATTTTGCTTTTCATACCGGTTATGGTAGGAATATCGAATGTTTGAGTGATATTTAAATCATTGCGATTGCCAATAGCAGAAGGGCTTCCCCAAAGGTAGTTAAAGCCAACCTCCGGGTTTGAAAGGTATATTCCGGATTTATTTTCCAACTTCTGTGCCTCGGCTGTTTCTTTAAGCGCTTTTAAAGTTTTATTGTTTTCTTCAATAGCCTTCAACGCTGTTTTGACACTGTTTTGGGCACTAAGCGAAATGCTCGCAAATAATGCCATGATGCTTATAATTATTGTTCTCATACTATTCTTGTTTTTCGGTTATCTCATCATCTTCCATCATCTCTCTTACAATCGTTCTGTTTGTAAGCAGATACATTATAGGAATGATAAAACAGTTTAGTAATGTTGATGTTAATAAGCCTCCAAGAATAACCTTGGCCATCGGACTTTGGATTTCATTGCCTGGCAAATCACCACCCAACGCAAGCGGAACCAATGCAAGTCCGGAAGACAATGCGGTCATCAGGATAGGATTCAGACGGTCTAAGGAGCCATGCATAACACTATCAAATTTTGATAAACCTTCGTCCTGCAAATCGTTATACCGCGATATGAGCAGCATTCCATTTCGTGTTGCAATACCAAAAAGCGAAATAAATCCGATAATTGCCGGAATACTTATTATTCCTCCTGTAAAATAGATGGTAAAAATTCCACCTATAAGCGCTAACGGAAGATTTAATAATATAACTACTGATTGCGTTACACTTCTAAATTGAGCAAATAACAGCAAGAATATTACCATGATTGAGAAAATAGAAGTTATAAGAAGCGTTCGCGATGCTGCTTGTTCACTTTCAAACTGACCGCCATACTCTATATGATAACCTTCGGGCAACGTTATTTTTTCGTTTACCGTTTTCTGAATATCATTTACCACGCCCCGCAAATCACGCCCGGCCACGTTGGCTGAAATAACTATCTTTCGGGAAACATTCTCCCTGTTAATCGTATTGGGGCCTGTTGCTGAAGAAATTTCGGCAATATTACCCAATGGTATCATCCGTCCGTTAGCATCCACTATCAGGTTTTTGATTCTGTCGGCTGTTGCCCTGCTGTCATCATTTACTTTTAATGTTAGGTCAAAAGCCCTGTTGCCTTCATACACCTGTGAAACAACTTCACCTGCCAGCATAACACTTAC
>JAJUGS010000047.1 GCA_029265875.1 Prolixibacteraceae bacterium
CCACTCGATTTTGCATCAATCATTATTGCTCCGGGGACCAAAAATTTCGAGTAATTTTTAAAAACACCTCCAAGCAATTCCTTATCAAGTTTATCAACAGGCTTGTCAAGATCAACCCAACTGCTGATATTGCCTGATTTGAGGGATGTGAACATGGCTGCTGCAAAATCAAGCGGCCCAGGGAAAAATTGGTCTTTTCCGCTTAAATAATCTTTTCCCCATTCACCTTCCCAAATGTTAGAATATCCTGAAGTTTCAGTCATCCATAATCCTTCAGCCAGTGTGGAGTTTTTAAAATTAAGCAGGCTGCTCCAGGCCTGTGCACCGGCAGTTCCCGGACGAATACCATCTGGATCGTAGTTATGACAGGCTAAAATATCAATGTATTCCCTGGTTTCAGGGTCAGCGTTAGCAGGGCTTACGTTTGATTGCACCCAGCCCCAGGCATTTACATCTTCCGACAACATGATCCGGGTTGTCAGATTCTCGGCTTTCATACGTGGTCCTACAACTTTCAGTAATTCCCTGAATTCATCGCCATTGTATTGACAAGAAACATAAGGTTCGTTAAAAGTTGGCTCATTTTGGAGACTGATAGCATATAATTCAACACCCGCTAATTGCTTCACTGTTTTGCAAATGGCAACTACATATTCGGCAAATTCCTCATACATTTCAGGTTTCAGCCTGTTATTAGGCGCCCATTGCGTATCGGTTGACGGATAAGCCCCCTTGTTTTGTTTCATCCAGCTTGGTGGTGTCCAGATAGTGTAAAAGAATTTATGGCAATTTGTGTTTTCGTTGATGTTTTTAATGGCTTCTGTTGGGATTGCAGCCAGGTTAAAGTTGCTGTATTCCTGTATTTTGGGGTCAGAATTATCGTTTACCGGTTCAAATTCACCATCCGAAGTACATCGCATTACAGTTATATTCAAATCGTTGATTGCCTGAATTTGTCCTTCGTGGTTGGCATTGTCAATAAAGCAACCAACTCCGGCAATAGTCTGGTACTTTTCAGCTTTATTTATAGTAACTGTTTCAGTTTTAATTAATTCTTTATCAACTATATAAACTTTAAATTTTGCAGTATCGTTTTTTGCCCCCGGAATTTGTGTGTTTTTGGCAATTACAGTAATTACTGCCGAATCAGCCATATTACTGTCGATTGTATAATACAGCCTGGAAGTCCCATTTACAACGCTATCGGCAGTTATGTTTGTAATCACCGATGGTTTGTTGGTGCTAAATTCAAGTGCAGCAGTTTTATTTCCCATTCCATCGGCTATCCCGGTCAGTTTAACTGGTTTTGCATTTTCACCTTTGTAAAAAGTCTGGGCAGCAATATTATCGATTGTTGCAACTGGCGTGGCCAAAGGTACTTCGGCTTTATCGCCAACTTTTATGTCTTTAAAGTAGCAATCGACACCGATTTGCTGAAACCAGGTTGTATTGATATCGAGCATTAACCGGGTGATCCGCGTACTGTCGGTTTGTTTTCCGTCTTTGTCTTTCCCGAACTTTCCTTCAAAATCGAGATAAACATCGTGCCATTGGTCGTCATTGGGCAAATTCAGTGTAGCCGATGAAATCAGGTAACCACTGGTTGGTGTTCCCGGGTTGATATTATCGATTAACCTGAAATAGATAAGTGTTTTATCCAGTTTTTTTGGAGTGCCGGGTGCTTCAATTTTCATGGTGGAAGCCCCTTTGAATTTAAAACTGACTCGTTTGTTCGATGACATATCAATTTCTTTTCCACCACTGTGCTGAAACAGGTGAAACCAGTTAGCAGGCCAGGTTTGCGGCATTACTGTTCCTTTTATGTGAACAACACCCTCATCCAGAATTTCAACAATGCCTTTATCGGTTGAAGTGGAAAGACCCGAAGCCCCGACATTTCCAATAAATGGTTTATAATCGAGAATCACTCCGGTTATAGCCGATTCGAGCGTGGTAAGTTCAAATTTTCTTGTAATAGCCTGGTTCCCGTTGTTGCCCGGCGTACCGCCATTGTCGGTAATGGTTACAGAAATAACAGTTTTGCCGACAGAGCCGGTAAGGGTTAAATACAACGGTGCAGAACCTTTCTTTACCGGCCCTACTTCTGCATTGCTGACAATGTTGATATCAGGTGTTTCAGCATGGATTTCCAATTCCTGATTGTTCCCGTCGCCATCAGCGATTCCGGTTAAATTGATCGTTATTTTACCTGCAATTGCTTTAACATTGAGTGGAGGCAATGAATCAAGCGTGGGTGGGTTGTTCAGGTCATCAAAAACGGTTACTTTAAAGGTGTATGAGGCAGAATCTTCCCCACCTGATGAAGTTCCGCCATTATCTTTTAAAGTCAGCGTGATTGTTTCAGTGGTTCCGGGTTGTGCATTGGTGGAAACTGTAAATGAAACCGAACCGGTAAAGTCGGTTGAATCGTGTTGAACTTCAATCTCTGGAATCAAATCCGTGTCGGAGCAAACCCCGGTTATTGAAATGTGCTGGTTTGATTCAGGGTTCCCATCATTGATTTTCGTTAATCCGACGGTTACTTTTTCTCCTTTTTTTACAAGCATGTCGGGTAATTGCTGCATCGAAGGTGCAACATTGGGCAAAACGCCAACTTTAAAAGTCATGGTTTTGCTGGTAGTGTTGGGTGCTGAAACATTTACAGAAATCACTGCTTCCCCTGCTGTTTGCAAAACCGGGTTTAAAACCAGAGTGCCGGTTTTGTCAGGAGAAGAATATTCAACAACCGGATTGGGAACCACAGTTGTATTTGAACTTGTTGCAGTAATTGCAATGGGGTTTGTACCGGTTGTTCCATCGGTTACATTTCTGAATGCCACTTTCCGGGATATGTATCCTGATTCCTGTACAGTAAAATACTGGTCCTGGATATTGGTTATTTCCGGAGTGCGAACAGCCACACTTCCAATTCTTATATTATCGAACCAGATTTCCTTGTTCGGTGCCGAACCAAATTCCTGGGTTAATGGGTTGAGCACAAAATGGAGGTTGCTGATGTTGGAAAGTACATTGTCGGGCAAACCGGTATAGTCAAATGAATATTCCTGGAATTCTTTCGAGGCAACCACTTCCTGCGCACCAGCCACTAAAATGGTATTAAACTTTAACGGATAATTATCGATCTTTCCATTTTTGTCACCTACAGCAACAGAGATATTAAAATCAAAATTTGATTTAATCCTTAGTGTTACAAACGGCGATTCTTTTATATTGATTGCCGGGAAACTAACTCCAAATCCTGCCCAAACATTGTCTTTTACCGGATTGATTTTTAGCATCTGGTTTTCGGCTTTTAATATATAACTACCGGAATACCAGTTTGTGAGCTGGTTGTTTGAAAAGTCTTCCTGAAATTGCCCTTTGACGTTGGAGATGCCTGTGACAATAATAGCCAGCAAAAATAAAAACCTGCGTAAAGTTTTCAGGTTCTTTGTTATATCTGAAAAATAAGCTTTTAAGTACATTGGTTTTATTTGATTTTGGTTATTTTTTTTCTATTGCAAGTTTTAAATCAAAATCATGTTCTCAATATCAGGAATTCTGTTTAAAACGTTGATTTTTTTTTATTACCGCATAATTATGTGGAGGATTTAAATTCAATGAGTTAATTCTTCAATTAAGCCGTAATCCCGCGATAAAAGATGTGTGATAGCAACAAGAATAATAATTTTAGAGCTTTCAGATTTTTTAATCATTTAGAAGTTCCTGATCTGACTTCAGATATCATTGTTTGGTGATGATAACTTTTAAAATTATAGTTAACAGGAACTATCAGAGAAATAAAAAGGAAAAGAGGTTTGTTATCAGATAACTCACCTCTTTTCTTTAATCAAGTCTAAATATTTTTAATTAAAAAAACTGATAATTAATGAACTACTTTCAACGATTCATTATTGGCACGGATAATATATACTCCATTTTTCAGGTTTGAAAGATCGATTCTCATAACTTCTTTCTTTTCAAGTATTTTTGACCCCAGAATATTGTAAACAGCTACATTGGCTGCTTTATTCAGGAGAACTTCATTTGGTGTCACTCTTTCAAAAATGCTTTCTTTTGTAAATATCTGTTGAATGCCAACCGGATTGCCAACTTTCAGGAAGCCCGCATACCAGGTAACCGCATATGCATCGTTGTTTGTTGAATTCCACCAGTATTCAGCCGGTTTCTGGGCTGCCGGATCACCTGTAAGTGCATCATCAGCATCCACATCGTTTACTTTCATATCCAGCGAAATACCTTTTCCGTCGTTCAAAGCACTCCAGATGTCGAGGTTGAAATCAGGTCTTGCTTCGCCGGTAAGTGCCGGAAAACCAATCGTAACAATCCATTTAACAGTTTTTGAACCTGCTGCAGTTTTGTTATCAAGGAAAAGGTTATTCGAAAGAATATCGTTGGTTCCGCCCCAGTTGATGTTACCGTTTGAACCATCGGCATTTGGACCTGAGCCTGTAACTATCATGGCAGCATCAAAACCTGTATTTTTGAAAGTAGCTTTATAAGCGCCAAACTGATAATAACGTGCATACCATGCAGCGGGGTAACCTTCAACTTCGGGGGCATCAATCTTCAGGTAAGGAGCCCAGGCAACCTCATATGTTTCATTGCCTGTAACATCGTCGTCGGTAAATTGTAGCAGAATGTAAATATTCGATTCATCACAGAAGGCTTTATAGGAACCTTTGAAATCGCTGTCGCCCTTATCAGATGCTGCAAGACCAAGGCGACTTCCCGGTTCACCCAGTTTATATCCTTCGCCAGGTATTTTTGCCCATTCGGTATCAAAATTGGCAGTTTGAGGATCGAAATTGGTGATCCTTGCAGCACTTGCCACTTTGCGTGGATAATTGTCAATTCCTTCAGCAGGCACCGGTTGATTCGGGAACCACCATCCAATCGGGAATTTCCAGTCTTTTACATATTCAGCATCGTTTGATGTTGGCAATGGATTACCTGCAGCCAGGAAGCCTGCATACCAGGTAACCGCATAAGCATCGTTGTTTGTCGTATTCCACCAGTATTCTGCTGGTTTCTGAACGGCCGGATCACCGGCAAGGGCATCGTCAGTATCCACATCGTTTACTTTCATATCCAGTGAAATACCTTTCCCTTCGTTTAATGCTTTCCAGATATCAAGGTTAAATTCAGGCCTGGCTTCGCCCGTGAGACAGGCAAAACCGATGGTGATTATCTGTTTCACGGTTTTTGAACCAACCGCAGTTTTATCATCGAGGAACAGGTTATTGGATAAAATATCATTTGTTCCGCCCCAGTTAATGTTCCCATTTGAGCCATCGCTGTTCGGGCCAGAACCTGTTACTATCATGGCTGCATCAAAGCCGGTTTTCTTGAAGGTGGCTTTGTAGGCGCCAAATTGATAATACCGTGCATACCAGGCCGCCGGATAGTTTGCAACTTCCGGAGCATCGATTTTCAGATAAGGTGCCCATGCCACCTCAACGGTTTCATTTCCGGTTACATCGTCGTCGGTATATTGTAACAAAATATAGATGTTTGATTCATCGCAGAACGCTTTGAATGAACCTTTGAAATCGCTGTCGCCCTTTTCAGAGGCTGCAAGTCCCAGGCGGCTCCCGGGTTTCCCGAGTTTATAGCCGTCACCGGCAATCTTTGCCCATTCAGCGTCAAAATTTGCCGATTGCGCATCAAAATTTGCCACTTGTGGAGCTGTAGCCACTTCGCGTGGATAGTTTTCGATTCCTTCAGCAGGCACCGGTTGATTCGGGAACCACCATCCAATCGGGAATTTCCAGTCTTTTACATAAGCTGCATCTCCTTCTGTGGGTAATGATTCTCCCATGGCGAGGAAACCAGCATACCAGGTTACTGCATAAGCATCGTTGTTGGTTGAGTTCCACCAATATTCAGCAGGTTTTTGTACGGCCGGATCACCGGTTAATGCATCATCGGCATCCACATCGTTCACTTTCATATCGAGCGAAATACCTTTTCCATCGTTTAACGCTTTCCAGATTTCAGCAGTAAACTCCGGTCTTGCTTCACCGGTAAGGCATGCAAAGCCAATGGTAATAATCTGTTTTACTGTTTTTGAACCAACAGCTGTTTTGTCATCAACAAACAGATTGTTCGACAAAATATCGTTAGTTCCGCCCCAGTTGATATTGCCATTAGAACCATCGCTGTTTGGTCCTGAACCTGTTACAATCATGGCTGCATCGAATCCGGTTCTTTTGAATGTTGCTTTGTATGCACCAAACTGATAATAACGTGCATACCAGGCAGCCGGATAGTTGGCTACTTCGGGTGCATTAATTTTCAGATAAGGTGCCCAGGCAACTTCAACAGTTTCGTTACCGGTAACATCGTCATCGGTATATTGCAATAAAATGTAAATATTACTGCCATCGGTAAGTGTTTTGAAAGATCCGGTAAAATCGGCGGCTCCTTTGTCAGATGCTGCGAGACCCAGTCGTTTCCCTTCACCACCGAGTACATATCCATCTCCGGCAATTTTTGCCCATTCAGTGTCAAAATCAGCGTTTTGGGCATCAAATTCGGCTACCACTGTGGCTGTTGCCTGTAACCTTGGGTATGCATCAATTCCTTCTGCCGGAACAGGTTGATTTGGAAACCACCAACCAATCGGGAATTTCCAGTCTTTTACATAAATCGAATCATTTTCATCCTGTGCATATAACAGCGATGCACAAAAAAATGAAATCATCAAAAAGGTAAAAACTTTTTTCATGAGTTTAAAATTTAATAGTTAATAAATAGGTATTCATAGTTTTATCAAAAATCACTTATTTTACGTTTACAGTGACTTTGTATTTATCGCCTGGAGTTGTGCCCTTGTAAAAGGTGTAGGTAACCGGGGTAGAAAAGTTATTTTCGGTTTTGCCGTTTACCTGTGTTGTAGTGCCAACAGTAACTTTCCCAACCGTACCGGTCCAAACCGCTATCAATTTTGTAATATCGGTTCCTTTCAAAACATCTACTGTAATGGTTTTGTCAGTTTCGTTAATAACTCCCTGCGGTGCCGGTACCAGGCCTGCAAATGTGAATGTGTTCACAGGTTTATCAAGCGTGGTGTTCAACTTATAAATTACTTCTGATTTGTTTTGTGCCACAACCTTTATTTCACTTATCCCGGTTGAAGTCAGATTATAATTCTTTCTGTCGGAATATAAAGTATTGTTGATATAAACCGTGCTGGCAAACGATGAAGCAATAATTAACCGGACAGATGATAAATTGGTGGCATAGTTTGATACAAGATTTATAATCTTTTTCTCTTCATCAATTTGAGCAATTTCACCATTGCCGCCAACTCCTAACTGAAATTTGGTAATGGCTTTTTCATTGGAAGATGGGAATGTGGAAAACTTTACTGTATAAGTTTGTTCTGTTCCCTGCCTTGATTTTATTACATACACCACAGGGGCTGAAAAGTCGTTGATGGTTTTGCCCGACTCTTGTTCAATTCCGTTTACATATACCTTGGCATCGGGAGAGTTGACACCGAAACTGGCAACAAAATTATAATCGGTTACAACATCGGGCACTGAAAACAGGATTTCGTTGCTGGGGGTAATGTTACCGTCGGTGCCGTTTATATTAAATACTGTAAATGAATTTCTGTAATCGACAACATCAATGGTAACAGTTTTAAAGTTTTGAGAGAATTTGTTCCCATAATCACCCGTGCTGCCAACCACCAAAGTTAAATTGTATTTTCCGGCTTTGGCATAATTAACCGGTAGCGAATCTGCCTTATTAAAATCAGTTCCTTTAGCACCCGGTTCACCCCAAATGTGGCCTTCAGTACCATCAAAAAGGGTAAAAAATTCGCCTGACCCGTCAGGAATTACAAAAAATCGCGTTCCGGCGGTGGCACTTGATGCACCATCGCGTTCAAACGAAAGGATAAAACTCGGATTCGTTTCAATCATTTCCTCCTCAATACACGAGAATGCCAGGAAGGAAATAGACAGCATATAAATTATTTTCTTTAGATTTTTCATAGTTTATAGGTTTTTAAATGAATCAATTACCAACCTGGGTTTTGTTTCAGTGAACCCTTGTTTGCATCAATTTCTGATTGGGGGATTGGGAAACAATAGTTCTTCTCACGATTGAATTTACCACCGAAAAGTTTCGCGAGGTCAATCGGGAAATTCGGGTCGTACATCCACCGCACAATGTCCATGTAATGGTGACCTTCAGTTGATAACTCAACAGCCCTTTCGTGCACAATGGCCGCTGGGGTGAGTTTTCCAATGGCAGGCATTCCTGCTCTTGCCCTGACTTCGTTTAAAGCAGCCAGTCCTGTTCCGTCAGCATCATTATTTACCAGGTAACAAGCTTCAGCATACATTAAAAGAACATCGGCATACCGGATAATTCGCACATTGAAAGGTGCTGAATTAGGGGATGACTTTCCGACGAATTGCGGATAATTGTATTTTTTCAAACCGAGTGCCTGGCTGGGTACCGGCCCGTTGTACAATTTATAGTTGTAAACAATTGATTTGGCATGAATTGCACTCTGGAAAGGAATTTTTTTCCCGGTTTCTTCACGCCAGTCGAGCAAATCGCCTTCAAGAAAACAGGTTGCGTATGCACGAGGGTCGCGGTCGTAGCCTGCTGGTGCACCGGCAGTTTCATATTCGTACCAAAGAGTAGGGTCGATTTCGAGGTTTCGGTAGCCAAATGGCGATAAGTAGGCGTAATTTAAATTTCCACCCCACTGCCAGCCGGGTAACCAACCCTGTGCTGCCCGGTTATCATCGTTGTATTGAATTTCCCATACCGATTCTTTGTTGTTTTCGGCTTTATAGACTTTTGTTCCAACGGGAATATCTTCATAGGAATAATTCGATAAAAGCGCGGCCTGGTAATCTTCTTTAGTTTGACTCAATGGTTTTATCAACTCATAAACCCCGCTGTCTATCACTTTCTTCAAAGCTGCTTTTGCTTTTTCGATATTGGCTTTTGCTTCTGCTGTTCCACCTTTACCAAAACGCAGGTAATATTGATAATGTTTGTATAGCAAGGCTTTTCCAAGGGCAGCATTGGCAGTTCCTCTGGTAATCCGGCCTGCTTCATTTGATGGCCAGGTGGCAGGCAGGTTATTGGCTGCAAAGGTTAAATCCTCTTCAAGTTTGTTCCAGAACTGTTCAGGAGTACCATTGGTCATGCCTTCCAGCGGATTTGTCGGAACATTTGTTTCGTCATAATAAATCGGGGTATTAAACCAGGTCACCAAATAGAAGTAATACATACCTCTCAGCCCTTTAAGCTGACCTTTGTATTCATTGAGTTTTTCTGGTGTAACAATGTCTTTTAAACGATCAGCGTTAGCCAGAATATCTGAAGTGCGATAAAGCCCACGGTACAATTCGTTCCATGGAGCGCTGAAATCGGATGTGTTGATAATCATCTGGTCTAAACCCGATTTTGGGTTTTCGAACCAGATATACGGATCGATCTGATTCAGACGAAGCAAATAAAAATTTCCGAACATACCCCCGTGTGCAAAAGGTGTGTATGCAGCATTAACCGCTAATAACAAATCGTTTTCGGTTTTGAAAAACGAACCAACATCAAGGCTGTTTTTATTTTCTGTTTCCAGGAATTCATCGGAACAGGCGATAAAAACTGCTGCCAGTATAAAAATTGAAAGTAACTTTTTCATCTCTTTAATTCTTTTAAGGATTTCTGATTAAAACTGAATTTGCAAACCACCGGTAAAAGTTTTTGGCATTGAGTAACTACCGGAGTCAGTACCGCTTGAAAGCGGATTGCTTGAGATAAATCCTTCAGGATCGCGTCCTTTGTAGCTTGTTATACAGAAAAGGTTGGATGCATTGACATACAACCTGAGGCTGGCGATTCCGATTCTGGTGCAAAAAGTTTCGGGTAAAGTATATCCAACCTGTGTATCTTTCAGCCTCAGAAATGAGCCATCCTCAATCCAGAATGTGGAAATTCGGTCGTTGACGTTCCGGTTCGAAGGATCTAAACGAACGTGTGTTGTGCTTGCATTTTCCAATGTCCAGTAATTTTGGGCAAAATCGTTGAGTTTGTTATGATCCATGTCCTGACTGTTCATGCTCGACAAGTTGGCCCTTTGTGCATTGTAGATGTGAAAATCTCCAACGCCATAAAAAAACAGGCTCACATCAAAGTTTTTATAATTGCAATCGAATCCTAACGAGTAATTAAAACTTGGAATTGTTTTTCCGATGATGGTTTTGTCAAGATCGGTAACATCGCCATCAGCATTTAAGTCTTTGTACATAATATCGCCGGGTTGTGGCGTATTTCCGGCATGTGTGGCATGTTTGTACCCGGTGTATAATCCATTGGCATCTTTTTGCCAGTTTCCGTCTGGTCCTTTTGTATAATTATCTTCATTCAACTGAATAATTCCGTCGGATACAAAACCATATAAAGCGCCAATCGAATGGCCTTCGATAGTACGGTTGTTACCAGTGGTTATATCGGTTACCGGCAAATATTTTACTTCATTTTTAATGGTTGTGAAATTGGAAACAATTCCATATTCAAATTCGCCACGTTTTTCTCTCCATTGTAACGACAGCTCAATCCCCCGGTTCTGGATATTTCCGGTATTAAACCAGGGATTTCCGTCCTGACGGCCAAAAGCGGCAGAGATGGGTATAGCCACCAGAAGGTCGTTGTTGTTTTTAATATAGTATTCGGCGCTGGTTTGCAGACGATTGCCAAACATATTAAGGTCAATCCCAAAGTTCAGCATTTCAGCAGCTTCCCAGTGAATTTCCTTTGACCCAAAACCATAAAAAACATATTGTGCACGGGCAATGTGCTGGTCGTCGCCAAATACGGGCGAAAATTGTGTTGCTTCCGAAATTTTATCGAGGTACTGAAAACCTCCGCCAATATCAGAGTTACCGGTTTGTCCCCATCCAAAACGCAATTTAAGTGCGTCAATCTGTTCAACATCTTTAAAGAAATCTTCATTTACTTTCCATGCTGCCGAAGCCGAGAAGAAATTACCCCTGCGATAAGCAGGCGCAAATACAGAAACACCATCCGACCGTAATGATCCGGTGAAAAAATATTTTCCTTTATAATCATAAATTACGCGTCCGAGGTAGGAGAGCATCCTGTAATCAGAGGTGTATCCGCTTAAAACAGACGAAGCCGTGCCACCGTTCGACAGTGTATTTAATTGTTCGAAATCGAAACCGTTAACGCTGCCTGAAATGCTGTTGTTGGTACTCGATTTTACCTGGTGTACAAACGTTGCCTGAACATTGTGAATATCTTTGAATTTTTTATTAAAAAGAATCTGGTTTTCAAGGTTTAATGTTATCCCTTCTCCATAACCTTCTGAAAGTGATGCACTGCCAGGAGCACGATTGCCGGTAAACTGTGGCATCCATCTTTTATTTCGCCAATTGCCTATTTCGGCAGCGGGTGTTATTTTATACATTAACCATGGTGTGAAATCAATTTGCATATAAAAATTCGCCCTGGTGCTAAGGCCGTAATTATGATTATCGCCCAGAGATGGGGCAGCCAGCAGGTTTGGTTTATCGTTGCCTAATGTATTGTTATAAACCGGGCCTGTATAACCATTTGGAATTGCACCTTGTTGTAAATTACCTTCGGCATCTTCCCAATAAATTGTCTGGCACGATTCGAAACCACCTTTGTAATAAGGGTTATAAATTTTCATTAATGGCGAGGTGTTTAAATCATAAACCGAGGCCTGGTTGGTAATGGGCGATTCACTTATGTTGTAAGTAAGGCTGATGCTTTCGCCCATTTTCACGAAACGCCCAAGTTTAAAATCTGAATTGGCGCGAATGTTATAACGTTCAGCATTTGTTTTAATCACGGTGCCATCTTCACGCACATAACCCATTGCAATGCTATAATTGCTGTTTTCTCCGCCACCGGCAATCGACAGGTGATAATTCTGATTTAACCCTGTTTTAAACATCTGGTCCTGCCAGTTGGTACCTTCCTGCCAACCTTCGCCGTAATATTTTTCACGGAATGGCTGGTTGTATTCAGGACGATCGCCATAAATATTCTTATAGAATGCAGCATATTGGTCAGCATTCATTACATCATATTGCTCAGGAGCAAGGTTGACACCCACATAAGCGTTAAAATTAACCTGTGGTTTACCCGATTTTCCTCTTTTGGTTGTGATAATAATAACTCCGTTCGAACCATTGGCACCATAAATTGCTGTTGCAGAAGCATCTTTCAAAACCTGCATACTCTCAATTTCATGTGGCTGAATACCACTTATACTGCCTGCTTCAACACCATCTACAATATAAATCGGATCTGATCCTTTGTTGATTGATCCTACTCCGCGTACACGAATTGTGGCTCCACCTCCAGGTGTGCCATTTTGTATTACAAGTACCCCGGGGGCACGTCCCTGTAAAGATTGTGCCGCACTTGATGAAGGATTGCGTGTTAATTCTTTGGTTGAAACAACTGCGACAGATCCTGTTAAATCTGATTTTTTAACGGTACCGTAACCAATAACCACCACTTCCTCAACACCAATCACATTTTCCTGTAATTCAACATTAATTAGCTGTCTTCCTGCAATTTCAACTTCCTGGGTTGCCATGCCAATAAAGGAAAACACAAGAATTTGGCCGTTACCAATATTCGATATGGAATAATTACCATTTGCATCGGTAATAGTTCCATTGTTGGTGCCTTTTACCAGTACGGTTACTCCCGGCATAGGCTCCTTGTCTTTCGCGTTGAATACTGTTCCGCGAACCGCGTTATTTTCCTGTAATCCTTTTGCAGGAACAGTTGATCCATTATTTTCGGTTTTGGTTTTTACCAGAATATGACGATCCAACACTTCATAGCTGAAACTGGTGTTTTTAAAAATGTTGTCCAGAACATCTTCTATTCTGCGATCGGTCATTTCAACACTAACTTTCTGATTAAGTTCCACCTGTGAATTATCATAAAAAAATCGAAACTCACTCTGTGCTTCAATTTGTTCGAATACCTCAACAATCGGAACATTGGTCATATTAAGGCTGAATCTGGTAAGTTGTGCATATCCTGATGCCGAAACCTGAAGAAGACCTGCAAAAAACAATAGAAATGTTATCTTGCTCATAAGAATTAGTTTATAAATGGTATGATTACATACGCAATCACCCCATACTGGTTTTTTTTTCATAGATTTGATTCATAAAGTTTAACGACTTAGTTAACTGTGTTAAAACAGGGTTTTCTTGTTTTAACTTTTCTGGCAGGAAATGTTGCAGCATTTCCTGCCTTACTTTTAAATAATTAATTATTGCCCCTTTTTGTATTTAACATATATTATATTTTTATTGAATTTGTACTCAATTGGTTCTGCGGCAGTCCTTCTGATTGCTTCCATAAAAATGAAAATGTTATCGTTTATGCCGATAGTGCCTGTAAATGTTTTGGTTTTAAGTTTCTGATCTTCAAAAACAATCTCGATATTAAAAATCCGCTTGATTTTGTAGGAGAGACTTTCAAAGCTTTCATCTTTAAATGAATACATTCCGTTTTCCCAGTATGCATAATAAGCCGATTGTATTTTTTCAAGGTTGAATGTATTGTTGCTTTTATCATACAAAAGCGTGTTCCCCGGCTCCAGTAAATACGATTTCGATTGGTTTGTTTCTGCAAACGTTTCAAATTGAACTGACCCCGAAATCAGGGATGTTTCTATAATATTTTCTTCAGGATACGCATTGACGGAAAATTTTGTACCTAACACCTTAATCTGGTGTTTGCCAATATTTACCAAAAACGGATGTGCAGCATCGTGTGTAACGTTAAAATAGGCTTCGCCAACAAGTTCAACCGACCTGTTTTTTTGAAAATCAGTTGCATACTTTAATCTTGTTTCGTTGTTAAGCCATACAACGGTACTATCAGGCAAAATAATTTTCATACGGTTACCACGAGGCACCACAATTTCCTGCCACGCTGAAAACTTCTCGGTTTGCATTTTGCCACCGATCAGATAAACCATGAAGTTGGACAGCAAAATCAATACAACTATGGCTGCAACCCTGAAAAAAGTAGTATTATAGAACGGTTTTGCGGGTTGGTTCTGAAAAACCGTTATCCGGCGTTGAATTGTACTGAATAAGTACAGTATAGGATTTTTATGACCGGATTTATAATTCCAGAGTTGATTAAGAATATGATAGGTCTTTCTGTTTTCAGGAGAGTTTTCAACCCATTCATCCACTTTTTTCTGATCCTCAGATGACGCTTCACCTGCAATTTTTCGTGTAATATTATTCCAGATATTTTCTTTTTCCATTAAAATTAAATTCGATATTGTTTAAACAAGATTTATTTGAAAATCCCTTAAAAAGATTTCAAAAATTTTCAGTTCACAGTAAGTTTTACCGAAGCGTGCTGTTTTTTCCCAACAATGCTTACCAGGTAATTTCCTTTTGCAATTCCTTCAGGTAAGTTTAACTCCTGGTTTATTAAACCCACCGGGTTCTCAATTTTCTGCTGAAATACAAGTACTCCCGATAAATTATGAATATAAAGCTGAACATCTGGTTCATCTGTCAAACTACAATTCACCCGGATTTTATCGGTAGCCGGATTTGGATAAACTCTCACAGCAATGTTTGATTTCCTGTCATTGATCCCGGTTGTTACGTTCTGAACCAGCGATTTCGGGGTTGAAACCAGTTCAATTCCGGTTCCTGATTTCAGGTTGCGTGAATATTGTTTATCTGTGGCATTATTCCAGTGTTCATGCACACCAAGACTTTCAATCGGGGTATCGTCATCTTCCGGGTCGTAAACAATACCCGCAGGCCAATTTGCTTGATCGGCAGCCTGGTGCAGGTAATCGTCAACCGCACCAAATAATGGCCTGTTTTTCATTACCGTATTCATTGTGGCTTCCTGTCTCAGAAAATCAAGGCAAACCGATTCCAATGCAACCTGGTCTTGTGAAATTAAAAGTGAACCGGGCCAGTCGTTATTAAAAGGGGCCATCTTCCATTTTACCGGTTTTTCAGTGGCTTCGGGGCCGCCCCATAAACCATCAACAACAAAAAGCAAGGTATTTCCGCCCAGTTTTTCATGGCCAATCAGGTCAACAAGCACCCGGTACATTTTATATTCTGATCGTTGTATGATATCGTTTTCAGGGGCAATTAATCCGGGATGCAAATGTGAAGCACCGTCGCGGCCATGTGAACCAAAATGGTTTTTTGCACACAAGGTAATTCCGGCCCTTGCATGTGCTTTCAATGCTGCAATATTAATCAGGTAATCTGCCTCATACATTTCCCTGTACATTTTATCTGAAACAGCTCCGGGCATTTCCTTTCCCTTATCCGAATAGTAAATTACACTGCTGGTGGTAAGTCCCCGGCTTACTGTCCGACCCAGTTTTGAAAGGTTATGGTCGAAAAATTTCACATTCGGGTATTCGGTTTTAATCACATCAATGGTATATTGATAAAGATGGGCAATGGGGTCGCCAATGTAAATCATCTCTTCGGGTACTCCGAATCCTTTAACTAACTGGTTGACCACTGCAAGTATTGTCTGTGGCGAAGTTTCGGCAATGCCGTAATTTGCTTTAGCCCATGACTGTGTATTGGGATTCATCGTATTTTGGTCGATCAGCCACGAGCCGGTTCCCTGGTTGACTTTTATAAAGATTGTTTGGTCAGGTGAATAGCCAACTTCACCCCGGCCTTTCTGATTGTTGAAATGTTTAAAAATTTTCTCCCACGATTTTTGTACAGTGGTTTCGCCGGCAATGTTCATAATTGCACTGTCAAGCATTGCTTTCACCACTTCTTTGTCGGTATTTTTTGGGAGGAAATAACCATCATCATCTGCGGTGCCTCCTTTACCATCGGGACCCCAGCTATTGGTACAATTAATATTTGTGGCATCGGCATTGTAAACCCATGCCACCCGGCCGGGATGAATTCCCTTGCCAGTTCCCATGGGTGAATTCGGGGCATCGGGTAGGGGGGCATTCACACTGAAAACCTGGGCGAGTGCAACGCGGGCATCATGTCCGAAAAAAATGGCTGATGAAATAATTGCAGCTAATGCAAAAATTCCGGTCATTAAATATTTCGATTTGTAAAAACTGTCTTTTGCCTTACGAAATGCTAAAAAAGCACCTGAAAAGCTTAACAGATATATTACAAATGCCGACATAAATGGTGCTGCCGTTCTCATGCAAGGATAAGCGGCTCTTGATGGTTTTGGTATCACCCTGATCAGGAACCAGATGGTTGATACAACGCCGAGAACAAAGAAGGAAATTTTTACAGGCACCGACCATTGATCAAGTTTTTCTTTCCATGATTTAAAACGTTTGGGAATTTCACGAGGCAGTTTATTTTTCATAAGTGCTTAATCTTTATTGCTGTTATAACTTGATGATTTTCTGTGTTGATGTTTCTTTATTGAGCGTTATCCGGGTAATGTAAATACCTTTAATCAGATGGGCAATATTGTGCGATCCTGTATAAACCGCTTCATTCTTCATTTCTGAAAATTCAGCCATTTTAATACCATTCAGATTGTATAATTCTATTTTAACCCGACCCGTTGCCGTATCGTTTATTGTGATATTCAGTGTAGAACTAATCTGTGAGGGGTTAATTTTTACTTTTTGTTTGTTGGCAACTGTTTCTTTCGGGATACCGGTAACTCCCGATTTCATAAGTTTGGCCACACCATAATCCGAGGCGGTCATCCAGTGGGTATTGAAAATTTTCTGTCCGTTTTCTGTAGAAATGCTGTATTGCGTTCCACTGAAACCAAAATTTCCCGTATATTCTTTTCCGGGTACCGAACCAAAAAAATGATCGCGTTTTCCATCGTTGGCATCATTGTCGCAATAGGCCATGGTGAATCCCATTATTTTCTCAGGAGCCAAAACCACCCTCGATTTCTCAATATCAGTTGAAGTTGTACCATTTTTTTGCTGGGTGGGATAAGTATCATTAAAAACTTTTAAAGAAAATTCATAGTAGTAATTATTGCCTTCTTTTCTCATAACAAAATCGGGGAAGTGTTTAGCATAGTTTACCACCCATGAATTGCCCCAATCTCTGCCATCGAGATCTTCAACCGTAAAAACGGATGTTGTCTTTCCATCATCCGGCGCATTGAGAGTGATATGGTATGAAAAGGCGTTTTGTGCATTTTCAGTTCCATTGTCAAAAACATGGGGACCTTTTGAACGGTTTTCATCCAGAAAAATCTCCACAACATCATAATTGGGGTAACCAAATGGGCCATTCGTTGCAAAATTATACCCATCCACAAATACATCATCCGTAATTTCAACAAAAAAGAAGAGCAGGTTTTCCGGTTCGCGCCAAACAAGTTTAAACCGCCCTTTAAAATCATCGGCAGTTGGAACCGTGCCTTTCCAGGGCATCCAAACCTGGTCGATTGGTTGCCAATTTACACCTTCCGAATTCCAGATTTCGTCTGTCGCATATCCATCAAAATCGGGTATGGCAATAGCCGGTTGCACCTTAATTGTATCGTCCTGAGCAGTATATCCGGTTATCCCAATCGTAATTCCGCACAATAGAGTAATTGCGCGCTTTTTCAAAAATTCAAAGTTCATTAAATATTGGTTTTGTAGTTTTTGTATGACAATGTGTAAAAGTAAATCCCCTAAAAAAAACCAGAAAAATTAATAAATGATCAGTTTTTCAGATGTTGCTCAATCGCTTCTCCGATTTTTTTTATTGCAATGGTGAGCTGATGGTCGATGGTTTTGACTGAAATACCAAGAATCTGCGCTATTTCTTTGTACTTGAACTGTTCAATTTTTGCAAGACTGAAAATCAGTTTACACCTTTCAGGAAGGCGCTGTATGGCCTGTTCTATTGCATTTCGCAACTCAGCCGAAATAAGCTCAGTTTCAGGACAAATCTCATCTATTGGCAGGGTAACAGAAATGTCTTCCAGTGTGGAAAATCTGACTCTTTTTTCCTTTTCGAGATAATTGAGTGTTGTGTTTTTAGTGGCAGTAAATAAGTAGGCCTTTATATTTTCGATCGATGAGGCCTTTTTCCGTTGCAGCCACAACTGAAAAAAAACATCGCATACCACTTCTTCTGCCAACTCTTTCTTTTTAATGATTGAAACTGAAAAACGCAACAAACCATCTCCATACAACTCAAACAATGGCTGCAGTGCTTTTTCATCGTTTTTACTGATCCGATCAAGCAGGTTTTGTATCTGTAAATCGTTTTTCAATCGTACAATCTTACTAATTCAAAATTAAAAATAAACTAACAAACAGGCATGAAATATAAGGATTTGGATGAAATGACTATTTTTTTCCCCTCAATTCCGAAAATCGTTTTGTTAATTGTTTTCTGTATTTTTCAAGTTGCCCCCCAAAAAAATACCTCTCTGATTACAATCCCGAAATATTTTATGGCACATTTTAGGGTTAGTTCATTGAAATACTTTAGGGGATTTTTAACGGGTAATTGTTTACTTAAAATAAAACTGTAATAACTAAATCAAATTAATTGTGAATAATAGAAACATTGAATACAATTTTTGCAGCATTCAAAATTGCTATTTCCCGATCCGGCGACTGTTATATTTTGTGCCACATATTTTAAAAGAAAATTTGGTTGCAAATCACAACAGGTTCAATAAACATACTCAGAACGATTTAAAATTGGAAAGACAGGCGATGTAATCCCCAAATCATTTTTTCTGATTGTATTTTGTAATTGATTAATCTGAATTAACTAAATCTGAACCAAAAATGAAAAAAATCAAAATTCTTTTGCCAGGCCTTTTTTTCATAATTTCTATTGCAACTTTCGCCCAAACCACCTTTGACGAAGGTTCCGGAATGTACGGAACCATGCTGAACGACCTGAAAAAAAGCCTTTACGAAAATGGCCGCGTTAAAAAAGTAATGCTCGACGGCAAGGAGCGCCTGATGTTTGTTGAATGGGTGCGCGACCATATTCACACCATGAAAGCCTACAAATACTGGGAGAAAGACATGGCCAGTTACATCGACTTTTTCATGGGCCGCCAAACCCCAAAAGGCATGTATTTCGATTACTGGGATTCGTACAAGGATAAAAATGTTGGGCAATTGTTTTTCACGAACTGTTTCCCCAACGAGTTTTATTTTGTGGATGTGAACAATCAGAATTTTTTCTTCAGGATGCCCATTGAGGCCGATTTGGAATACCTGCTGGTAGAAGGCGTTTATACCAATTGGCAGACCACCGGCGATCAGGCTTTTCTGAAACAATGGCTGCCCACGCTGGTAAAAGGCATGAAATACGAAATGAGCGATCCGCTGCGCTGGTCGTCGAAAAACCTGCTGGTGAAACGCCCGTATTCGATTGATACCTGGGATTTTACTTCGGAACCCGACTCGCTGAAAAGTGTTGAACGCCTGCTTTATCACATCGGCAACCTGCCCGAAACGCCCAAAGGCATCATGCATGGCGACAACAGCGGCATGTTCCAGGCTTGTAAACAACTGGCCGTTTTGTTTGGGGCAGTTGGACAAACCGATGCAGCCCGCGAATGGGATTTGCAGGGCGATGTTTTCCGCCAGCGGTTGAATTCAATTTGCTGGAACGGTAAATTTTATGCCCATTTTATTCCTGAAGAGCCAGTTCCGTCGCACATTAAAACCGATCCGGTCAATTCCATCGGATTATCGAATACTTACTCCATGAACCGGGGAGCGCCCACACGCGAAATGTCGGCTTCCATCATTCAGACTTATCAGGAAATTGGCGAAAAAACCAAAAGTGAATCAATGGCGCCCTGGTTCGGAATTTATCCAAGCATACATCCACATTTTGGCAAATATGCCGTAGGGGAATATATGAATGGCGCTGTTTTACCCTTGGTGGGCGGCGAACTGTGCAAAGCTGCCTTCCAAAACGGATTCGAAACGTATGCCATTGAACAACTTAAAGTTGCCGAACAGATTATGGACAAGAACAACCGGACTTTGCCAGGCTGCGTGAATGGCGACGGCACGGCGCAAAAGGAAGCCATCCCTGATGAATGGGGCGAGGCGGCCTTTGTGAGCGCCCTGGTTGAAGGATTGGCCGGAGTGGTCGATAAAAGCATCTTGTTTCAGGAGGTTGAAATTTCGCCACGCTGGTATTTCGCCGGAATCGAAAAGACAAGTGTGAATGTTGGTTATGGTAGCAATGGCAACCAGGTGAGTTACAGCTATGAGTTTAACCCGAAAAGTAACCAGGTGAAAATAAGCACCCAGGGCAGGTTCGACAAGTTTACACTGCGTGTCCCGGTTCCTGAAAGAATGAAGAGCGCCACTGCTTCAATCAATGGCCGAAATGTGAAAGTAAAGGTCGATCAGGTCAATCAGTCGCGGTATGCAGTGGTGAATGGTGTGGGGAATACAAATTCTGTTATCATTCATTTCAGATAAAATGCAGATGTGAAACGAATTGTATATATTGGCTCTGCTGAAAAAAAATAAATCACCACTGAACGTGGAATAAAATAAAAGTTGGGGTTACTCCCTGAAAAAGTTTGGCCCCATGTAGTAGATTTGTTTTGCAAACAATAAACATCATGGGTAAAAATACGGAATTGAAAATCGACGTAGTCAAATAAAATTTGTCGGACAGCCTATTTTCAATCGAGTAATAAATTTTGATTGACGGAATCAATTTAACCGGTTTGATTA
>JAJUGS010000378.1 GCA_029265875.1 Prolixibacteraceae bacterium
AATATTTTCAGGGGATTAAGCGGTGCAGCCAAAGGTTTCGACAGGGTAAAAGGCGACCAGATGGGAATGCTGGCCACGGTAATAAACAGCCTGGCGTTGAATTCGGCATTAAAAACTTACGGGATCCGTTCACACGTGATGACGGCAATCAGAATGGAACCGATTGGCGAGTATTATACCAAGGAAAAAGCAATTGACGCGCTGAACAAGGGCGAAGTGGTAATTATTGCAGGCGGAACAGGCAATCCCTTTTTTACAACCGATACAGCAAGTGCCTTGCGCGGAATTGAGATTGAAGCCGATGTAATGCTGAAAGGTACCCGGGTTGACGGAATTTATACCGCCGATCCGGAGAAAGATCCCGATGCTGTAAAATTTGATACCATTAGCTTTGATGAAATTTACAACCGTAATCTCCGGATTATGGATCTTACTGCCACAACCATGTGTAAAGAAAATAATTTGCCGCTTTTGGTGTTTAATATGGATCAAAAGGGTAATTTACAGAAAGTTATGGCTGGAGAAAACATTGGTACCTATGTTCATCGCTAAAGTTTTTCGACAGGTATCCGGGAATATTTTTTAGATAAAATTTTAATTATTTAATTTTTTTTTATATTTGCTCACCTTAGTTATTTGAAACATTTTAATACTGATGCAGGAAGAAGTTGATTTTGTTTTAGAGCATTCAAAGGAAAGAATGAAAGCCGCGATTAATCATCTTGAAAAAGAGTTGATTCACGTAAGGGCAGGTAAAGCATCGCCGGTAATGTTAGACGGAGTGATGGTTGATTATTACGGAAGCATGACACCTTTGAATCAGGTTGCAAATATCAATACACCCGATGCAAGAACAATTGCAATTCAACCCTGGGAGAAGAAAATGATTCCGGTGATTGAAAAGGCAATTTTAAATGCCAATCTGGGTTTTAATCCTGATAACAACGGTGAGATTATACGTATTAATGTACCCGTTCTTACCGAAGAAAGAAGGAAAGGCCTTGTAAAACAGGCACAGCACGAAGGTGAGATTGCAAAAGTAAGTGTCAGGACTGTACGGAAAGAAGCAAACGAAAGTCTGAAAAAGCTTCAAAAAGAAGGAGTGGCTGAAGATATCGTAAAAGCTGCTGAAGAAGAAGTACAGGAAATGACCAACAGTTTTAGTGTGAAAATTGATAACCTGGTGAAAGCCAAGGAAAAAGATATTATGACGATTTAATTGTTTCTAGTTTTCTGTTTTCTGAACATTGTTTAATTGTTTTCATGGCTTTGAGGCAGCTTGTAGAAGCTGCCTTTTTTTTTGTCTTTTTAGCCGTAAACACAAAATAACGTGAGTTAATCCATGCCGGTCATTTGTTTTTGGTGAAAAAATTAAAACACACTCAAAACATTGCGACAGCATATAATTGTTTATGCTGATTATTTTTTGGGTGAATAAATTGGGGAATTATGCTGATTGTCAGAAGAATCCAAGTTCAAGCCTTGCTTCCTCGCTCATCATCGATTTATCCCAGGGCGGGTCGAAAGTAAGTTCAACATTTACATTCTCAATTCCCTCAACAGCTTTTGCCGCGTTGGTAACATCGTCAATCAATACATCAATCACCGGGCAGCCGGGAGCTGTCAAAGTCATCAGAATATTGGCGTTGTTATCTTCATCGATATCAACATTGTATATTAACCCCAAATCGTAGATGTTAACCGGGATTTCCGGGTCGTACACCTCTTTCAGGTTATTGATGATAAGGTCTATTCTTTTGTCCATCTCTTTCACACTTTATCCTGCAATTTTATTATAAGCAACAGCATACAATCTGATTTGTTTTACCATTGCCAGCAAACCATTGGAGCGGGTGGGAGAGAGGTGTTGTTTTAACCCAAGGTCATCGATAAAATGCAGTTCATTTTCAATGATTTCTTTGGGAGTCCGGCCTGAAACAACACGCAGCAGTAAAGCAACAAGTCCTTTTACAATTACAGCATCGCTTTCACCTCTGAAATTTATTTTGCCATCTGTCATGTCGGCAACCAGCCAAACCCGGCTCTGGCAGCCTTTTATCAGGTGCTGGTCTGTTTTTTCTTTCGGGTCGAGATGCGGGAGTTCGTTTCCCAACTCAATCAGATAGGCATATTTATCCATCCAGTCGGTAAAAACTGAAAACTCCTCAATAATTTCGTTCTGTACCTCTTCAATGGTCATACAATCAAAATTTTCAGCCTGCAAATTTCGCAAAAATTTACTATTTGCCAACGATGGATAGAACTCTTATTCAGAAAGAGTAAAAATTAAGATTCAGTGCAGATTTGAATTCATTCTAAGCAGGGCTTTTACTAAATTTATTGCTCGCAATAAAAACCAAAAACAAAAAAATATGAGCTCATTAGCAGGTACAAGAACAGAGCAAAATCTGTTAAAAGCGTTTGCAGGCGAATCGCAGGCACGTATGCGTTACGATTATTTTGCCAAACAGGCACGTGATGAAGGATTGGAGCAAATTGCCGCTCTTTTCGAAGAAACAGCCCTGAATGAAATGGAACACGCCCGCCGTTTTTTCAGTTTTCTTGAAGGTAGAATGGTTGAAATTACGGCTA
>JAJUGS010000104.1 GCA_029265875.1 Prolixibacteraceae bacterium
ACCCGAAATTGTACAGATAACCCGGCGCGCCGCCCTGTTGTGTTTTTCGTTCAGCAATGCGGATGGAACCCAGTCCCATAAAATGAATGGAACGGATGGCAATGTAAATTTCGCCGGGTGTTTTGTCGGGATTCGCTTTTTTGTAGGTATCGAAAACGGTTGTTGCGTTTTCGCCAAAATCCTTTTCAAGCCTGCTTTTTAATTGATTTTCGGAAATGGTGAAAACCTCTTTGTCGCCACCCGTCATGGCAAAGAAAATGTACTCGTCTTCGTTCCAGCCCACCAGCAGCGGTTTGTTTTTCGAGATGGCCGGAGCAGCGGGATCGAAAGGATTTTCAGGCAACACAAATCCATCTTTTACAGCGCCAAAACTGCCCACGCCCGAGTTCCCGATTCCGTGAAATCCAAGGGAATTAGGATTTGGTTTCTGCGGAATTTTTTCCTGTGCTTCCAGCAGTTTTTCAGCCGGAACTTCGAGCAATTTTCTCCAGTTTTTGGGCGAAATATTGAGGTATTGGAGTACCAGCCGGGTTGTTTCAGCGGCAGTTTCAACCGACATTAATTCAACGCCCGGACCGCTTTCGATGGATGCTTTGTGAAAAAATGGCGCTGCTTCGGGCATGGCATACAAACAAGAGGTTTTCATTCCGCCGCCCGATTCGCCGAAAATCATTACATTTTCGGGGTCGCCGCCAAAAAGTGCGATGTTTTTGTTTATCCATTCCAGTGCCACCGCAATATCCTGAACCCCTCGGTTTCCGGAGCCTTTGAATTCATCGCCAGCTAATTCATCGAGATAAAGAAAGCCTGTCAATCCCAGCCTGTGATTGGTGGCTACCACCACTACATCGTACATGCGGGCGAGGTTGGCGCCATCCTGCGCTGTACTTCCTCCCGAACCGGTTCTGAAACCGCCGCCGTGGTTGTACACCATCACCGGGCGTTTTTTACCGTCGTTGGCCGGTGTCCAGATGTTGAGTACCAGGCAATCTTCCGAAGGTTTTGGTTCGTTAATACCGTAAGTTTGATTGGGTGGCTGAATGGCAGGATGTCCCAATTGCAACGCATCGCGAACGCCTGTCCATGGTTGAACCGGTCCGGCTTTCTGAAACCGTTTTTCGCCGGCAACACTGCCTGCATACGGAACGCCTTTAAAAATATTCAGTCCGTTATCGGTATAACCACGCAGTTTTCCGAAAGGCGTGTCGATAATTTTATATTCTGGTGCTGATGTTTTAACGCCATGTGAAATTCCGGGAATGAATAATATTGGTGCGGTTGCCAGGGCTGTTCGGCCAATGAATTGTCTTCTGGAAATTGGATTCATACAAAAATGTTTTAGTGCAGTTTTTCTAATTTCGCCCCTACAGGGCTTCGGTCTATTTAGCAATCTGATTTACTACAAAGATTTCGCGACGCTGTCGCTGGAAAAGTTACTTTAATACTGTCATTTCGACGAGGTACGAGGAGAATTGAATATCAGCGTGGCTAAATCTCTTTGTTCTGCAGATTTCTCCTTCGTCGAAATGACAGTTCAATAACGCCTACCATCTGAAAATGTAAGCGACGAATTATCTAAATTGAATTCTTATTTGAATAATTTCGGTGCCAATTCAGCGAGGTAAATCCGCCAGTTGGTCCAGGTGTGGCCACCAGTGGTTTCCAGGTATTCGTATTTGAAACCCATTCCGTCGTACAATTTACGGAGGTTGTTTACGCTTTCAATCAGAAAATCTTCTTTTCCGCAGGCAATCCAGTAAAGTTTAACCCCGCTGTCCTGCAGCGCTTTCAGTTGTTTTTTGTGTTCTTCTTCATTGTAATTACCAAAGCGGGTATTATTCATGAGCCCCATGCTCATCACGCCAATGTACCCAAACATACCGGGGTTCGCGTTTGAAATGTTCTGTGTGTGCATTCCACCCATCGAAAGTCCGGCAATGGCACGGTTATTTTTGTCGGTTAAAACCCTGTAGTTTTTTTCCACAAAAGGAATGACATCGGCAACAAGGCTTTTTTCGAAACCACCGCGTGCCATTTGGGCGTAATCGGGTGCTGCACCGGTTTTGAGTTCTTCGCCCGGTGCTGCCGACGACCATGCATTGCCGTTGGTCATCACCACAATCATGGGTTTTGCCTTTCCGGCTGCAATCAGGTTGTCGAGAATATATGGCGTGCGGCCCAGTGTAGTCCAGGCATCTTCGTCGCCACCGGCACCGTGTAACAGGTAAAGCACGGGGTATTTTTCTTTACTTCCGTCGTATCCGGGCGGTGTGTAAATGTACATCCGGCGTGTTTTGTTGAGCGTTGGCGATGGGTACCAGACTTTCGAAATCATTCCGTGCGGCACATCTTTTACCGCATACACATCTGATGCTGCCCCGGGAACGATGACAAAGTTTTCGTAACGGGTTCCGTCGCGTACCACTTGCACATTTTGTACATCGAGTGTTTTTACACCGTTAACATTGAAATAATAGGTGTAAAATTCAGGTGCCAGAACTTCGGTGGTTGCTGACCAGATTCCTGAATCGCCTTTTGCCATTTCAACCTGAGTCCCCCAGCCGGGCATCCAGTTGCCTGAAAGGGTCACTTTTGTGGCATCGGGTGCCAGCAAACGGAAAGTAACTTTGTTGTCGGGGTGAATTTCGGGTGAAACTACCCGCGGGCCACGTTGATTCTGGGCATTGAGTTGCACTGTAAAAATTACAGCAAGAATGATAAACAGGAATGATTGTTTTTTCATGGTAATCTGATTTAGTTTTATTGGTAAAAGTTCAGTTTTTAAATTGTTTCGAAATAAACGGCAGTGCAATGTACAATGCCGAGTGCCAGTATTCCCAGTCGTGGCCGCCATCGCGGACCCTGAGTTGGTAAGGAATCTGTTTTTCGCGCAGGGCGGCCACTAATTCCATGTTGGGAGTGAAAGTAAAATCATCATCACCGCAATCGATAAACCATTTCACGGTTTTCAGTTTTTCAACAGTGGCTGCATCAGCGTTCTGAATCTGTTTTACACAGTGATATTCTTCGAGTACTTTATGAATCTTTTCGGTAACCGGGTTGCCGTTATTCAGCCACGGAATTTCTTTCTGGTGGTACAAATAAGCACTCATGGGGTAGGCTGCACAAAACATTTCGGGGTGCCGGGTTGCATATCCAACGGTTCCGCCGCCACCCATCGAAAGACCGGCAACCGCGCGGTGATTTTTATCGGCAATTACACGGTAATTTTTCTCGATAAAAGGAATCAGTTCCGTAAAAAAGTAATCCTCGAAGTTCCAGCCTTCGCTGTTAAAATAGTTCATGAAAGTTTTGCCGGCTTCGGGGCAAACAATAATCATTTCGCAGGCTTCTTCTGAAGTAATGAGTTGGTTGGCAACATCAGCCAGATGACCGCGGGTGGGCCAGTCTTTGTGGCTGCCGCCACCACCATGCAGCAAATATAAAACCGGGTACGATTTTCCGGTGTTTTTGTCATAATCGCGGGGAAGGTAAATGGCAAATTCCCGTTCTTCGTTCAATATTTTTGAAGGCATGGTTTTGAAATCAACCCTTCCGGCACCGGGCCACTGCGCAAACACAGCAACAGAAATGAGGATAAACAGAAGAAATGCAGTTAGTTTTTTATTCACGGTTCAGATTGTTGATTGTTAAAAAGTTGATCAGCGTATTTTTTCTTGAAATCACTCACTCACTCCCTGCCCGACATGGCTGGTCAGGCGGGCAAACCATCTTTCGGTGGCTTTGCCCCTCTTATTGAAAAGAGAGGGGCAGCGTTCTCCAGATGTAAATCAGAAGAATGCGGGGTGAGTGCGAAAAAGAAAAATCATAATAATCTTTAATATCGTTCGAATTATCACTTCTTTCAGAAAATATGGATAAAATCATCCAGAAAATTTGGATGACATTTACTTGAACAACATCGGTGTAAACTCCGAAAGATAAATCCGCCAGTTGCGCCAGATGTGGCCGCCATCGGTTTCGCGATAGGTGTATTTGAATCCCATGTCATCCAGTTTTTTTCTGAAATCGGTGTTTGCCTGGTACAGAAAATCGGTGTTGCCGATGGCAATCCAATATAATTTGTAACCATTGTCCTTCTGTTTTTTCAAAGTGCCATCAATGTCGGCGTACACCGGACTCGAAACATTCTGGTTGGGTAATATTGCGGCGGAAAACAAACCCACATAGTCGAAAGTATTTGGATAATAGCGCGAAATGTGCAGCGAATGGAAGCCACCCATCGAAAGACCTGCAACAGCACGGTTAGCTTTGTCGGCTTTTACACGGTAGTTACTTTCCACAAATTTGATGATGTCCATAAAATTGGCTTCGTAGGTACCGTCCATGGTTTTGGCAACCATAAATTGTGGTTTGTAAAAACCTTCGTGTCCTTCACCGGGCGCTGCATCCTGAATCACGTTTCCGTTGGGCATCACAACAATCATGGGTTTTGCCTTGCCCTGTGCAATCAGGTTGTCCAAAATCTGCGCAGTTCTGCCGAGCGTTGCCCAGGCTTCCTCATCACCACCAGCCCCGTGAAGCAAATACAGAACAGGGTATTTTTCATTGCTTTTTTCGTACCCGGGTGGGGTATAAATGGTAATGCGGCGGTCCATTCCCAGACCGGGCGAGTCGTACCAGCGTTTGGCAACTGTCCCGTGCGGAATGTCGTTTACTTTGTATAAATCGGCATGGCCACCACCAATGATAAAAATATTGGTAACCGAAGCCACATCGCGCACAATAAACGGGTTATTCGGGTCGGTGGTGGTAAAACCGTCAATAATAAATGAGTAGGAATAGAGTTCGGGTTTCAGGACAGCGGAAGTAAAACTCCAGACTCCTTTTTCATCCTTTTTTAACAGTGCTTTGCCAGGAGCGTCAAACTCGCCCCACTGGGTTTTCATTTTTTCGGTTGGCAGGAAATCACCTGTAATCTGAACTGTGTCGGCGTTGGGTGCAAATAGCCGGAAAACCACTGAGTTGTCAGCTTTTATTTCTGGCGATTTAATGTCCTGACCGCCGAAAAGCGCCTGTTGTGCAAAGGCCGAAATAGTTGTCGTCATGATGAACAAAATCAGGATTGAATTTTTGATTAGCTTCATAATATTTCAGTTTAAATGTTTTTAAAAAGTTTCAGGGTAAAAATAGGATTTGATTGTGAGACCTGAAAATTTTTTTGTGTTAAAATGACACAATAACAATATTTATGCGGGACAAACTATTTTTTGTGTTTGAAAAAAAAGAACTTTTTGTTTATCTTGCCAACACTAAATTAAACATGAAATCGGACACCTGAAAGATTTCAAATAACAGAATTTCAATATAATACATTTATTAGCTGAACCATGGGTAAAAATGAATCAAATCAATTAAACCGCAGAAAATTTCTGGGGCTATCAGCTTTGGGTTTAACCGGGCTGACTATTCTTCCAAGCTGGAGAATCGATGGTGTTAAAATTGCGCTGAGCGACCGTGTAGTTCTCGGATTTATCGGGCTGGGGCAGCAGGCACTTTCCGATTTTGCCGGATTTGCCACTGTTCCCGGAATACAGGTAGCTGCCTGTTGCGATGTTGACACCATGAAACTGACCCGTTTCAAACAACGTGTCGAGGCGTGGCAAAAAGAAAAAGGCATGTCGCCACGTTGCGATATGTATGAGTATTACGAAGAATTGCTGGAGCGGCGCGACATCGACGCTGTTGAAGTGGTAACACCCGACCATTGGCACGCTTTGCAGACTATTCATGCCTGCCAGGCCGGTAAAGATGTGTATGTGCAGAAACCGCTGTCGTTTACCATCACCGAAGCCTTAAAAATGGTGCGCGTGGCCAACGACAACAACCGCATTATCCAGGTGGGCAGCCAGCAACGTTCGAGTGGCGAATTCAAAAAAGCCATCGAATTGGTGCAGAAAGGAGCCATCGGCCACATCGATAAAATTTATGCAAAAGTAGGCGATCCGCCCAAACCGCTTGATTTGGAAGAACAACCTGTACCGGCAAACCTCAACTTTAATTTGTGGATGGGCCCGCTCAACGACCCCAAAATCCATTATCACCCCGATTTGTGCCCGCCTATCTCGCTCGACCCGCCGGAAAAAGAAAAACTGTGGGGAGCCTGGCGCTGGTACCGCGAAACCGGCAACGGTTTTACCGCCGACTGGGGCGCTCACATGTTCGACATTGCCCAGGCTGCTATCGGAATGGATGGTTCGGGCCCATCGGAAATTATTCCGAAAGGTTACAACGGCCAGCAATACCTGACTTTTAAATACCAGAATGGTATTGTGATGACCGAACAACCTTATCTGGAAGACATGCCGGGTGCACAGGGCATCAAATTTATCGGCGATAAAGGCTGGATTGAAGTGGCACGCGGATACCTCGGCTGCTCTGATGCATCGCTGGTTCCGGCTGAATTGGCTGGCCACCGCCCGAAAAACATGACCCCCGAGGAAAGAAGGAAAATGTACGAAGAGATGCAGAAAAGCATCGATAAAGGCAAAGGCAGTTTCGAAATCAGCGCGCCACACATGCAGGATTTTGTTGACAGTGTGCGTTCGCGCAAAAAACCAATTGCCCCGATTGAAGTGGGAGCCAGCACCGCTGTTTTGTGCTGCCTGGGAAACATTGCCACCGAACTACAACGCCCGGTAAAATGGAACCCGGCAACATTGAGTTTCGGCGACGACCAGGAAGCCTGGAACCACCGGTTGTACCACTACGAATACAGAAGGCCATACAAATTGTAAGCAAAACCAAATCAAAATAAAAATCCGGACAACGAAAGTTTGCCGGATTTTTATTTTACATAATACGGCTAAACATCAATGAATTCATTTTTTTGGCGATAAAAATTAATTTAAAAGTACTTTGAAATACAAAGTGTATTATATTTGAAAATGAAAACCCGTGAAAAACAGTCATGAGTTTTAAAATGACATTGACGGGTTGTTTCATCTGATTTTTTAAGCAGAAATTCAAATAATTAAAATGAAAAGTTATGAGTATCAATGTAGTTCTTGGTAATGTTGCCGGATGGTTTTTAGCTATTTTGTTTTTTGCCATCGGTTTTGTCAATACTTTTTGGGGGAACGATACAATCTTCGGGATTGGAATTGCAGTGCTTTCGCTGATCTACATTCCCGGCATGTCAACCCAGATTAAAAAACTGACCGGGTTTTCAATTCCGTTAATTGTTAAAATTGTTCTTGCTTTATTTATACTTTGGGCAGCACTGGGAGTGGGTGAATTGTTTGATAAAACCGGAATGATGCTGGAAGATTTGCGATGATTTTACAGTTGTTGAGGTGAAAAACTGAACCTGCAATAATCGCTTCAGAACCTGAAATTAATATAGAGATTCAAAGCAATTTTCTTTGATTTGCCGGTCATAAAGTTTAAATTGTTTATTTTCGAAAAAGAAAGTAAACAATAATATGAAAAACCTTTTCACTTTAATTATGGCGGGCGGAGCCGGAACGCGTTTCTGGCCCAGAAGCAAAGCGGCACGTCCGAAACAATATCTGAATATTTTTGGCAACGAATCGTTGCTGCAATCCACCATCCGGCGGTTTTCGATGTTTACGGAGACAGAAAAAATATTCATTGTTTCAGGAAAAGACCAGGCAAAGGTTTTGGAAGAACAAACAACAATGCTTCCGAAGAAGAACCTTATTTACGAACCGGTGGGTAAAAATACACTGCCGTGTATTGGGCTGGCCGCCATGTTTGCAGAACTGGAAAACCCTGATGGTGTGATGGTTGTTTCGCCTTCGGATCATCTGATCGAAAATGATGAGCTTTTCAGGGACACGGTTCTTGCAGCAGTAAAAATAGCCGTTGAGCAGAATGGCATTGTAACCATTGGAATTACACCTGCTTATCCGGCAACGGGTTACGGTTATGTGAAAACAGCGCAGGAAATTACAGGCAATGAAAAGATACGCCAGTTTAAAGTGGATAAATTTGTTGAAAAACCCAGCGAAGCAATTGCCCGCGGTTATATTGAACAGGGCGGCTTTTATTGGAATAGTGGGCTTTTTGTTTTTAAAATTCAGGTTTTTCTGGATGCCGTTAAACAGTTTGCCCCGGATTTGTATGCCGATTTGAGAAAAATTCAGGCTGAACTGGGAAAACCGACTTTTGAACAAACACTTGATACGGTTTATCGGTCGGTGAATGGCATTTCGGTTGATTACGGAATTATGGAACACGCGAATAATATTTACCTCGTTGAAGGCAATTTTGTGTGGAACGATCTGGGGAGCTGGGAGTCGGTGTACCTGAATTCGGAAAAAGATGCCAGCGGAAACGCAGTATCAGGCGAAGCAGTGGTTGTTGATACACATAATTCGTATGTTTTTGCCGAAAAAGGAGTTGTGGCATTGGTGGGCCTTGAGGATGTAATTGTGGTACAGGATGGCGACACACTGCTGGTTTGTAAACGCAGCAAAGCTGAGGAAATCAAAAAGGTGGTGGACCAATTGAAAGCTGGAGGCAAAACCCACTATTTATAATTTCATTTAACTGATTCATTCATAGATTAGAATCTATAAAATCTGACTGTTTTGGATGCCGGGCAACGCAAAATTATTCATATCGATATGGATGCATTTTATGCATCCGTCGAGCAGCTGGATCATCCTGAATTGCGCGGAAAACCTGTTGCAGTGGGTGGAGCCGCAGAGCGGGGAGTGGTGGCTGCAGCCAGTTACGAAGCCCGGAAATTTGGTGTGCGTTCAGCCATGCCGTCCAAAACTGCACTCAGAAAATGTCCTTCTCTCATTTTTGTAAAACCACGTTTCGACCGGTACAAAGAAATCTCAGACCAGGTTCGCAATATCTTTTTTGAATACACCGATCTGGTGGAACCTTTGTCGCTGGATGAAGCTTATCTGGATGTTACTTACGCCAGGCGGGGCTTGCCTTCGGCCACGCTGATTGCAAAAGAAATCAGGGAACGCATTTTTGCTGAAACAAAACTGACCGCCTCCGCGGGTGTTTCGTACAATAAATTTCTGGCTAAAGTGGCTTCCGATGTCAACAAACCCAATGGTATGTTTGTGGTAACACCATCGAAAGCACAGGCATTTATCGACGAACTTGAAGTGAAAAAATTTTTTGGAGTCGGGAAAGTGACTGCCGAACGGCTGAATAAAATGGGGATTTGGTTTGGCCGCGATTTAAAGCGAATCGATAAAAATGAATTGGTCCGGTTGTTTGGTAAAGCCGGAAGCTATTTTTACGATATCTGCCGGGGCATTGACGACCGTCCGGTGGAACCCTGGCGTGAGCGGAAATCGGTGGGAGCCGAAGAAACTTTTGCCACCGATCTTGTATATTTTAACGACCTGAAAACTGAATTGCTGGCGGTTGCTGATATTTTATGGCGACGGATTGAAAAATCGGAAGTAAAAGCCAAAACACTGACATTGAAGTTTAAATATGCCGATTTTGAGCAACATACCCGCAGTATTACAATTTCTGAGTTTTTTGATCATAAAAGTCGGGTAGAGGAAGAAGCATTAAAACTGATGACCAAAGAAGGAGGTTTTCAGAAAGGTGTGCGGTTGTTAGGTTTGACAGTTTCGAATTTTCGGGCTGAGGAAGCAGAAAAAAAAGTGGTGGCAAAACCGGTTCAATTGGTGATTGATTTCTGAAAAAGCATAAAAAAAGGCCGCTTTTTCAGCAGCCTTCAGTACTATCCCAAATATGTTTTCAATAATTTGCTTCGCGATGTGTGACGCAACCGGCGGATTGCTTTCTCCTTGATCTGACGTACTCTTTCGCGGGTCAGTCCGAAGCGTTCGCCGATTTCTTCCAGTGTCATTTCCTGGCAACCAATACCAAAAAACAACCTGATTATGTCGCTTTCGCGTTCTGTCAATGTAGCTAAAGCCCTGTGTATCTCTTTCGACAAGGATTCCATGATAAGGCTGCGGTCGGCGTTGGGCGAGTCGTTGTTTACGAGCACGTCCAATAAACTGTTGTCTTCACCATCAACAAACGGTGCATCCACAGAAACGTGTCTTCCTGAAACGCGCAAGGTGTCGGCAACTTTATCAGCGGGCAGGTCCAGTGATTCGGCCAATTCTTCGGGCGACGGTTTACGCTCGTTTTCCTGCTCGAACTTTGAATATGCTTTGTTGATCTTGTTTAACGAACCCACCTGGTTCAACGGCAAACGCACAATTCTCGACTGTTCGGCAAGCGCCTGAAGAATGGATTGACGAATCCACCAAACTGCATAGGAAATGAACTTGAAACCACGGGTTTCATCGAATTTCTCAGCGGCTTTTATCAGTCCCAGGTTACCTTCGTTAATCAAATCGGGCAGACTGAGTCCCTGGTTTTGGTATTGTTTTGCTACCGAAACCACGAAACGCAGATTGGCCCTTGTTAATTTTTCCAAGGCAGCCTGATCTCCTTTTTTTATCCGCTGTGCTAACTCGACTTCCTCCTCTACAGTAATCAATTCTTCTTTCCCGATTTCCTGCAAGTACTTGTCTAAAGAGGCACTTTCACGGTTAGTGATTGACTTTGTGATCTTTAGCTGTCTCATATTAATTTTTTAGAAAAAACGTGCAAATATAGAACAATAAAACTTAACGATCAAGGCATATTTTTGTTTATTTGTTCTCTTAATAAATTATTAAAACATTTTATATCCAGTGGTTATTTTCCACTGAATACAAAGTATGCCTGTTCTCCATTCTCATAGATCCCCTCTACCAGAATTCCGCCTCTGGCATTGGCAACTTCCCTTCTGAAATCTTTTACCTCGTAAATAGGTTTTTTGTTAACACTGGTAATTATAAATCCCTTTTCGAGTCCGGCAGTTCGTAATTTGCCTTTGTCCAACGATTTTATCTTTATCCCGTATTCAATTCCAAGTTTTTCTTTTTCAGCTTGTGTCAATTCAGCAAACTCAGCTCCCAAAACTTCCGTGTCGTTTTTTACCAGCTTTGTTTCGCCGTCTCTGTTACGCAATGTTACATTAAATGGTTTCCTTTCTTTATTTCTGATTACCACAACTTTTAAAACATCGCCTGGCCGGTATTGGCTCACTTTTTCCTGCAATTCAGCAGTATTTCTGATTGGTTCGTTTTCTACCTCGATAATTACATCGCCTTCTTTGATACCAGCAGATTTTGCAGCTCCATTTTCGGGAACACCGCCAACATATACTCCTTCCACTTTGTCCAATCCGAGTTCTTTCGCTTTTTCAGCATCAATATCACCAATATTCACGCCCAGTAAACCCCGTTGTACTTCGCCATATTTTTTAAGATCTTCCACTACTTTTTTTACGATTGTTACCGGAACTGCAAACGAATAACCGGTGTACGATCCTGTTCTTGATGCAATAGCCGTATTGATTCCTACAAGATTTCCCTGCTGGTTAACCAATGCCCCCCCGCTGTTTCCAGGATTAACAGCTGCGTCGGTCTGAATAAACGACTCTATTGCCATCTGGTTTTCGTTGATTCCCAGGTTTCGTGCGCGTGCACTTACTATACCAGCCGTTACTGTTGAAGTAAGATTAAAAGGGTTTCCAACCGCAAGCACCCATTCTCCCAGCTTCAAACTGTTCGAGTCGCCATAAGTCAGAAACGGGAGGTCTTTTGCATCTACTTTCAATAATGCCAGATCGGTTGAAGGATCAGCTCCAATCAATTTGGCTTCAAACTCACGTTTGTCGTTTAAGATTACTTTTATTTTCTGTGCATCTTCAATTACATGGTTGTTGGTTACAATGTAACCGTCGG
The DNA here is from genome assembly GCA_029265875.1 of Prolixibacteraceae bacterium. GTDB lineage: Bacteria > Bacteroidota > Bacteroidia > Bacteroidales > Prolixibacteraceae > Draconibacterium. The sequence continues at coordinate 11,778 of JAJUGS010000104.1, forward strand.
CGGTTAAAATCACACCTGACCCAAATCCCTGGGCCAGTTGTTGTGGCTGATTTCTGAATCCAAAGAAGTCATCCAGAAACGGGTTACCGGTAGTCCAACCGCCCCCGCGTACCGATTGTGTTGCAATGTGAACCACTGCATGAACCGATTTCTCAGCCGCAAAAGTCAGGTCGGGCAAACCACCTTCTTCCCCCAAACTGGCATATTTTAAATGTTGTGTTTCGGTAACAGTTACAACCTGAGGTTTTTCGAAAAACCTTGTGTATGCCCAAACTGCTACAAATGCACCTGTTAAAACCAGCAAAAATGTCACACCTAATTTTCCAATATTTTTCATTGTTGTAAAATTTTTAAGTCCAACTTACTCAATTCATTTTAGTGTACCATTAACGCAAAAAAGCTGCCACTGTTTTATGTAAATTTATTTGTCTCCCATAAATTTCGATAATTTAACAACTCAAACCAGTGAATGTTAATTCGTGAAAAAACTTTTAGTAAGGAAATAATGAAAAAATGTCAGTATTGACTGTCTCTTTTACTTCGACAAAACTTTGAACCATTTGGTGTCGAGGATGACAGGTGTGTAATTTTCGATATAATCCAGTGCTTCCACCGGGGTTTTTGCCACAAAATACAGCTCCCTGTAAACCGGTTTGGCAAATAACTCATCATACGAAACCTCGAATTGTTTGAAAAGAAAATCAAAAAATCCGTTTGTGTTAATAAAAACAATGGGTTTTGTGTGATAAGTCAATTGTCGGAGTGTGATAACTTCCAGTATCTCTTCCAGGGTACCGAAACCTCCTGGGAGGGCAATAAAAGCATCGGAAATATCACGCATGCGTGCTTTTCTTTCCTGCATATCGGGGGTAATGATTACCTCATGAGAATTTTCCGAAGCCAGCGACCGGTCTCTTAACATTTCAGGAATTATCCCGATGGTTTTTGCGCCATTCTTACTGGCTGACACGGTAACGGCTTCCATTAACCCCACATTTGCTCCGCCATTCACAAGCGTATGTTCTCTTTTGGCAATTAAAAAACCGAGTTCTTTGGCATCCTGAAAATAGATGTCGGCAATGGCGTTGCTGGATGAAGAAAATACACAGATATTCATATATAATGTGTTGTTTTTGATAATGTTTTATTGAATCTGCCTAATTTATTAGTTCAATTAGTCGTAATGAAACCTGCATTTTGCTATCAGGATTTCATCGTCTTTTACCTGATAAATCAACCGATGTTCGTTGTCGATCCGCCTCGACCAGAATCCTTTATATTTGTATTTCAATGCTTCAGGTTTTCCAACGCCGGAAAATGGATGCCGGGAAATATCTTTTAGGATTTCGTTGATTTTAGTCAGCATTTTTTTATCATTCTTCTGCCAGTAAAGGTAGTCTTCCCATGATTCGTCAACAAAAATGAGTTTCATTCTTCAACCAGGTTTTTCTCAAATGATTGACCTTTTTTTAATTTTTCAATGGCAGAATCAAGTCTGGCCTCATTCAATTTAGATGATAATTCATGTTGTGTGGCACTTAGAGAATTGTATTCATCCAACGAAATAATAACCACTCCACTGTCTTTACCACGATTAATAATAAGTGTTTCGTAATTTCTGGTTACACTGTCGAGGTATTTTTTTATGTCTTTTCTGAAATCAGAAAGTGTTGTTGTTAGCATATAAGAATGTTTTTTGTACAAAAATATGTACAAATATATGCAAAAAAGAAAATAAAAAAGGCTGTCTTTGACGGCCTTTTTTATTTTCATTATACTTTGAACCCGAAGTTTTGAGATCAAACTAAATTAAACGTCAATCTTCGCGTAAGTTGCGTGGTCTTCAATAAATTTCCGCCGTGGTGGAACATCGTCGCCCATGAGCATGGAGAAAATGTGGTCGGCTTCGGCAGCATTTTCAATGGTTACCTGTTGCAGCGTGCGTTTTTCGGGATTCATCGTGGTTTCCCATAGT
>JAJUGS010000022.1 GCA_029265875.1 Prolixibacteraceae bacterium
ACTTACGATTAAAGGCTTTAGCCGTTAATTTTTTGTTATTACTGGATAGCAACGGATAAAAATAATAAGGGAAAAATTTGCTATGGTTAAAAGAACATTATTTTGCTTTTCCCATATTTTACAGGCTACTTTGTACTAACTACTCATTACTTTAAAAACATGGCTGGTCCTGAAATAACGATTTATACCGATGGTGCTGCACGTGGAAATCCCGGGCCCGGTGGTTTTGGAATAGTTCTTTTGTCGGGCGGACACCGGAAGGAAATTTCTGCTGGTTATCGTCACACCACCAACAACCGGATGGAACTGATGGCTGTGATCGTAGCACTTGAAGCTTTGAAAATCCCCGGCAGCAACGTGACCATTTACACCGATTCGCGTTATGTTGCCGATGCTGTTACAAAAGGCTGGGTATTCGATTGGGTGAAAAAACGGTTTAAAGACAAAAAAAATGCTGATTTATGGCTCCGTTTTCTCGAGTTATACAAAAAGCACCAGGTAAAATTTGTATGGGTGAAAGGCCATGCCGATCATCCGTTGAATGAACGCTGCGACCGGTTGGCCGTGGCGGCTTCTATGCAGCCTGATTTGCCGGAAGACACAGGTTATCAGCCTGAATGAAAATAAAAAAGCGGGTTTAACCCGCTTTTAATCTATGTAATCCCGAACGATTCAGCTTTTCTTCTGCATACTCTTTGGTAATATGCAATTTCTCAATTTTCTCAGAGGGTGAGTAAAACATGGCGTCATTCATTATGTTCTCACAAATCGACCTCAGCCCGCGTGCACCGAGTTTAAATTCCACTGCTTTGTCAACAATAAAATCCAGCGCATCTTCATCAAACTCAAGCTGAATATTGTCGATTGCAAACAGCTTTTTATATTGTTTGATTACCGAGTTTTTGGGCTCTGTAAGAATGCTGCGCAAGGTGTTGCGATCAAGCGGGTTCAGATAAGCCAGAACCGGCAAACGACCTATGATTTCAGGAATCATACCAAATGCTTTCAAATCCTGTGGCGCGATATATTGCATCAGGTTTTCGCGTTCAATGCGGTCAACTTCTTTGGCAGCACTGTACCCGATTACTTTTGTGTTCAATCGGGTGGCAATCTTGCGCTCAATCCCATCGAAAGCACCCCCGCAAATAAAAAGAATGTTTTTCGTGTCCACCGGAATCATCTTTTGTTCGGGGTGTTTACGGCCACCCTGCGGCGGAACGTTCACAACCGAACCTTCCAAAAGCTTCAGTAATCCTTGCTGGACACCTTCGCCCGAAACATCGCGGGTGATGGACGGGTTGTCGCCTTTGCGGGCAATTTTGTCGATTTCATCAATAAAAACAATGCCTCTTTCAGCCGCTTCCACATTGTAATCCGATGCCTGTAACAAACGGGTCAGCAGGCTTTCAATATCTTCTCCCACATAACCGGCTTCGGTTAAAACGGTGGCATCGACAATGGTGAAAGGCACATGCAACATTCTTGCAATGGTGCGGGCCAGCAGTGTTTTGCCGGTTCCGGTTTCACCTACCAGGATGATATTTGATTTTTCGATTTCTGTTTCGTCGTCGCCAATCGCCTGGTTCAACCTTTTGTAATGATTATATACCGAAACCGAAAGAATTTTTTTGGCATGATCCTGTCCAATAACATATTGGTCGAGAAATGCTTTTATTTCCTGTGGTTTCAGCAGTTTTGCGCCTTTCAGGTCGAAGGAGCTGTCTTTTCGGGTTTCTTCCTGGATAATAGCGTGTGCCTGTTCTGCACAGCGGTCGCAAATATGTCCGTCAATCCCTGCAATCAGCAGGTTTACTTCTTCCTTTTCACGTCCGCAGAAGGAACATTTGTCTGATTTAAACTTATTCGACATTATTTTTTATTTCTGACCAAAACTTCGTCAATCATTCCATATTTCACCGCTTCTTCAGCAGTCATCCAATAGTCGCGGTCAGCGTCTTTTTCAACCTGCTCTATCGATTTTCCGGTGTGTTGCGAGATAATGGCATACAACTCTGCTTTTATTTTCATGATTTCACGAACCGTGATTTCCAGTTCGGATGCCTGGCCTGAAGCGCCACCCATTGGCTGGTGGATCATCACGCGTGAGTGTTTCAGTGCTGTGCGTTTGCCTTTTGTTCCGGCGGTAAGTAAAACAGCAGCCATCGAAGCAGCCATGCCGGTACAAATGGTGGCTACGTCGGCTGTGATGTATTGCATGGTATCATAAATTCCCAAACCGGCGTGTACCATTCCGCCGGGAGAATTAAAATATATCTGGATATCTTTTGTAGGGTCTGTCGATTCAAGGAAAAGCAATTGTGCCTGGATGATGTTGGCCACCAGATCATCAATCGGAACACCCAGGAAAATAATACGGTCCATCATCAACCGCGAGAAAACGTCCATTGATGCAACGTTTAACTGACGTTCCTCAATAATTGTGGGAGAAATATAGCTTCCATAAAGCGAGTTGTACCGGTGTAGGTTTAAACTGCTGATGCCGGCATGTTTGACGGCGTATTTTCTGAATTCATTATTATTGTCCATAATATCAATTGTTTAAAAAAAGTAACTTTGTAATGGCTGCTTTATTTTAGCAGGTTACAAAGTTACAAAAAGTTTGTTTGCTGATTCTTTCAGCAAAATGTTATTTGAAACGGTGCAAAACCGGTCTTATTGCATCAGTTTTGTAAAATCATCCTGGCTGATGGGTGTTTCCTGGATGGTAACTTTCTCTTTAACAGCCTTGATTACTTTATCTTCGTACAAACGTTTGTAAATCCTTTCGGTTTCTTCTTCTTTTTCAAGAATCATTCTGGCAAACGATTCAAGCTGTTCGGCGGGCACATCGTAAAGTCCATACTGTTGGTACTGGGCACGTGCCATTTCAACTGCAAATGCGGTAGCTTCTTCCGGAACCACCCTGATATTGTTTTCTTTAATAATGGTGTCTTTAATCAGCTGCCATCTTAAATCAACCAGGAAATCATCGAATTCCTTTTCAATCTGTTCAATTGTCAGATCCTTGTTGATGGCAACCAGCCAGCGTTTCAGAAATGCTTCAGGCAACCGGAGATTGGTGGCTTCGAGCAGTTTATTGCGTGTATCGATGGCAAATTTCTGGTTTGATGAATAGACCAGACTGCTTTCAATATCTGCTTTAATCCGGTTTCTGAAATCTTCAATTGTTTTTACTTCGGTTTCTTCGCCGTAGATTTTTTTGAAAAGATCTTCATCAAGCGTTGCCTCCTCGAATTTCAACACTTCGGTAATTGTGAAACTGAAATTGCTGTTAAGTGTTTCTGCTTCTTCTTTTTTGATGTTGAGCATGTGTTTGATATCGTGGCGGTTTTCAAATGCCACAACCGGATCGAACACCACAACATCGTCTTTTTTCCTGCCGATGAAATTGTTTTTGATTTCCTCGTTTTTAATCAGGTCGATGGCAATGGCAACACCTTTGGGTTGAATCCCGTTTTCCACCGGCTGGCCATTTTCATCAAGCTGAACAAAATCGCCGCGAACGGTGCTGTCAGCTTTCACCACTTCATCCGGAACATTTTGTCCTAATTGCGATTTGGCCATTTCTATCTGTTTGTCGATGCTTTCGTCAGAAGCCGAAATCTGGTAATACTGGAAAACGTCATCTTTACCCAGTTCGAGTTTTACTTCGGGCGCCAAAGCGATATCAAAGTCAAATTCAAAAGTCTCGTCGGTTTCCCAGTTAATTTTTTGTTGCAGTTCTTCATTTGGCAGAGGTTCGCCCAGAATGTGCAGTTTTTCTTCAACCAGGTATTCCGAAAGTTTTTTCGAGAGTAATTTGTTTACCTCGTCAACAAGAACAGGCACCCTGAATCTTCTTTTAATAATTGAATCCGGTACTTTACCAGGTCTGAAACCCGGAATCGAGGCTTTCTGACGGTATTCTTTCAGTTGGTCGGCAACTGGTTTTTCATAATCGGTTTTGTCGATGGTAATTTTGAGAACCACATTCAGTTCGTCAATATTTTCCCTGGTAATGTTCATGATGATAAATTTAAATCCTGTTAAAACCTTAAAAACAAACGCCAACTGTTCTTTTCAGAAAAGTCGGCGGTTTGTTGTGCGGGCAAAGGGACTCGAACCCCCACGCCGTAAGGCACCAGATCCTAAGTCTGGCGCGTCTGCCAGTTCCGCCATGCCCGCAAAATGCGGCGCAAAGGTAGTTAAATTTTTGAATTATGAAATACTCAATAAAACAGAAGATTATATCCTGTAAAATTATGAACCAACACTTTAGCTGATTAAAAATCTTTGAAATTGAGTTTATCTCAGGTTCACCACGGTTCCCCGTTTTTCGTTTTGCATTTCAACCGGGAAACACTCACGCATTTCGCGCCAGAGCAGGTTGATGAGTTTGTGTTTGGCAAAATGCCGCGAATACACAAGACTAACTTCGCGCAATGGTTTAACGTTGGTAAAATGTCGCACATTGGCCAACCTTTTTTCCGACATTCCTTCTTTAGCCAGTTCCGGAATCAGCGTGATTCCACCTTCGCGGTCAACGATATTCATGAGTGTTTCAAGCGAACCGGCTTCAAACTGGAAAGGCAATTGCGTGTCGGAGCCACCTGCATAAGAACACAGGTTGATCACCTGGTCGCGGAAACAATGCCCGTCGCTCAAAAGCCAGAGTTCAGGTTTGGCAATATCTTTGGGTGTGATTTCGGCCTGTTTGTGCAACGGGTGCATCGGGTTGGTGTAAATCAGCATTTCTTCGTAAAAAACAGGCTTTTCAATAATTTTTTCTTCGTTTAGCGGTGTTGCCAGAATTCCCACATCAATCAGGTCTTTGTGCAACAGGTTGATAATGTTTTCGGTGGTTTGCTCGTACACTTTGATGATGATATTGGGATATTTCTTTTTGTAACTGCCAATGAAAGCGGGCAAAATATAGGGTGCCATTGTGGGAATGATACCAATCCTGATCAATCCCGAAACCTGGTTTTTATAATCTTTTACGATGTTGTTAATTTCTTCTGACTGTTTTAAAACGATGCGCGCCTGTTCGATGATCCGCTGGCCTACATCGGTGGGCATCAGCGGGTGTTTGCTGCGGTCGAAAATGATGATTTCCAAATCTTCTTCGAGTTTTTTGATCTGCATCGAAAGCGTTGGCTGGGTGATAAAACAACTGTCGGCAGCCTGCCCGAAATGACGGTAGGTGTCAACTGCAACAATATATTCAAGCTGAGTAAGTGTAATCATAACGGTGGTTGATTTTGCGCTAAATTTAGAAATAATGTGGTTAACCTGTCATTCAATGCAGGTTATTATTCAAAATTGAATATGTTTTGCACACATATCGCGGTTGCAGGTAATGTTAAATGAAGGGTAAATCCTATTTTTGCCAAAAATGAATTGAGATGAGAAGAACAGGTTTTTTGATGATTGGATGGGTGATTTTATTTATTTATTCCTGCCAGCCTTCCGACGAGAAAAAAGCAGCAATCAGGCTGAACAATGCAAAATATCTTCTGGAGAAGGGCGATACTACCCAGGCGCTGCTTCAACTCGACAGTATTGCTTTGTATCCGAAAGCAGTTTATTCGGCCAATGCAGCCAAAAACCTGTCGGCAGAAATAAATTACAGCATTCTGAAAAGAAAACAGGTTGAACTCGATTCAGTAAATGCACTGGTTTCACGGCTTGAAATTCCTTTTGAAAAGCAAAAGACCGAATTCGACAGGTATGCACAGTATATTCATAAAAAGCAAAATCTGCAAAGCGGCCTGAACCGTTCATTCATAAAAGTCCATCTCGATGAAAGAGGGATGATTTACCTGAGCAGCAATTATTTCGGGAAAAGTTTGCTGAACCATTATGCGTTGCGTGTTTACGATGGCGATTTGAGTGCCAAAACCGATTCCATCCCGGTGGGCAGCGAAGAAAACCGTCAATCGGATTTTATGGAATATAAATGGGAGAAAGTGGCTTATATGAACGGAAAAGACAAAGGAGTTCTGCAGTTTATTGCCGATCATGCTGACCGGAAATTAAAAGCTGTTTTTATCGGGCGCCAGCAACAGTTTATTGTTCTCGAAGAATATGACAAACAAGCAGTGAAAGACGCAATTGCCCTTTCGAATGCTTTAAAAAGAAGGACATCTTTATCGGCTGAAATAAAAGCATTGGAGAAAAAAGTCCCGATGCAGTAGGCTTACATAATGTCGTCGATGTTTTCAGGCGGATTGGCCAGAACCGCTTTGTTGCTGTTTATCACGATTGGGCGTTGCAGCAATTTCGGGTTTTCCGCTAAAATTTTACTCCACTGTTCGTTCGTAAGTTTTTTCCCTTTGTATTTCGAAATATATTCCGGTTCGTTTGTCCGCACAAAATGAAATGCGTCTTTTCCCGTTTTTTCAATGATTTCCTTTAACTGCTCTTCGGTTATTCCGTTGCTGAGGTATTTTCTCACTTCAATTTCGTACCCTTTTTCTTCGAGGTATTGAAGCCCGGCGCGGCTTTTTGCACACCTCGGGTTGTGATAGATAATCATAACAATATGGTGTTTGTTTTTTATCAATCGGTAATAATCTTCCTGGGCCCTGTAGATTTGCTCTCTGTTTCCACGGTTGTAGCTGTTTTGCAGACCGGCATCCAGAATCCGTGCTTTCGAATTGTCTTTTAACTGAATGTTCAGCATCTCTTTCAGTTCATTTCTGATTTCCTCGTCGAAAACAGGGCAGGCAACTTCAATCCGTCGGTTCAGGTTGCGGGGCATCCAGTCGGCTGATGAAATATAGATTTTTTCGTCACCATCATTTCCAAAAAGAAAAATGCGCGAATGCTCGAGATATTTGTCAACAATGCTGATTGCGGTAATATTTTTACTTAGTTCTTCGTTAAGTGGCAGTCCGAAAATGCCGCGTACAATTAACTGCACTTTTACGCCGGCCTGACCTGCTTCAATGATCTTTTCCATCATTCCCGGGTCAATGAGACTGTTCATTTTCAGTATCATCCGGCCTTCCCGGCCTTTTTGTGCGAGCTTTATTTCGTGGTCGATGCATTTGGTAAAGAAATGGCGCATTTTAAACGGGCTTACAACAATGTATTTGTAATCGAAGTGTTTAAAGGTTTGCTTGAAGAATTCAAAAATATCAGAAACCTCATCGGCAATTCTGGGGTCCGATGTCAGCAAACCGTCATCAGCATAAACACGGGCTGTTCCTTCGTGAAAGTTTCCGGTACCCACGTAAGCGTAGTTTCTGAATGCTCCGTGTTCTTTTCGTTTTATCCAAAGCAGTTTGCTGTGTACTTTCAGTCCGGGGATCCCGTTGATTACATTGGCGCCTTCTTCCTGCAATTTATTCGACCAGTAAATATTGGCTTCTTCATCAAAACGTGCCTGCAGTTCAATAACCACCGTAACCACCTTTCCGTTTCTGACCGCATTCAGCAAGGCATTCACCACTTTCGATGCTTCTGCCACACGATAAATCGTGATGCCGATTTCCTTTACTTCTGGATCGATGGCTGCCTCGCGCAACAGGTCGATAAAATGGTTGAAAGTCTGGTAAGGGTAGTGGAGCATCACATCTTTGCGGCGCAAAACTTTCAGGATACTGGTATTCGGGCGCAAATCCTTGTGACGGAAAGGAGGCAGTTTCGGATAGTAATGTTTCTTTTTCCCGATTTCAGGGAAATTCATATAATCTTTGTCGTTGTGGTACCGCGCACCCGGAATGGCATTTTCGGTATCAAGCTTCATTTTTTTGAAAATAAAAGCTTTCAGGTCTTCGGGCATGTTACAGTCGTAAATCACGCGGACAGGCTTGCCTTTTTTGCGTTTTTTCAGGCTGTGCGTGATTTTTTCCATAAAACTTTTCGAGATGTCATCGTCGATGTCAAGCTCGGCGTCCCGCGTCATTTTAATGGTAAACGCTTCGTGCACATTATAATCGAAATAAAAGAAAAGTTCGCTCAAACAATACCGGATAACATCGTCGAGGATGATCACGAATTTTTTGTTTCCGCTTTTAGGCAAAACCAGGAAACGGGGTACTGAAAGCGACGGAATCCGGATAAGCGAATAGGCAAAATCCTTCGGGTTCGATTTTTTTGAAAGTTTTACAGCCAGGTAAACCGAACGGTCGCGCAGGTAAGGAAATTTATTCTTGTTGCTCAGCATTATGGGGACCAGGTTGGGCAAAACCTTGTCGTTAAAGTATTTTCGCACAAAAATTCCCTGTTTGTGGTTCAGTTCCTTTTCGTTAAGCATGAAGATGTTGTCCTTCTTCAGTTCTTCGAAAATATCTTTGAAAATAGCCTGGACCTTTTGTTGCTGGCTGATTACAATGCTCTGGATTTTATCCATCAGTTCCTGCGGTGTAAAATCGCCCAGCAGATTTTCCTCATCACTGCCGAGATCGACCATCCGTCGCACGGCCGCAAACCGGACCCTGAAAAACTCATCGAGGTTGTTTGAAAAGATTCCGATAAAACGAATCCGTTCGAAAAGTGGCGTGTTCGGGTCGGCTGCCTCCTGCAAAACCCTTTCGTTAAACGAGAGCCAGCTAATTTCGCGATTGATGAAACTGATTCCGGAATCCATGTGACTTGAATCAAAAATTATTCAACCCACAAGATTGCAAAAGGTTTTGACAATTCAAACCCCGAGAGGATGTTTAATAATATTGTAACAGAAAAATCACCGGTTTAGTATTAGTTGCCGGTTTTACTCTCCGCCGAATTGCATCAGGTAAGCTTTGATGAAGCCGTCGATTTCGCCATCCAAGACAGCATTTACATTGCTGGTTTCGTAACCGGTTCGCACATCTTTTACCAGTTTATAAGGTTGCAGCACATACGAGCGGATTTGCGATCCCCATTCAATTTTCTTTTTCGAGGCTTCAATTTCGGCAGTTTTCTCATGCCTTTTTCTCAGCTCCATTTCGTACAACTGCGATTTTAAAAGGCGAATTGCATTCTCTTTATTCCCCAATTGCGAGCGGCTCTCGGTGTTTTCAATAATAATTCCTGAAGGAGCGTGTTTTAACCGGACGCCGGTTTCCACTTTGTTTACATTCTGGCCACCAGCCCCGCCACTGCGGAAAGTGTCCCAGGTTATGTCGGCCATGTTAATTTCTATTTCGATGGTGTCGTCAACCAGCGGGGCCACATAAACCGAGGTAAAAGAGGTCATTCGTTTGCCCTGTGCGTTGAATGGTGATATCCGCACTAAACGGTGGACGCCGTTTTCACTTTTCAGGTAACCGTATGCATAATCGCCTTCAATCTCAAGTGTGCAGCTTTTTATCCCGGCTTCGTCGCCTTGCTGCATATCCGCAATTTTTATTTTGTAACCGCTTTTTTCAGCATAGCGGGTGTACATTCTGAAAAGCATTTCAGCCCAGTCGTTACTTTCGGTTCCGCCGGCACCGGCATTGATTTTCAGCACAGCACCCAAACGGTCTTCCTCGTTGCGGAGCATGTTTTTGGCTTCCAGTTTTTCCACTGTATCCATTGTTTCGGCAAAAGCGCTGTCAACCTCGGCCTCATCGGCTTCTTTGGCTTCGAAAAACTCGTAAAGCACCAGGAAGTCTTCAACTGCCTGATTTACTTCGTTAAACCCATCTGTCCACACTTTAATGGTGCGGATTTTCCGCATTTGTTCTTCTGCTTCTTTGGCATTATTCCAGAATTCGGGGTCCTGGGTTTTCAGCTCTTCTTCCTGTAATTGAATCAGTTTTGCATCGTAGTCAAAGATGCCTCCTTAACGCCGCACGGCGCTCCAGCAAATCATTTACCTGGTCCTTGAAAATCATGAGTACTTGTTTTTATCGGGGGACAAAAGTAAAAAAGAATTTCTGGTATGAAAAAATTACTTTACCACCTCGTTCAGGTACCGGTGAATCAACTCGGGTTCAAAACCCCGGCTTTGTGTAAAACGGATGACGTGAGCCGCCCGTTCGTATTTTTCAGCCGATTTGTATTTTTTGGCCCGTTCCTTCATGGTTGCCAGCAGCACTTTAATGTATTGATCGTTGTCGATGGCAGTCATTCCCACTTCAATGATATTATCCGGCAATCCCTTTGCTTTCAGGTAGTAACGCATTTTAACGCGGCCCCATTTATTTAGCCTGAATTTATCAGAAACGTAAGCTTTTACATAGCGTTCGTCATCGAGAAATTTTTCCGATTTCAGCTTTTCAATAATTTCATCCACCACTTCCTGTACAATATCAAATGCTGCAATTTTTTTCCGGATGTCGGCTGAGCATTGTTCAGAGCGGCTGCATAACTGCGCCATCTTCATAAAAATTTCACGGGCGGCTGAATCGTGGTTTTCCATTTTAATATGCTGATTTTTAGAAACGTTTAAATGTAAGTAAAAATCAGTAGGAAACCAATATCCTGAAACTTTTGACAGACAGATGTATTAAAAAACCTGATTGATCTAATCTTCCAGAAACGATTTTTCCACTTTCACCCCGGTGAAAAATTCTTCCAGTTCAGCCAAAGTCGATTCTGTTTTTGCTTCGTCGCGGATAACTTTTCCTTTTTCAAGAATCACGATTCGCGAACAAACATCGGTAACATGGTCGAGGTCGTGGCTCGAAATCAGGATGGTTTTCTGGTTTCCGGCAGCAAAGTTTTTGATAATTCCACGAAGCTGGTATTGCGACGACGGGTCGAGATTAGCAAATGGTTCGTCTAAAATCACCACTTCCGGATTGCCCATAAACGCTCCGGCTACACCTACTTTCTTCTGGTTCCCTTTCGAAAGGTCGCGGATAAATTTCTTTTTGCCAATGATTTCGCCATTAAAAAACGGCTCGAAATCTTTGACAAACGCGGCAATATCGTTGGCATTCATGCCCCGCAGTTCGCCAATAAAACCAAGGTATTCATCGGGTGTCAGGTAGCCGATTGTAAAACTCTCGTCGATATAAGCGCCGGTGATGGCTTTCCATTCTTCCGATTTTTCCACCGGGATCTGGTTGATGGTAACACGGCCCCGCGATGCCCGAATCAGGTCAAGAATGAGCGAAAAGAACGTGGTTTTTCCGGCGCCGTTATTTCCCACCAGACCCAAAACATCACCTTTATTGATGGTGAGTTCTGTAATGTCGAGCACGGTTGTGTTGCCGTATGTCTTTTGAAGATTTGTTGCTGTTATCATAAAAAAGAGATTTATTGTAATTGATAGTGATTTGTTGTAATTATATTTTAAGATGCTTTGTAGGCTGCTACCATTTTGTGTTTGCGTTTTGTGTATTGTACCGCAAAGTAGTCGATAAGTCTCGGGTGCAGGATAATTCCGATGATCCCCAACCCACCCAAAACTGCAAATGCAATGTTGTTGCCCAGGAGCCAGGCAAGCAGTCCATAGATGGCAAATGGCCCGAAAATTACAGGGAAAGTAATCAGCCAGTTGGTGGCGCTCATTCCCTGGTAGTTAAAGGCTGCCCGTTGTTCGAGTTCAACTGCTTTCCGGCTGTTCAGGCCCAATGCAAAAATCACGAAAGTATTTACGCCAACGTTGTATAACATTACAGCCAGGTGGATGTACAAAACTTTTGGCGAAATAAACATGTAGCCCAGGGTCAGTAAATAGAAAATGATATTTGAAGCAGCCATCAGAAAAAATGCGGACTGAAGTATTTCTTTCATTTTAACTTTCTGAACCATGAGTAACGGGTAATACCGCCCGTGCCAGGCCGGGAAAAACTGGCCGTAAGTCATGCTGAACATGCCTGTCATAATCATTCCGCCCAGCATGAACATAAAATCTGAAACACCTTTGCCTTCGGGATCTTTGTAAATTAACAACCCATACAAAACAAACAGCACCGACATGAGGGCCGAAGTCCGCGGACGTTTGTTTCGGGCAATCATTTTTACCTCGATGGTGAGCATTTTTCCGTATTCGCCAACGCGTCCCAGCCACGAAAAGTCGTGGGTCATTTTGTCTTCTTTTTTCTTCGAAAGCTCGTCGATGTAAAAACGGCTCAGCAAAAATTGCTGGTTCAGAAAATAAAGCAGAAAAATCAGTACCGGGAAAACAGCAACAGCAGCATGATAATCGACCACTGTGTCGAAAATCTTTCCGTAAGCGGCATTCAGGTCCACAATCCCCAGTTTGTTAATGGCAATTACAGCGGCTGCCAGACCCAGAAAACCATAAAACCAGGCATTCGATTCGTTGGTGCGCCACTTGATGTAAATGGCCAGATAATGGTTTACAAAAATCATCAGTACCAGCGATGCCAGCCAGGCAGCCAGTTCGGGAGTTTGCAGTTCATTAACTGCCAGTTTAAATGTAAACGGTAAAATCATAAACAGCGGCAGCACATTAAAAAAGTGAAATACCGATTTGTTCAGCAGGTAGCGGGCAATGCGTTTACGTTTAACCGGGAGCGTGAGAAACGGCTGAAACCCGATGGTCGGCAGGTTTTGCATCATAATGCGCAAAACAAGGTCGAACCCGGCATACACAAAAACAAAGGAGTTAAAAGCCGCGACTTTTGAAACAATGTCGGTTTTTTCGGCCAGTGTTTCGGTTAAAGCGAATCCGAGAATCAATGCCGTAGCCGAAAAATAGAGTGCCAGAAAAATCAGGATTCCCTTGGCAGCCATGTTTTTGCTGAAATAGGACGACCGGGTAAGCTCACGCCAGGCAAAATAAGAGAAATTGCGTTTCATATTTTCAGATATGAGATGTTGGTATTGAGTAATGAGAACTGAGACTTTTGGTTAGTAAAAGTTTGGAGGATAAAATTACAGAATATTTGGGTTTATATATACTAATCAAATTACAGAAATTACCTGTAAATATCCTTTCTATGCCCCACCGAAACAACAGTCACAATTATTTTATGATCATCAATTTCATAAATTATTCTGTATGAGCCTACTCTTATCCGATAAGCCTCTTCTCCTTTCAATTTTTTGTAACCAAAGGGTCTGGGATTATCTGCAAGTCCTGCAATTGCAGACTTTATCAAAGGGATTGCATTTTTGTCCAGTTTTAAAATTTGTTTTACAGCAAACCTTTCAATAAATATCTGGTATTTCATTCTAAAGATGTTTCAATTTCATTGAATGCTTGCTCGAAAGGTATTGCCTCTCCTTTGTTTAATCGGGCTTCTCTATATTCTCTGATTTCTTCGAGTTCTTCCGAGTCGGCGATTAGCTTTTTATAAACATTTATAGGGAGTTGCACTGCAATCTTCCTGCCTTTCTTATCAATGACAAAATTTTCTTTATACATAACCTTGTTTTTTTACAAAAATATGAATTTCAACTGATAATTATTTTCATTTTCCTGTCAGCACCACACCATCTTTAAAATGCCAGGATTCGCCGGTGAGACTGAAAATTTCGACCAAAACCACGTAAACGCCCAGATTCAATCGCTGTCCGGTTTGGTCTTCGCCATTCCAGGTAAATTTTCCTTCGCTGCCCAGAATTTCGTTATTGGCCAACTTCATCACAAACCTGCCGGCGGCATCAAATACCGAAATATTGGCCAGACAACCGGGTTTTGGGATTTTGTAATCAATCTGGTATTCATCGTTGAATCCATCAAAATCAGGAGAAAAAGACTCCGGAGAAAATGTAACTTCAGGTTTGCTGATTTCGGCTGTTTCTCTCTGCGAGTTTTTGTGCCCCGGTGTTCCATATCCCGCCACAGAAGCGGCTGAATGCCAGTTCGAAAAATCATTGGTGGGCTCTGTAAACGAAACTCTTTCCAGGGCAATTCCTTCTTCACCGGCCAGCAACGGATGGTGCATTTTGTTGGTGTAATGCAATTCGTCAATCACGTTCAGGTTTTCATCGAGCAGCACCACAAAATCCTCGTCGTTGTTAAACGAAGGAAATTTCGGCATTTGAAGGAAACAGGTTTTACACTGAATACTGAAAAACGGAAAAACTCCGGCGGTGTCTTTTGTAAGTGCCAGAAAAGTGCCGGGTTCAAAAAACTGTTTTGAACCGGTCAATTGGTAAACCTGCGTCAATTCGAGATTATCGGTTCTGGAGGCCAGTTTCAGCCGTTTCAGGTCGATGGTTTTGGAGGAGTTGTTATAAATTTCCACATAATCGCTGCCATATTCTTTTGGATTAAACATCACTTCGTTAACCACAACATCCCCGCGAAGTATCGGTTCCGCAGGCTTTTCTTCCACAGTTACCACCACTTCATCCAAAATCACTTTATCAGATGCATAAGAGTTGGCCATTTTTACAATAATCTGAAGCTGGCTTCCAACCAAATCTTTTTGCTCGGCAACAGCCGAACCCCAGTTTCCGGAATTCGAAGAATTGATGGTAAAAGGTTTTTCCGGTCTGTTATCGAGTTTGTAAAAGGCTTTCAGGTATTTGGCGTTTGCGTTGGTGTTGCTGCCCGTTTCAGCAGCGTTCAGTCTGATATCAGCTTTGATGTATTCTGAAATGTCTATGATTTCCGAAATCCATGTAATCTCCCCTTCGATATCAACCACCTCGAATCTTCCTCCCGAAGTGGAAACGGTTTTTGCATAATCGCCAGCATCCTGCAATTTTACATTTGAATAGTTGAGCGACCATTTTGTAATTCCCGTGAAATCAGACTGAATTGTCTCATTTTCAGTGCCCCAGATTCCTTTTCCGGGTATATCAAAACTTTCGCGCCACAATTCCTGTGCGGGTAAGGTATTATTTATCAGCAGGATAATTAATATTAAGAATTTTGGAAGATTGCTAAACATCACATTTACAATTAGAAGCAAAATACTATTTTTACCCCGATTAAAAATAGCTACAGATTTTAAATTTTTAAAAATTATCGTTATGAAAGTTGCAGTTGTAGGAGCAAGCGGTGCAGTAGGACAGGAATTTTTGCAGGTGCTTGCAGAACGGAATTTCCCGCTGGACGAGTTGGTATTGTTCGGATCGGCCCGCAGTGCCGGTAAAGAGTATGAATTCAAGGGAAAGAAGCTGGTGGTGAAGGAACTGAAACATGGCGACGATTTTAAGGATATTGACATTGCATTGACCTCGGCAGGTGCCAGTATATCAAAAGAATACGCGGAAACCATTACAAAATATGGGGCCATTATGATTGACAATTCAAGCGCTTTCCGGTATGATAACAACGTGCCGCTTGTGGTACCCGAAGTAAACCCGGAAGATTCGCGCAACCGCCCGCGCAATATCATTGCCAATCCCAACTGTTCGACCATTCAGATGGTGGTGGCACTGAAACCCATCAACGATCTTTCAAAAATAAAAAGGGTGAAAGTGGCAACTTACCAGGCTGCCAGCGGTGCAGGAGCACAGGGAATTGCCGAACTTGAAAACCAGGTGAAAGAAGTGGCAGAAGGAAAACCGGCTACCATTGCCAAATTCCCATACCAGCTTGCCATGAATATTATTCCTCATATTGATGTTTTTCTCGACAACGATTACACCAAAGAGGAAATGAAAATGAACTGGGAAACCAAAAAAATTATGCACACCAATGCCGAAGTGAGCGCCACCTGTGTGCGTATTCCGGTTGCCCGTGCCCATTCCGAAGCTATTTGGGTTGAAACGGAAAAACCGCTTTCGGTGGAAGAAGTAAAAGCTGCTTTTGCCAAAGCTGAAGGTTTGACCGTGATCGACAATCCTGCTGAAAAACAATATCCGATGCCACTTTTTGTTGCCGGAAAAGATGATGTTTACGTGGGCCGTATCCGCAAAGATATTACCGACCCGAACGGAATTACTTTCTGGTGCGTGGGCGACCAGATTAAAAAAGGTGCGGCCCTGAATGCGGTTCAGATAGCAGAATGGCTGATTGCCAATGGCGAAGTGAAAAAATAACTGAAATTAAAATCCGGGTTTGTCAATGTGTGAACCCAATAAAAAACCTGCATAGCCAGCTTTGCAGGTTTTTCTTTTATAATGTTTATTTTTTACTGTAATCCACAATTCTTTCTGCTGCCAGTTTCGAACTGATGACTGCCATGGGAATTCCGGCTCCCGGCAATGTGGAAGCTCCCACATAAAACACATTTTTATATTTTTCGTCAAAATTGGCGGGCCGTAATGCCCCGATCTGGTCCATGTTGTGTGAGAGTCCAAGGCCGCTTCCTTTGTATAGATTGAACCTGCTTTCCCAGTCTTCGGGCGTGTAAATCGTTTTCGACACAATTTCCCGCTCAATGTTTTTGCCAATTCTCTGCGAAAAGTCGGCAATGATGCTGTTTACAATGGCATCGCGGTCGCTCCAGTCGGGTTTGAATAAAAGGTTTGGAACCGGGCAAACAAAAAAGAGACTTTCGCAACCTTCGGGAGCACATTCGGGATTGTGCTTCGAAACGACATTTACGTAGTAATAAGGTTTTTCAAGTGTTCCCGGATTTTGCATAATGTTTCCGGCATATTCCACATAATTCGAACCGAGATAATAATTGTGGTGATTTACCTGAGGGAGCTTGCATTTTATACCCAGGTAAAAAGTCAGGTATCCCATTGTCCAGCTTTTTTTTGCCATTTTCTGATCAGAAAAGTCCGGTCGTTTGAAAACCTTGTTTCTGAAAACCGCCGCATCGGCATTTACCAGAAAAATATCGGCTTTCCATTGCCTGCCCGTTGAATCGGTCAACGTTTCAAGTTTTTGCGAGTTGGCTGTGAAGCCGGTGATTTCAACATTATAGTTGATTTTTACATTTTCTTTTTCCAGTTCTTTCACGAATCCTTTTACAATCTCGTACATTCCGCCTTCAACATTAAAATAACCATCGTATTTAAACTCGGTGTACGAAAGCAAAGTGTAAACAGCCATGGTGTCAAAAGGCGTGCGGCCCAAAAAAAATGCCACCAGTGAGATAATCTGCCGGGCTTCGCCGGAATCAAAATACTGATTAACCTGTTGCCAGAAATTCCGGAAAAGAACCGGTAAATGAATTGGATTAACCCGCATCAGGGTCAGAATATAATCCAGATACGAATCGAAATTGTTTTTGATGACAAGATCAACCGTATCGTGAAAAAGGCGGCCCGATTTTTTGAGGTATTTCTCCATTTTCTTTTTGAAATCTGTTTCAATCCCATCAAACTGGGCAGCCAGTTTATCAAGGTCTTTGTACAAATGAAAAACTTTGGGATTGTCGCTGAAATGTACAGAATACAACGGATCGAGGCTGTAATATTTAAACGGAAGCTGAATGCCGCAATCGCGCGCAAATTCTTCAAATTCGTACGACATGCTAAAAAAGCTGGGGCCCGTGTCGAATGTAAAACCGTCTTTTTTGATCTGGTTTAAACGGCCGCCTGCCTGGTTGTTTTTCTCCACAATCTCCACCTCAAAACCTTTTTTGGCAAGTCGCAAAGCAGTGGCCAATCCGCCAATGCCGGCTCCTGTTATCAATACTTTTTTACTCATTTCTGATTCTTTATTAAATTTTCAATTTTTGGAAGTAAGTCGATTTTCACCCACAAATACCCAGGTTCGGTTTTCAGGGCTTTTTCGCAGTATGTTTTCGCCATCTTGTATTGTTTTAATTCCTTGTTGCATTGAATAATCATCACCAGCAAACTCAGGTAGTTCCAGTCGTTCTGAATATTTTCTGGTTCACGTAACATCAGTTTTTCGGCTTTCAGATAAAATTCGAGTGCCTTTTTTTTGGATCCGCCAAAAATTTCGGGCATATAAAATTCGGCGTTGCCAATCTGGATAAAACCATACGGATTTTTATCATCCAGAGCGATAGCGGTCTTTGCAAATTCAACACTTTTGGGTCCCAGAAAAGGAGCCTGAATTTTGTTTAAACCAACTTTATAACCATAAAATGCCGATTTATAGGCGTTCATCAACGAAGGATTTTTCCCTGATTTTTCCAAAAATGCGAGGTTATCTTCCGCAAGCGCGAGGTATTTTTTTGCTTCGGAAGGTTGTTTATTGCCAATGCAAAACCCAATGTATCCATACTGGTAATTCAGCAATTCGAGCCTGAGTTCATCGGTTCGTGGCTGAATGAGATTCATTTTGTCGATGACATTTTTCCACCGGTTCATATCATTGCTGATGAATGACTGGTAAATTTCTGTCCTGAACGAAGCCGTTGCATGAAAAAACAGCAACATGAGTAAAATTGTGAATACTATATTTTTCGGCCTTTCCATTCGTATTGATTTTGAAAACGGTTGACAAGTGCGTTTGATAAAAACAGGAAAAGCGATAATTGCTGGGGAATGAGAAATAAAAGGTTCGTTAAAATATCCTGGTTGCTGGCTTTTGAAACAAAAACCCTGATCAGCAAAACCGCTAAAATATAGGTTCCAACTTCAACAATGCCAAAGGTGAGCAAAACCGGGATAAAACCGAGTGTGGTAACCAACCAGAAAAGAAACCCGGTTGTAAAGGAATTGCCAAAAAACTGGGTGACATTTTTAGAGAATCCGTGCACCGCTTCACCAAAACCATTGTACATCCGGCAACTCACACTTTTTTCAGATGCAAGGCAGGCAATTTTTATTTTTTGGGCTTTATACCAGCGGGCAATTTTTATGTCTTCCACTTTATCCGACTTCATTTTTTCGTGGGGCCAGCGTGTGCGATAAATATCAGCGTTAAAAAACATGAATTGCCCGTTGGCCGAGGCCATTGAAGGGAAACGACTTTTTCTGACCAGGATCAGCGGAAGCAAAGTCAGTAAAATGTAATTCATCGCCGGAATGGTGGCTTTTTCACCTGCACTTTGCATTATTTGTTGTGGGAACACCGACACCAGCCCCAGTTTGTAATGTTTGGCAAAACCCGCAATAAACCGAATAATGTTGTTTGAAATCCGGACATCGGCATCGAGAAAAAGCAGGTATTCCCCTTTTGCCGCCTGCGCCAGCGTGTGGCAACCGTAGTTTTTCCCCAGCCAGTTTTGGGGCAGTCCTTCCGAATGAAGTATGCTCACCCGGTTATCTTTTGCTGCAAATTCTTGGGCAATAGCGGCTGTTTTGTCGGTTGATTCATCATCAAAAACAATGATTTCGATGTTTTGATAATCCTGCGAAAGCAGGTCATTCAGCAGGTTGCCGATGTTTTTTTCTTCGTTCCGGGCCGGAATAAGTACCGAAATCAAAGGAGTTCCGGCAGGTTCAAGCCGTTTCAATTTTTGATTGAAAACAAGGTTTGAAAATGCAATCAGCAATTGCAATGCCGTAAAAATCAGTATGACATTGGCAATCACAATCATTTTGCATCCCGTATTTGCTGTTCGATACAGTGGTTGTGAAAAGCCTGAAATGCATTTTCCAAAGTTTTGGTGGAAAAATCTTCCCCGGTATATTCCTGAAGATACAGGCTCAACCTGGGTTTTTCGCTGGAAAAATAATCGGTCAGTGAAACCAGAAAAACGATCTGGACCGGGTTTTGCAATCTTTTCAGTATTAATTCCGCACCTCTTTCAAACCGGATTGTCTGGTTGTGGATCGACTGAATTTCGCCCTGCGGAAAAACTAACACAATGTTCCCGGGGGCGGTGAGTAATTCAGCAGCGTAACCAATCGTTTCCAATACACTTCTCGAATTTTTTCTTACCGAAAAACCTCCGCAATAATTAAAAAACCAGTACCTGCGCAATTGCGGCTCAAGCATCATGAAGTGAAATTTCCGGCTGAAAATTTTCTGGTTCACATATTCAGCCCAGAAGCCGTCGAACCAGGTTGAGTGGTTTGAAAGCAAAAGTACAGGCAAATCTTTTTGCAGAACTTTTCCCCTGATTTCGACAGGATTAAAATTCAGCTTTGTTTTCCAAACTGAATAAAATTTGAAAAACGGATAGATTACGATATTATGTTTTGCCTTTAAAATCAAGTTGTTCAATTAAAAATGAAATATAAAATCAGGAAAAACAGAAATTGTAAACCCAAAAGCCAGGGTGCTATTTTGTTTTTGGTCTCAATTTTCAGCCACTGAAATAATAAGTGAAAGCCAAGCGAAAGAACAAACCAGGCAACATAATTCAGCATAGGAATCTGGTTGTTTTGCCAGCTCCACATTCCCAGGATTGTAGCCGATTGTTCGAGAACAAGATCGTATAAAACCATTAAACCAGCTGCAAACAGAGCGGCAAAAATGCCTTTCAGTTTGAGGTGCAGGCCAATGGATGCGGTTACATAAACCAGAAAGAGCCAGTTGATGCCGATAATCAAAGGCGTTTCCAGTAATTTAATGCCGAGGGTTTCGTCATATTGATAATACCCGAATATTTTCCCGGTTGATACGCCGGCAGCTTCAACCAGGAATGCAATCAGCCAGACAAGGGTAAATGCCGTAATTGTTTCTGCAGAAAAACCGTTTTCGTGATACAGGAGCAGAACTGCAAAACCCGATAGCAAGGTAAATGGGACCAGGCTGATGAATAATGACCGGGTAACTTCCATTGCCATTCCGGTAATCCCTACTCCATAAAAAATAATAAAAAAAAGTATCACCCATTTTTTATGCCGGATTGCCAGTTGTTGTATGTTGCGCATCGATGTCATTCAGTTTTTACGGATTTTAAGGACCTTGAATTTTTCACGCAGCAAAAGGTTTAGCAGAATCATACTGAATGCATACCCAAAGTCTTCAATGGGGATTGTAAAAACCCTGATCCCCAGGTTTTCGGCGTTGTTGTACCAAACAACCGGGCTTTCGGTAAAACTGCCGGTGAGCAGGGCATTCACCACCACGAATGGTACAAGAATTACGAAATAAGTAAGATAAAAATGATTGATAACCTGTTTTTTATCGGCCAATGAAAGTATCAGCGAAAACACGACAGTAGTTAAAATATATACGGTGTAAGTTTTACCGGTACTCATGAAAATTACCGGTAAAAGCAAAACAATCAGCAAATAAGTCAGGTATTTTGAAGTTTTGGTCCCGGTTTTGAATCGCGGGAAATAAAGCACAATCGAATCGTGCAGAAAAATACTTGCATATGGAATTACAATAAAAAACAACCACTCCTCAACCGGGAGATTCAGCCATGTAATGCCCGAATGATATACAGGATTAAAACCCCAGACACCAGATTTTGTAAGCAGGACATCGAAAAAAATATAAACTGCCGCGATCATCAGGATTGCCGGAAACAGGAATTTCCATTGCCGCCAGAACTGCAATTTGCGATCGAAACTCAGCACGAATGGAATAGCCACCGATGTTATCAATATGATTGCGTAGAGTGATTTCATCAGGAATTAAAAAAGCGTCGAGGAAAAATTAACAAACCGAAGTTATTGAAATCGTCTTTTGTTTTAGGCTGGTGATGGGCAGTATGCGCTTTGATGAGTGCCTGAAAGTAGCGGGTTTTTGTAATAAAGCCAAATCGTGCATTCACCCGTTTATGAATCACAATGTCGTGAATAAGAAAATAAATGGTTCCGTAAAAACTGATTCCGGCACCCATACTGACCATCCACCACAAACCGTTTGAAAATCCGGTAATCAGTAAAACAATGGCTGGCAGCGCGTAAACCAGAAAAAATCTGTCGTTTTTTCCCCACTTTTTGTCTTCGGTTTTTTCGGGCAGGTATTGTTTGTTGTCCTTGCGGTGATGATCAACATGCCATTTCCATAAAAAACCGTGCATAATGTATTTATGGTTCGACCAGGCAACAAACTCCATAAACATAAAAGCAGCCAGAAATAATGCCAGATTTACTACAACCATAATTATAGCTTTAAAATGTTACTTTGTTTATAACCGGTTAATTACCTGTTTTTGTACAGTTTTGTTGTTTATCGATTCCTGTTCAGAATGTGCTTGTTGACCTGTTCAAATATCTTTCGGAACCAGACAGTATAATTTTCGGGGTTTGATTCGATTTCTGCTTTTATCGCGTCAAAAGAAAGATACCGGTAATTCATTACTTCATGCGTATTAATAACAGGCAAAGAGTTATGATATCCCAGAAAAACATGGTCGAATTCATGTTCTGTCAATCCATTTTCAAGAATTTCTTTGTATGTAAAGTTAAACAGCGGTGTAATTTCTGCCTGAATTCCCATTTCTTCCATCAACCTGCGGGAGGCGGCTTTCTGAACTGATTCTCCCGGGAAAGGGTGACTGCAACAGGTGTTGGTCCACAATCCGGCTGAATGATATTTGTTTAGCGCACGTTGTTGCAGGAGCCATTTCCCTTCGTGGTTGACAATAAAAACCGAAACAGCCCGGTGAAGTTCTCCTTTCAAATGTGCTTCAGTTTTCGATATAACACCTTTTTCATTGTCAAATTCATCCACAAGTATCAGGTTGGTATCATCCATAGAGTTGTTTATTTTAAAGAATGCTTAATTTATATTGGGTCCTGATTTTTGTAAACAGGAAATATTTGTACCAGTCGGGAACACGGATACACGATTCGCTGATTTTTACCGCCGGTGTTTCCTTTAGTTTTGACAGCAAGGTGGTGTAATAGGTAAAGGCCATAAAAACAGCGAGTTTTGATTTTCCGGGTAATTGATTGATGCCTTTTCTGGCTTCTGCGAAATCTTTTTCAATATCGGCAATGATTTCGTTTTTAACCGCTTCAGTAAACTCGTTATTACCCAGTTGGGGGAAATAAACCCGGTGCAAACCTTCGGTGTCAGATTTCAGGTCGCGCAGGAAATTAACTTTCTGGAAAGCCGATCCCAGCTTTATAGCTTGGTACTGTAACTGATCAAAAAGCTTTTCATCGCCATCTACAAATACTTTCAGGCACATGAGTCCCACAACATCAGCCGAACCGTGAATGTATTCATTTAATTCCTCGTAATTATTGTAAACCTGTTTTTTCAGATCAGCTCTCATGCTGGCAAGAAAAGCATCAACATATTTCTTGTCTATGTTATATTTTCTGATGGTTAATGAAAATGCATGTAAAACAGGGTTCAGGCTTATTTTTTCAACAATTGCATCATTCAGGTCGGATTCAAATTTGGCAAGCATATAACTTTGGTTGCACTCGTGAAAAGTATCCACAATTTCGTCGGCAAAACGCACAAAACCATAAATGCTGTAAATAGCATCCTGCTTTTCTTTTTCAAGCAGGCTGACTGCCCCCGAAAAAGATGTGCTGTAATTCTGGGTAATTACCTTACTTGTTTTAAATGCAATTTCACTAAAAAGATCCATATATAAAGTTAGATGAAAACTTGTTGTTAAAAAACTGTTTTATAACAAAATATTTATGTTCTAAAACAGAATATGGATGCTTTTGTTTAATGAGGATGGGGTATAATTAAACAAATAAATCAAAATTACAACATAGGGTTTCCGTAGGTAATGTTCGTGTTTTTTTCGAAATCAAAAAGTGTCAGAATTCTTAACTGGTAATAAGCCACCCAGTATGATTGGATTGACAATATATAATCGCGTTTTGCTTTTTCTCTCTCCTGAAGCGAAATGTTCATGTCGGTAATACTAAGTTCGCCATTCTGGAATTTTTTCAAAGCGATAATATATCCGTTTTCAGCAACATTATCAGCTTCTTTGGCGGTTCTGAGCTGGTCTTTCAGCAACCCGAACTGATCGACTTGTACAATTACTTCGCGGTCAAATTCTTCTATTTCTTTGTTAACATTAAAGATGGTGAGTTCACGCTGTGACTCGGCTAATTTTACGGTTGACGCAGACCGGCCCCAGTCGAGAATCGGAATACTTAAAGCCACACGCAGGGTGCGGTCTTTCTGGGGGTTTTGATATACCCCGGCTAATTCGTCTGCGCTGTTTGATAATCCGAAACTTCCACTCAGGGTGGCGCTTAAACCCGTTGAATTTTTTGCTTCGGCAAGTTCACGGTCGGCATTAATCAGGCGTCGCCTGAATTGCGTGGTTTCCTTACGGTTTTCTTTTGCCTTCTCGAGCGCTAACTGCGGATTAATATCGAAAAGCGAAATATTGAGCGGAATTATCAGTTCCAAAGGATTTTGTTCTTTGATCCCGACATAGGAGCGCAACTCGAAATCAGCATTCTTAAGTTCCATGCTAGCCTGGTTCAACGCTTTCTGGGCATTTAAAACCGATAATTCAATTCTTGAAAAATCATTATCCGAGATTTGTCCCAGTTCTTTTTTTGTTTGCGAAATTTTGAGGTTGGCCTGGCTGTTCTTCAGGTTGCTTTCGGCCAGCAGATAATTGGTTTGAACATATAAATATTTGAAAAACCGATAGGTAGCCGTTAACGAAATTTGTTCAATTTCTTCCACGTACCGTTTTTGTGCTTCATCATAAACCATTGGCTCAGTCATTCGGTACCATTTCATCCAGTTATAACCAAATAATGGCTGGCTGAACCCAATCATGAAAGGTGCTCCTGAGAAACTTGTTGAATTCTGGTTCAGGTTTCGCACCCCATATGCCGTGGTACTTGCGTAAATATAAGTTCCAAGTTGTGGAATCGACTGGTTTAACGAGAGTGCAGCCGATGCCGAAAGATTCGAAACCTGTTTAAATTGAATGCTGCCATCGGGTTGAGTAACTGGTTGAGTGGTATGCTTGTAATTTGGCAAATCGCTGTTAAAAACCAACTGGGGGCGGAAACGCGTTTTATAATTTCTGTAACGCCAATAGTAATTTACATTTGAGTTTTGCGTGTATTTAATTGCCGATGATTGTGTGATGGCCAGGTCGATAACGTCCTCCAATGTCAGGGTAAGTTTCATTGAATCAATCTGGGCACTCAGTAATATTGGACCTGATACTAAAATGATAGCTGTAAACAAGAACCTCAACATAACCAATTAATTGTTTATTGCCACTTCGTTTAAATGCCTGAATGAGTTGGTATCTTCAGAAATCACCAAATCCCCTTCTTTTAATCCCGAAAGTATTTCACAGTATTCATCGCCGGCCAAACCGATTGTAATTTCTCTTTTAACCGCCTTATCTCCGTCAATTACAAAAACTTTGTATGATTTACCAGATTCAAAATCAGAAAATTTTCTGATTCTGAGTGCGTTGTCTTTTTTTTGGCTGAAAATTTTGATCTGAACGTTTTGGTTGGCAATCAATTTGGGGTGGCTGCTTTCGCTCAGGTGCACATTAAACTGGACTTTATTGTTTTCAACCATGGGAGTTATGCTTCCCACAATTCCTTCCAGTGTCTCACCTTCTAACTGGACCTGTACCGATGAACCCGTTTTGATTTGTCCGGCATACTTTTCATCGACAGACCCGGTAAGTTTAAAGGAGGAAAGATCGGACATTTGAACGAGCATCTTATCAGTCGGTACTTTTTCGCCCACATGGGCAGCAATATCCAGAATTATTCCTGATGATGGTGCCCTGACACTCATTTTGCTCAGAAGCTTTTCTTTTTCTTCCAGCATTTTTTCATCCATCCTTATTTGTAAAAGCAACCCTTTTTCTTCAGCGGTCAGTTGTTTCAGCCTGATTGAATTTTTCTCCACCAACATGGCCAGGTCTTTTTCGGCAAGCGTGATTTCCTGTTTGGTTTCTTCAACCCGTGCAGGCGAAATACCACCAACTTCCAAAAGCTGTTCCTGGTCGTTCAGTTGTGCTTTTAACGAAACTATTTTCAACCTTTTCACTTCTTCATTATAATCCAGGTCAAGTTTGGTGCTTTGCGAATTCAGTTGTGTTTTTTCAAGGTTGTTTTTTTTCATTTCAAGCTGGTCTTTCAGCTTTTCAATTTCATCTTCAACCGGTTGTGTGTACAATTGTAAAATCACTTCCCCCGCTTTTACATGGTTGCCTGGTTCTTTCATAATGCTTTTTACGATACTGGCAGCCGGGCTGAGTATTAAAACTTCGTTTTCTGATACTACCACACCTGTGGCATTGGTGGTTTGAGCAACTTCGCCACGGTCGATTTTAACCGTTTCAAACTTTCCTGATTTTACATTGCGGGGAACTCTGTTTCCCGAGAAATAAATCGCAATTCCGGCAGCCAAAACCACCAACAATACAATTAACGATATAGATAAATTTTTCCTGGTTCCCATAGGAAATAGCTGGTTTAAATAAAGTCACGAAAAATACAAAATAAACATCATACTTATTTTAAACAGGGGCAAAATTAATGCATGCGTTAAATTAGTCTGGCAAAATTATAGTTTGTCAGGGTTAAAATTTTTGAAATGGCTGCTGTTTTTGATTTGTTTGGTTGCTTCGGGATATGATTGTTTGAGCAAAAATAAATAGCATAAAATCAATTATATACAAACAAAAAATAACCGGGAGAAAAAATCCCGGTTAATTGTGATATTGTAATTGCGTATTTTACTTCATTTTATCATGAAACAACTTTCTGATGGCTGAAAGGTATTCAACATCCATTTTATCTGATCTTATCCTTACCGCTTCATGCAGTTTACCTTCGGTGTATAACGAGGCACGGGCTGCATCAAATTCGTGGCCGTCCCAGTTGTATTTTACATCCATCGATACTTTCAGAAAGGTTTCTGTATTCATATATTTTGGAACGACAAGGTATGCAAAGGTGGAATCTAATGCATTCAGGTATATGCCTTCGGCGAGTTCCTCAAGAACCAGGAATTTTACAATTTTTACTTTTACCTCAAATTTGCCTTTCAGTTTTTTATTCATTAAAAACTGAATACCCTGATTTTGATAAGCTTCCTGTAGCTTTGCCACCATGTCGGGTTGCGGAATATGGCGCAAACGGATTACATTCAGGTACTCCGACCCGATATTCATATAACCTTTTCCGGCATCGAAATTTATATTGTATTCTTTTTCAATATTTTGCGTTGCCCTGATTATTTCTTCGAGTGGATATTGTCTTGCCAGCACCAGGTAAATATAAATTGGTTTCGACTCGGTGGGGCCTTCATGGTAATATCCGGGAAAAGGATTCAGAGAGTCGAAAACAAGGCTGCCAGGAAGAATTTTTTCATCGATGGCCACTACAGTATCTGTTTTGGTAAGGTTCACAAACACTTCCTTTTTTTTGTTATTTCCCATAATTGATATCTTTGATTTTTTTGTTATAACACATGACTGCCAAAGTAGTTCAGTTTACTCAAATCGGGCCGGTTTCGTTTCAGAGAAACCGGCGTTCTAAAAATATAAAGATTCGTGTAAAACCCGACCAGTCGGTGCACGTTTCTTTTCCCTGGTACGCCTTGTCAGGCGAAGTGGTGAATTTTGTCAACAAAAACATCAGCTGGATTATTTTGCAACAGCAAAAAATGGCCGCGAAAAAGCCGGAAGCGCTCACCGAAAAAGTTATCAAAACAAAACTGCACACCATCGAAATTAAAAAAGGCGAAAAACTGGATGCTGCAGCGAAAAACGGGCTGATTGAAATTTGGGTCGATGATTTTCTGCATGAAAAATCAAAACTTTTCGTGCAGAAAATTATTGAAGATGTTTACCGGTTCGAAGCCCGCAAATTGTTGCCCGGCCGGCTTGCTCAACTGGCGCTGCAATTTGGATTTCAGTATGGCAAAGTTGGAATCCGCAACAACAGGCGCAATTGGGGAAGCTGTTCGGGAAGGAACAACATCAGCCTGAACCTGCAAATGATGAAACTGCCCGACGAACTGATTGATTATATTTTGCTGCACGAACTGGTGCATACAAAAATCAAAAATCATGGCCCCTTGTTTTGGGCAAAAATGGATGAAATAACCGGGGGAAAAGCGCGTGAACTGGCAAAAAAGGTACGCAGCTATTCTACTTTTACACTTTAATATCAGCAAGTATGAATTGGGATCAATTATTGTCGGCCAAACGACTGGGAATGGAGGAGTGGATTTCGGC
>JAJUGS010000080.1 GCA_029265875.1 Prolixibacteraceae bacterium
ACCAGACAGAAAAACGTCACTATGCTCACGTTGACTGTCCTGGCCACGCTGACTATGTGAAAAACATGGTAACGGGTGCTGCCCAGATGGACGGTGCAATCATTGTAGTTGCTGCCACAGATGGTCCTATGCCTCAGACTCGTGAACACATCCTTTTAGCACGTCAGGTAAACGTGCCAAAGCTTGTTGTATTCATGAATAATGTTGACATGGTTGAGGACGAAGAAATTCTTGAACTTGTTGAAATGGAGATTCGTGAATTGCTTTCGTTCTATCAGTTCGATGGTGATAATACCCCGGTGATCCGTGGTTCAGCTTTGGGTGCCATGAATGGTGAACCTAAATGGGAAGAAAAAATATTGGAATTGATGGATGCAGTTGACACCTGGATTCCGCTTCCTCCGCGTGATATCGACAAACCATTCCTGATGCCGGTTGAAGACGTATTCTCTATCACAGGTCGTGGTACTGTTGCAACCGGTCGTATCGAAACCGGTATTGTTCATACAGGTGATGAACTGCAGTTAATCGGTCTTGGTGCTGAAGGACGTAAAACAGTATGTACCGGAGTTGAAATGTTCCGTAAAATTCTTGATGAAGGCCGTGCCGGTGACAACGTTGGTTTGTTACTCCGTGGTGTCGACAAAAAAGAAATCAAACGTGGACAAATTCTGGCAAAACCAAATTCAATCACACCTCATAAAAAATTCAAAGCCGAGGTTTACGTATTGAAAAAAGAAGAAGGTGGTCGCCACACTCCATTCCACAACAAATATCGTCCGCAGTTCTATATTCGTACACTCGATGTTACCGGTGAAATTCACTTGCCTGAAGGTCGTGAAATGGTAATGCCAGGTGATAACGTATCGGTGGAAGTTGAATTGATTTATGCTGTGGCGATGAGTCCGGGTCTCCGTTTCGCAATCCGCGAAGGTGGCCGTACTGTGGGTGCAGGTCAGGTAACTGAAATTATCAGCTAATTAGTAGATTAAGATAAAAATAAGTCCCGGGTCGAAAGACCTGGGACTATTTTACGGTTGTAACTCAAAAGGGAGTGGTTTGAAAAACAGTAAGTTCGATTCTTACCTTCCGTACAAAACAATTTTTTAGATATGAAATTGAAATTATACTTTCAGGAGGCTTATGATGAACTTATACACAAAGTTACATGGCCAACCTGGAAAGAGCTGCAAAGCAGTGCATTGGTTGTAATGGTTGCTTCCTTGATTATATCATTGGTAATTTTCGTCATGGATGTTTCGTTCAGAAACATGATGGAACTTATCTATGGGTTATTTTATTAATCGAAATCTTTAAAGCAAGATGAGCGAAAATAGTAAAAAATGGTATGTTCTGCGTGCAATTGGCGGAAAAGAAAAGAAGGTGAAGGAATATATCGAAAACGAAATCGCGAATGGAGATTTAAAAGATTTTGTTGATCAGGTTCTCATACCAACAGAAAAGGTATATCAAATCCGAAATGGTAAAAAAATCAGTAAGGAAAGAAATTTTTTCCCGGGTTATGTTCTTATTGAAGCTGCTTTAGTGGGTGAAGTTGCACACACACTAAGGAACATTCCTAACGTAATCGGGTTCCTTGGCGACACCAAAGGTGGGGATCCGGTACCGATGCGGCAAAGTGAGGTAAACAGAATTTTGGGGAAAGTGGATGAACTTTCTGAAAACGATGAGGAAATTAGTGTGCCATTTGTTGTGGGAGAAACTGTAAAAGTTGTCGATGGACCATTTAACGGTTTTAACGGAACCATTGAGGGAATCAATGAGGAAAAGAAAAAGCTGCAGGTGATGGTGAAGATTTTTGGACGTAAAACTCCTTTGGAACTCAGCTTCATGCAAGTTGTAAAGGAATAACACACGTTAAATACTATGGCTAAAGAAATTGCTGGATTAATTAAATTACAGATTAAAGGTGGTGCTGCAAATCCATCACCACCAGTGGGACCAGCATTAGGCTCCAAAGGGGTAAATATAATGCAGTTCTGCAAACAGTTTAATGCACGTACCCAGGATCAACCTGGAAAAGTACTCCCTGTTATTATTACCGTTTATGCAGACAAATCATTCGATTTCATTATAAAACAACCCCCGGTTGCCATTCAGTTAATGGAAGTATCAAAGGTCAAAAAAGGATCAGCAGAACCTCACCTTAATAAAGTGGGGGCAGTTACCTGGGAACAGGTAAAACAGATTGCCGAAACCAAAATGGTTGACCTGAATTGCTTCACAATTGAATCGGCAATGAAGATGGTTGCTGGAACCGCGAGAAGTATGGGAATTACTGTAAAAGGTACTTCGCCATTCAAAAATTAAAAATCTTATACGATGGGCAGAATTACGAAAAATATGAAAGCTTCTCTTGCGAAGATCGAAAAGGGAAAAACTTACAGCATCGATGAAGCAGCTGCATTGGTAAAAGAAATAACTTATACCAAATTTGATGCATCAGTCGATATTGATGTTAGACTCGGAGTAGATCCAAGAAAAGCCAACCAGATGGTTAGAGGCGTAGTTTCGTTACCCCATGGAACTGGAAAAGTAGTACGTGTTTTGGCGCTCGTTACACCCGACAAGGTGAACGAAGCTACCGAAGCAGGAGCTGATTATGTTGGTCTCGATGATTATATCGAAAAAATCAAAGGAGGCTGGACCGATGTAGATGTAATTATTACCATGCCACCCGTAATGGGTAAAGTTGGGGCGCTGGGCCGTATTCTTGGTCCGCGTGGCTTGATGCCTAACCCAAAAAGTGGTACCGTTACAATGGAAGTCGGGAAAGCTATCTCGGAGGTTAAACAAGGTAAAATCGATTTTAAAGTTGACAAATTTGGTATTGTTCATACCTCAATTGGCAAAGTTTCTTTTACTCCTGAAAAGATTAAAGAAAATGCCGCTGAGTTTATTAATACCATTGTTAAATTGAAACCAACCGCAGCAAAAGGTACATACATCAAAAGTATTTATCTCTCCAGTACCATGAGCCCTGGTATTCAAGTTGAACCCAAGTCAGTTGTTGACTAAAAATGTGTAAAAATGAAGAGTTCAGAAAAAAAAGTAATAATCGAAAGTTTACAGGAACAAATTAATTCTTACAGCCATTTTTACCTTACTGACATTAGCGGGTTAAATGCTGAAAATACCAGCGCTTTAAGAAGACTTTGCTTTAACCAGGATGTAAAACTGGTAGTTGTTAAGAATACTCTCCTGCGGAAAGCTCTTGAAAGTTCTAACAAGAACGTTGAAGAGATTTACGAAGTACTTAAAGGCAACACTTCGGTGATGTTTTCAGAGAATGCAAATACACCGGCAAAACTGATCAAAGATTTCAGTAAAAAGCATAAAAAACCTGTTTTAAAAGGCGCTTATGTTCAGGAATCAGTTTATCTCGGAGAAAACCAGCTCGAAGCATTGATCGCAGTAAAATCGAAAAACGAACTTATTGCAGATGTGGTTGCTATGTTGAAATCGCCGATGAACACTGTACTTTCACAGTTACAATCCGGTGGAAATATCATTCACGGTGTATTAGATACACTGAAAGAGAGAAATTAATTTATAGAAACAATTTATAAAAATTAATAGAGATGGCAGATTTAAAACAGCTTGCAGAACAATTAGTTAACCTGACTGTAAAAGAGGTTAACGAGTTAGCTGGAATTCTGAAAGACGAATACGGAATTGAACCAGCTGCAGCAGTTGCAGTAGCAGCAGGTCCGGTTGGTGGCGCCAGCGCAGAAGCTGAAGCACCGGCTGAACAAACAGAATTTACAGTAGTTTTAACTTCAGCTGGACAAGCTAAATTAGGAGTTGTGAAACTTGTAAAAGAATTAACCGGCTTAGGCTTGAAAGAAGCAAAAGAACTGGTTGACGCTGCCCCTAAAGCAGTTAAAGAAAAAGTTTCAAAAGAAGAAGCTGAATCTATCAAAAGTCAGCTTATTGAAGCAGGAGCCGAAGTTGAGGTTAAATAAAGCTTCATGAACCTTGTGAAAGGTTATTTGGTTTAGAAGCCAACTTATGCTGGCTTCTAAACCTTTTTATGTATAGGTATTTTATATAATTAACTTGTATTAATACATGTCTGTACAAGCAAATAAAGAGAGAATCAGTTTCTCCTCCACAAAAACCAGGTTTGATTACCCTGACTTCTTGGAAGTACAAGTTAAATCATTTAAAGAGTTTTTTCAGTTAAAAACCACCCCGGATAACCGCAAATCAGAAGGATTATTCAAAGTATTCGAGGAGAATTTCCCGATTACTGATACCAGGAATAATTTCGTTCTCGAGTTTCTCGATTATCAGGTTGACCCTCCGCGGTATTCGATCCAGGAATGTATCGAACGTGGTTTGACATTTAGTGTCCCCCTGAAAGCAAAATTGAAGTTGTATTGTACCGATGTCGAACACGAAGATTTCGACACAGTAGTGCAGGATGTATATTTGGGAACTGTTCCCTATATGACCGAAAGAGGAACCTTTATTATTAATGGGGCTGAACGCGTTATCGTTTCTCAGTTACACCGTTCTCCGGGTGTTTTCTTCGGCCAGAGTATGCATGCCAATGGTACAAAACTTTATTCGGCACGTATTATTCCGTTTAAAGGATCGTGGATTGAATTTGCCACCGATATAAACGGCGTGATGTTTGCTTACATCGACCGGAAAAAGAAACTGCCGGTAACAACATTATTGCGTGCCATCGGTTTCGAAAGCGACAAGGATATACTTGAAATATTTAACCTTGCCGATGAAATTAAAGTATCAAAAACCGCCCTTAAAAAGGTGGTCGGACGAAGATTGGCTGCCCGTGTTTTAAAATCATGGACCGAAGACTTCGTGGATGAAGATACTGGCGAAGTAGTATCCATCGAACGTAACGAAATCATAATCGACCGTGAAGTCGATATTGAAGAGGATCATATTGACGAAATTGTTGATTCGGGTGTTAAAACGATTCTTTTGCACAAAGAGGATCAGAACCAGCAGGATTTTGCCATTATTTACAATACCCTGCAAAAAGACCCGTGTAACTCCGAAAAGGAAGCCGTGCTTCATATCTACAGGCAGTTGCGTAATGCCGAACCACCGGATGAAGCTACAGCCCGGGATGTGATCGACAAGCTTTTCTTCTCCGACAAACGTTATGATCTCGGAGAAGTTGGCCGGTACAGGATCAATAGAAAACTGAATCTGAACGTCGATTCACAAGTACGGGTTCTTACAAAAGAAGATATTATCGAAATTATCAAACATTTGATCCAGTTGGTAAATGCCAGGGCCGATGTGGATGATATCGACCATTTAAGTAACCGTCGCGTTCGGACTGTTGGCGAGCAGATGTTTGCCCAGTTTGGGGTAGGCCTGGCACGTATGGCCCGTACAATCCGCGAAAGGATGAATGTGCGCGACAACGAAGTTTTTACCCCGATTGACCTGATCAACTCAAAAACACTGTCGTCTGTTATCAATTCGTTCTTCGGGACCAATGCACTTTCCCAATTCATGGATCAAACCAACCCACTGGCCGAAATGACACACAAACGTCGTATGTCGGCATTAGGGCCTGGTGGTTTATCGAGAGAAAGAGCCGGCTTCGAAGTGCGCGACGTTCACTATACCCATTACGGAAGGCTTTGTCCGATTGAAACACCTGAAGGACCAAACATTGGTCTGATCTCTTCGTTGTGCGTTTTTGCAAAAATCAACGATCTCGGCTTTATTGAAACTCCATATCGTCTTGTAAAGGACGGAAAGGTGGATCTTTCAGAGGAGGGAGTTGTTTTCCTTACCGCCGAAGAAGAAGAAGGTCAGATTATTGCGCAGGCAAACGCACCGATTGATGATAACGGATATTTTATAAACAAACGTGTAAAAGCCCGTCTGGAAGGTGACTATCCGCTGGTTGAACGCGAAAAAGTTCAATTAATGGACGTTGGCCCAAACCAGATTGCCTCGGTCGCTGCTTCGTTAATTCCGTTCCTGGAACACGACGATGCAAACCGTGCACTCATGGGATCGAACATGATGCGCCAGGCCGTTCCGCTTTTGCGTCCTGAAGCACCGATTGTTGGTACAGGTCTGGAAGGAAGGGCAGCTGCCGACTCACAGATTCTGATCAAAGCTGAATTCGACGGGATGGTCGAATATGTTGACGCTGAACAAATTATTGTTCGATATGACATTTCAGACGATGATCGTTTCGTGAGTTTCGACCCTGATGTTGTGACTTATAAACTTCAGAAATATACAAAAACCAACCAGGGAACCACAGTTGACCTGAAACCAATTGTCCGTAAAGGTCAGCGCATCAAACAAGGACAAATCCTTACCGAAGGTTATGCAACTGATGATGGTGAACTTGCCCTTGGACGTAACCTGATGGTGGCTTTCATGCCTTGGCAGGGGTACAATTACGAAGATGCAATAGTGATTTCTGAAAGGATTGTGCGTGAGGATGTTTTTACTTCGGTTCATGTTGATGAATACAGCCTTGAAGTTCGCGATACAAAAAGGGGCGTGGAAGAGTTCACCTCTGATATACCAAACGTAAGTGAAGAGGCCACCCGTAATCTCGACGAAAATGGGTTAATCAGGATTGGTGCCGACATTAAACCAGGTGATATTCTGATTGGTAAAATCACACCAAAAGGTGAATCGGATCCTTCTCCGGAAGAAAAACTGTTGCGCGCCATTTTCGGTGACAAAGCCGGCGACGTGAAAGATGCATCGTTAAAAGCATCTCCATCGTTAAATGGGGTGGTTATCGACAAGAAACTTTTTTCGCGCGTTACAAAAGATAAAAAAGGAAAAGCAACAAAAACACTGCTTGACCAGATTGATGAACGTTTTGAACGTGAAGTGGCCGCATTGAGGGCAAAACTCGAAGATAAATTATTTACGCTCATCGGAGGTAAAACTTCGCAGGGAGTTAAAGATTATTATGGAACTGAGATTATTGCCAAAGTTGTGAAATTCACCTTAAAACAGCTTCAGGAAATCGATTATCTGTCAATCAATCCTTCAAAATGGACTACTGATAAGCAGAAAAACGATATGGTTTTCAGTGTGATCAATAACTTCATTCAGAAGTACAAAGAAGCTGAAGCTGTATCACGTCGCGAAAGATATAATATCACCATTGGTGATGAGCTTCCGGCAGGGATTATCCAGTTGGCAAAAGTTTATGTAGCCAAAAAGCGTAAACTCCAGATTGGTGATAAAATGGCAGGCCGTCACGGTAACAAAGGGATTGTTTCGCGTGTGGTTCGTCAGGAAGATATGCCTTTCCTTGCCGATGGAACACCGGTTGATATCGTTTTGAATCCGCTGGGTGTGCCTTCACGTATGAACCTTGGACAGATTTACGAAACGGTTCTGGGCTGGGCAGGTAAAAACCTGGGTGTTAAATTTGCGACTCCGATTTTTGACGGTGCAAGTCTTGAGGCAATCAGCGAATACACTGACAAAGCTGGCGTACCACGTTATGGCGTAACACGTTTGATTGATGGTGAAACCGGTGAACAATTCGACCAGCCGGCCACAGTGGGTGTTATTTACATGATGAAACTGGGGCATATGGTTGAAGACAAAATGCATGCACGTTCAATCGGGCCTTATTCACTTATTACGCAACAACCGCTTGGTGGTAAAGCCCAGTTCGGTGGTCAGCGTTTTGGTGAAATGGAGGTTTGGGCACTCGAAGCTTTTGGTGCCTCGCATATTCTCCAGGAAATTCTGACCGTGAAATCGGACGATGTAATGGGAAGGGCAAAAGCCTACGAATCTATCGTAAAAGGCGAACCAATGCCACAACCCGGAATTCCCGAATCACTGAATGTGTTGCTGCACGAGCTCAGGGGATTAGGTCTCAGCGTAAGAATGGAGTAATTCATTCTGAAATGATCAGGTGCTGTTTTCATTTTTAGATTAGTATTTATGGCATTTAAGAAAGATAATAAAGCAAAAGTTAGTTTTTCAAAAGTTTCAATCAGCCTCGCTTCACCAGAAGAAGTTCTCGAGAGGTCGTTTGGCGAAGTTCTGAAACCCGAAACAATTAACTACAGAACATACAAACCTGAACGTGACGGTTTGTTTTGCGAACGTATTTTCGGACCGGTAAAAGATTATGAATGCCATTGCGGTAAGTACAAACGTATCCGTTATAAAGGAATCGTTTGTGACCGTTGTGGTGTGGAAGTTACCGAAAAGAAAGTGCGCCGCGAACGAATGGGCCACATCTCACTGGTAGTGCCGGTGGCACATATCTGGTATTTTAAATCACTTCCCAATAAAATCGGTTACCTGCTTGGTTTACCCACTAAAAAGCTCGACAGTATTATTTACTACGAGCGTTACGTGGTAATCAACCCGGGTGTGAAATATGCCGACGGAGTGCGGGAACTTGATTTCCTCTCTGAAGAAGAATACCTCGATATCGTCGAAACATTGCCCAAAG
This sequence comes from Prolixibacteraceae bacterium, assembly GCA_029265875.1. Lineage (GTDB taxonomy): Bacteria > Bacteroidota > Bacteroidia > Bacteroidales > Prolixibacteraceae > Draconibacterium. Next base: position 8,471 of record JAJUGS010000080.1, read on the forward strand.
ACAATCATCTGCTCGATGATGCTGATCCGAACAAGTTTATCGCCAAAATGGGCGCCGAAGCGCTTTACGATATCCTGAGTAAACTTGACCTCGATGATTTGTCGTATAATCTTCGCCACAAAGCAAACACGGAAACTTCTCAGCAACGTAAAAACGAGGCGCTGAAAAGGCTGCAGGTGGTTGAAGCTTTCAGGGCAAGTAAAAATATCAACCGCCCGGAATGGATGATTGTACGCGTTGTGCCAGTGATTCCGCCTGATTTGCGCCCGCTCGTGCCGTTGGATGGTGGGCGTTTTGCAACTTCAGACCTAAACGACCTTTACCGCAGGGTTATTATCCGTAACAACCGTTTGAAACGATTGATCGAAATCAAAGCTCCTGAAGTAATACTCCGTAACGAAAAACGTATGTTGCAGGAAGCTGTTGACTCTTTGTTCGATAACTCAAGAAAATCAAATGCAGTTAAAACTGAAAATAACAGGGCATTAAAATCGCTTTCCGACAGTTTAAAAGGAAAACAGGGACGTTTTCGTCAGAACCTGCTCGGTAAACGTGTTGATTACTCTGCACGTTCGGTTATTGTGGTTGGCCCGAAACTGAAAATCCACGAATGTGGTATTCCAAAAGATATGGCAGCCGAACTTTACAAACCCTTTGTAATCAGGAAACTAATTGAACGGGGAATTGTGAAAACGGTAAAATCAGCCAAAAAAATAGTCGATCGCAAAGATCCGGTTGTTTGGGAAATCCTTGAAAACGTATTGAAAGGCCATCCGGTGTTACTGAACCGTGCACCCACGCTGCACCGTTTGTCAATTCAGGCTTTTCAGCCAGTTTTGATTGAAGGAAAGGCAATTCAGTTGCACCCGCTTGTGTGTACCGGGTTTAATGCCGACTTCGACGGCGACCAGATGGCCGTACACCTTCCGCTGGGTAATGCTGCTATTCTTGAAGCACAACTCTTGATGCTTGCTTCGCACAATTTGCTGAACCCGGCCAATGGAGCACCAATCCAGGTGCCTTCGCAAGACATGGTTTTGGGTCTGTATTACATGACTAAAGCAAGAAAAGGGGCCCGTGGTGAAGGAATGGTTTTCTATTCTCCGGAAGAAGTAATCATTGCTTACTCCGAAAAGGTTATCGATCTCCACGCGATCATCAAAGTGAAAGTGGAAGATGTTGACGAAAAAGGCAACTATTTCAAACATATTATTGAAACAACAGTTGGCCGCGTGATCTTTAACGAAAAAGTTCCGCGCGAAGCCGGTTACATCAACCAGTTGCTGACTAAAAAATCGTTGCGTACCATTATTACCGATGTATTCATCCGCAGTGGAAATGCAAAAACCGTTGCTTTCCTCGATGATATTAAAGACCTCGGTTATGATATGGCATATCGTGGCGGACTGTCATTCAACCTCGATGACGTGATTATTCCTGAAAGTAAAGAGAAAATTGTAAATGATGGTTATGCCGAAGTTGAAGATGTGATCAACAACTACAACATGGGGTTCATCACTAACAACGAACGTTACAACCAGGTTATTGATATCTGGACACATGCCAACTCAAAACTGACTCACTCGGTGATGCAGACTTTGAGCAACGACAAACAGGGTTTCAATTCAATTTATATGATGCTGGATTCTGGTGCCCGTGGTTCGAAAGAACAGATCCGCCAGTTAAGCGGTATGAGGGGTTTGATGGCAAAACCTCAAAAATCAGGTTCAACCGGTTCGCAAATTATCGAAAACCCGATTTTGGCTAACTTTAAAGAAGGACTTTCGGTACTTGAATATTTTATCTCAACACACGGTGCCCGTAAAGGGTTGGCAGATACCGCGCTGAAAACTGCAGATGCTGGTTATCTCACCCGTCGTTTGGTCGATGTTGCACAGGATGTGATTATCTCGGAAGACGACTGCGGAACACTTCGTGGTTTGGTGGCTACCACCATCAAAAATAACGAGGAAGTTGTTGCATCGCTGTTCGAACGCATCGTGGGCCGTACATCGGTTCATGATATTTTTCACCCGCTTAGCGGCGAGCTGATAGTGGCAACCGGTGAAGAAATCACCGAGGAAATTGCAGGTATCATCGAAAATTCACCCATTGAAAGCGTTGAAATCCGGTCGGTACTCACCTGCGAATCGAAAGTGGGCATTTGTGCAAAATGTTATGGACGAAACCTTGCAACCGGCAAGAAAGTTCAGAAAGGTGAAGCCGTTGGTGTAATTGCTGCGCAGTCAATCGGAGAGCCCGGTACACAGCTTACACTGCGTACATTCCACGTGGGGGGTATTGCAGGTAACATTTCGGCACAGTCAACAGTTGAATCGAAATATGATGGTTATGTTGAAATTGAAGAGCTGCGTGCAGTAAAATTCAAAACTGAAGATAACCAGGATTGCGATGTTGTTGTAAGCCGTTTGACAGAATTAAAGATTGTAGATAAAAATACCAATATCACCTTGTCGACCCACCCGATTCCATACGGTTCGAAACTGTATGTGAAAAATGGTGAGGAAATCAGAAAAGGAAAACTCATCTGCGAATGGGACCCGTTCAACGGAGTAATCATAACGGAGTTTGATGGTAAAGTTGAATTCGAAAATCTTATCGATGGTGTTACTTTCCGTGAAGAATCGGATGAACAGACTGGTTACAGCGAAAGGGTAATTATCGAATCGAGGGATAAAACCAAGAACCCGACCTTAAAGGTGGTTGATGCAGAAGGAATGACAATCCGGTCGTACAACCTTCCGGTGGGTGGCCATATCTCAGTTGAAAACAAACAGATGGTGAAAGCGGGTATGGTACTTGTGAAAATCCCGCGTGCAGCTGGTAAAGCAGGCGATATCACCGGTGGTCTTCCGCGTGTTACCGAACTCTTCGAAGCGCGTAATCCTTCAAATCCGGCCATTGTTTCGGAAATCGATGGTGAAGTTTCGATGGGCAAAATCAAACGTGGTAACCGCGAAATCATTGTAACATCGAAATCGGGAGAAGTGAAGAAGTACATGGTTCCGCTTTCAAAACAGATTCTTGTTCAGGAAAACGACTATATCAGGGCCGGTACCCCGCTGTCAGATGGTGCAATCACTCCGTCTGATATTCTCGCGATTAAAGGCCCGACCGCAGTTCAGGAGTACATTTTGAACGAAGTTCAGGATGTGTACCGTATGCAGGGTGTAAAAATCAACGACAAACACTATGAAATTATCATCCGACAGATGATGCGCAAAGTGGAAATCGAAGACCCGGGTGATACACGTTTCCTTGAAAAACAGGTGGTTGATAAAAACGAATTCTTCTCTGAAAACGACTGGATTTACAACAAAAAAGTTGTGATCGATGCTGGAGATGCAGAAGGGATCAAAGCCGGACAGATTATTTCGGCCCGTAAACTGAGGGATGAAAACTCACAGTTGAAACGGAGAGATAAGAAACTAATTGAAGCAAGAGATGCAATTCCTGCAACTTCGAGCCAGGTACTCCAGGGTATCACAAGGGCAGCATTGCAGACACGAAGCTGGCTTTCGGCTGCATCATTCCAGGAAACAACCAAGGTACTCAACGAAGCCGCAATCAACGGTAAAACTGATTACCTGGATGGTTTGAAAGAGAATGTTATCTGCGGTCACCTGATTCCGGCCGGAACCGGTTTGAAAGAATACAAAAACCTGGTGGTTGGCTCAAAAGCAGAATACGACCAGTTGATGGATTCAAGAGATTAATTCATGATTCAGGCAAAAAATGGAAGATAACAATCCGAAACCACAACAACTGAATATCGAACTGAGTGAAGAAGTTGCGCAGGGAATTTATTCAAACCTGGCGGTGATTACGCATTCAAGTTCTGAGTTTGTGGTAGATTTTGTAAGAATTATGCCGGGCGTACCCAAGGCAAATGTAAAGTCGAGGATTATTCTCACACCGGAACATGCAAAAAGGTTGCTGTTTGCGCTTCAGGATAATATCAAAAAATTTGAAGCAGTGAATGGTCCAATCAAAAATGCACATCCGGGATCAGATCCGATGATGCCGCCGCTCAGTTTTGGCGGACCAACAGCACAAGCTTAACAATAGAATATAAAAGAAAAGGAGTCGGGAGGCTCCTTTTCTTTTTACCAGATTTCCTTTGTCATTCTTTCGGTGGCGGTCATGTAATAACGGGCAAAATTTTCATCTTTCATAAACTCAGTAAGTTGTGGCCGCCAACTTTCAGCGACCTCCGAAAGTTCAGCAATCTGCTTTTTGGCCAGTGCATCGTTCTGATTGGCGCGGAAAGCTTTGATAACCGGGATAAAGTCATCCATCCACTGTTCATAGCGGTTCATCAGTTCCTGTTGCTCTGCCGTTAACGGAAAATCGGTTTTGCTGTTTAAAACCCTGGCTGAAATTTTTTGTCCCCCTATTGTGAATGTCCCAACTGCCAACCCTAATTTTGCCAGGAACGCCCTTCTTGATTCTTCGTATTCGTTCATGATTCTACTTTTTTACACCATCTCCTGAAACAATATTTGGTTTGAAAAGTTTTCTTTTTGGGTGAAACAGGTTAATTTGCGCCAGAGGACAACAGTATTGAATAATTTTGGCACGTTTAATCAGATTTCATGGCAAGAACATTATTGGTGAACTGGGTTTATTACAGGCCGGTCGGACACGCACTCGAAGGCCTGAAAGTGGCACGCAATTATTTTGAAGCCGACAGGGATTTAAAAATATCCGTGTTGCTGAATTCGGAAATGCCCTACGAAATTGGGGAACTTTGTCCCTGGGTGGAGAAAGTTTATATTGCCGATGTAAAAGAGCTGGCCGAATACGGATTGGCTGCCGGATGCCTGGAAAAGATTCCCGCCGGTTGGGATTACGTGGTGTCTGACGACCGGCTGATGCACAGCCTGGCTTCTTACAGCGATGAACTGAAGGCTGCCAACCAGGTAATCATACAATATCTCCGGGCCGGGATATGGAAAGGGAACCGGTATTTTCCACGGCACGAGCAGATGCCGCCGTATAAACCGGATACTGAAATGAGGTTTGCCGTGCCTGAAAGTGCCCGGGAGTTTGTGGGGAAATACCGCCACAACGGGCTTAAAATCTGCATCCTGCCTGCCGGGAGTAATGCCGACCGCATTTATCCCGAAGCAAAATGGTGGGTAAAGATGATGCAATCGGTGACAGAAAGTTTTCCGGACACCCGGTTTTATATCACCGGTGCAAAAAGCAAAAGAGGAAACCGGTCGGAGTCATACACTTTAACCGGCAACGATATCAGCCTGATGATCAGCGAAATCAATAATGCGGAGAATTGTTTCGATATTGGCATAGTAAACCAGGTTGCCCTGCTGGAATACTGCGATTTGTTGATTTCCCCTCATTCGGGATTTGCCTTTCTTGCGGGGTGCGTAAATACTCCCTGGCTTGCCCTGTCGGGGGCAAGGTGGCCCGAGTATTTCTATAATCGCATAAAATTTTACAGCGTCCTGCCCTCGTGCGAAAAATATCCCTGTTACACAGGCATGAAAGAAGCCTGTATTGCGGAAATGAAAAACGGAAATCCCGTAATTTGCATGAGTACAAAGGAACTCGACGGGAAAATCCCCGCCATTCTCGACGGCATAAAACAGTTAATGCGGGATGATTTTACGTATGAAGATTCGATTGAACTTTACAGGGGAAATGTGTTAAAATCGGGATACCCGCTGGAAAATTTCTGGACTTTCGAGGGCTCTTTTTCAATTGTGAAACCGTAAATTGGGTTGTATGAATTGTTATCAGCTGGTGACTCAAAGTCACCTGTTGATTAAACTTCTCCTGTTTTACTTTTAGCCATACGATGCAATTTTGTGGCAGCGTGCGCTGAACAAACTGAAAATCAATAAAAACAAAACGGTTGCAGTTTTGCAAAAACAAAAAGCCCTTTGGCGCAAACCAAAGGGCTTATATTTTTTCGTCTTCCGACTTCGGGCTTCTGTCCCCGGACTTTTTTACTTTACTTCTTCAAAATCCACATCGGTTACTTCACCGTCGGCTTTCTGCTGACTGCTCTGGCCGCCGGGGTTAGCATTGGCCTGCTGACCGCCCTGCGCCTGCGAAGCGTTGTACATTTCCTGCGAAGCTGCCTGGAACACGGTGTTCAGCTCTGTCATGGCAGCGTCAATGGCTGCAATGTCTTTGCTGGCATGTGCATCTTTCAGCTTTTTCAGCGCATTTTCGATGGGCTGTTTTTTATCAGCCGGAATCTTGTCGCCAAATTCTTTCAGTTGTTTTTCGGTCTGGAAAATCAGACTGTCGGCCTGGTTAATCTTGTCAGCCATTTCTTTTGCCTTTTTGTCGGCTTCGGCATTGGCTTCGGCTTCGGCTTTCATTCGTTTGATTTCATCCTCCGAAAGGCCTGATGAGGCTTCAATCCTGATCGACTGGGTTTTGCCTGTAGCTTTGTCTTTGGCGCTCACATGCAAAATACCGTTGGCATCGATATCGAAAGTTACTTCGATTTGCGGAATACCACGTGGTGACGGCGGTATTCCGTCTAAGTGGAAGCGGCCGATTGTTTTGTTGCCTGCGGCCATCGGGCGTTCTCCCTGTAACACGTGGATTTCAACCGATGGCTGGTTGTCGGCAGCCGTGGTAAATGTTTCCGATTTTTTGGTCGGTATGGTGGTGTTGGCTTCAATCAATTTTGTCATCACACCGCCCATCGTTTCAATACCCAATGAAAGCGGGGTAACATCCAGCAACAATACATCTTTTACTTCGCCGGTTAAAACTCCGCCCTGGATAGCAGCACCCACAGCCACCACTTCATCAGGGTTTACTCCTTTCGATGGCGTTTTACCAAAGAACTGCTGTACTTTATCCTGAATGGCCGGGATTCGGGTCGAACCACCTACCAGGATTACTTCATCTATTTCGTTGGCCGAAAGACCTGCATTTTGCAGTGCTTTGCGACAAGGTTCGATGGTGGCATTGATAAGATGGTCGGCTAATTGTTCAAATTTTGCACGGGTCAGCGTTTTTACAAGGTGTTTCGGTATACCGTCAACCGGCATAATATAAGGCAGGTTAATTTCGGTCTGCGATGAGCTTGATAATTCGATTTTCGCTTTTTCAGCAGCTTCTTTCAAACGCTGCAACGCCATCGGATCGCGTTTCAAATCCACGCCTTCGTCTTTTTTAAATTCTTCTGCCAGCCAATCAATAATAACCTGGTCAAAGTCGTCACCACCAAGGTGGGTATCCCAGTCGGTTGATTTTACTTCGAAAACACCATCGCCCAATTCGAGGATTGAAATATCGAAAGTACCGCCGCCGAGGTCGAATACAGCGATCTTCATGTCTTTGTGCATCTTATCCAAACCATAAGCCAGCGAAGCAGCAGTAGGTTCGTTAATGATACGGCGTACTTTCAGCCCGGCAATTTCACCGGCTTCTTTGGTCGCCTGGCGCTGGGCGTCGTTAAAATAGGCAGG
>JAJUGS010000156.1 GCA_029265875.1 Prolixibacteraceae bacterium
GTGAGAATCATAATTATTACACTGCCTGGGCAACACAATTAAGGGAATACCAGACTTTTCTCAATTTTAATACCATCAGCCAGCGAACTTTGACTCTTGAAAAACAGGTAACCGATTACTATAATTATATAGAAAAGTTGCGGCAGAAAATTGCTGTACTGAATAAAGACTATATTCTTGCCATCAGTCAGTTTAAACGCGATTCGGCTTTGCATGTCAGAAAAGTAATGTCGGATGTTGATTTCGAGAAATCGGAAGCAGCCATGTTGAAACAAAAATATTCATATGAAAGTGCCATGACCGATTTAGCCAGCACACAAATGAACATGAACCAGGTAAAGCAGCAGATTCAGGAACAAAAAGTATTAAACGCCGAAACTGAAAACAAGCTGATTGCCGGATTAAAGGAGAAGTACGAAAATCTTGTGAGCCAACTGAAGTTATGGGAACTAACTTATGTATTAAAAACTCCGATTGCCGGGCAGGTTACGTTTACCAATTTCTGGAGCGAAAACCAGTTTGTTGCCATCGGAAATGTGGTTTTTACAGTCGTTCCTTTTGATGAACAGAAAATAATCGGCAAGGCAACTGTGCCGCTTGCTGGAGCCGGAAAAGTACAGGCCGGACAACGGGTAAATATCAAACTGGATAATTTTCCGCACATGGAATTTGGCTTACTGGAAGGAAAAGTCTCCAATATTTCAATGGTTCCGGTGGCGACAGAAAAGGGGGGCTATTATTCAGCCGAAATTGAATTAAGCAACAAACTTGTTACAAATTATAATAAAGAGCTCCCGTTTAACCAGGAAATGCAGGGAAATGCCGAAATAATCACCAAAGATCGCCGTTTGATCGAAAGGCTGGTTGAGCCACTGGTTTCAGTTTTCAGGGAAAGGTTTTGAAGCGGGTTCCGGGTTCCGGGTTGTCCGCAATCAGTTCTTTTCTCTCATTTAAATATCCAGTATCCAATATCAAACACATCCGGCATCTTTTTATCCTCTTTTTCAACCTGTTCAATTTTAATTTTTCAGAAAAAAAAGTAAAAATATTATTGTTCTTCAATAAGAAATTGTACTTTTGCGCACCGTTTTTAGGGGGATACTATGCTTTTTCCTTTATAAATGAGTTGTTTGTAAGGATTTTTGCATACTTTTGCAGTCCGATTTTGAAAGGATTATTAACTATATAAAAAAGAGGTATTTATGCCAACTATTCAACAGTTAGTTAGGAAAGGAAGACAAAGCAAAGCCGAAAAGAGTAAATCTCCGGCTTTAGATTCATGCCCGCAACGTCGCGGTGTATGTGTTCGCGTTTACACCACAACTCCGAAAAAACCAAACTCGGCTATGCGTAAAGTTGCCAGGGTTAGGTTAACCAACGGAAAAGAGGTGAATGCCTACATTCCGGGAGAAGGCCACAACCTGCAGGAGCACTCAATCGTGCTGGTTCGCGGGGGCAGGGTGAAAGACCTTCCGGGGGTACGTTACCACCTTATTCGCGGTGCACTCGACACTGCCGGTGTTAACGGCCGTTTGCAGCGTCGCTCGAAATACGGAGCCAAAAGACCAAAACCGGGACAGGCAGCTGCGCCCGCTAAAAAGAAGTAATTATAATTAAGTAAGTAAAAACCTGTTATTTGCAGTGGTTTGGTTGAGTAAATCTGACTCTCTAATGTCTTCCGGAGTTCAGGCTGAAGACCGCCTAAGGGCAGCCAATTTGAATAACACTAAAAAAGTTTAAAATGAGAAAGTCAAAACCAAAGAAGAGACATTTGTTACCGGACCCAAAGTTCAATGATACCTTGGTAACCCGGTTTGTCAACGATTTAATGGTGGATGGTAAAAAATCAACAGCATACACTGTTTTTTACGATTCATTGGAGATGGTGGGAAAAAGAGTGAAGGACACCGATCTTTCACCACTTGAAATTTGGAAAAAGGCACTCGAAAACATTACCCCAAATGTGGAAGTAAAAAGCCGCAGGGTGGGTGGTGCAACTTTCCAGGTTCCAATGGAAATCCGTCCGGAAAGAAAAGAATCAATCAGTATTAAAAACATGATACTGTTCGCCCGTAAACGCTCAGGCAAATCAATGGCCGATAAATTATCAGCCGAAATTGTTGCCGCGTTTAACGAAGAGGGTGGAGCATTCAAAAAGAAAGAAGATACTCACAGAATGGCTGATGCAAACCGTGCGTTTGCTCATTTCAGATTTTAGTTTAGCAGGTTTATAGGTTAGAAATTGGATTAGAAAATATATTAGAAATGGCTAAACAAGATTTGAATTTTAACAGAAACATTGGTATTATGGCTCATATTGATGCCGGAAAAACCACTGTGTCTGAACGTATTCTTTTTTATACAGGATTAACACACCGAATTGGTGAAGTGCACGATGGCGCTGCCACCATGGACTGGATGGAACAGGAACAGGAGCGTGGTATCACCATTACTTCTGCCGCCACCACCACTTATTGGAAATACAAAGATGTTGAGCACAAAATCAACATCATCGATACACCCGGTCACGTTGACTTTACTGTTGAAGTAGAACGCTCACTGCGTGTTCTCGATGGTTCAGTTGCACTTTTCTGTGCTGTGGGCGGTGTCGAAGCGCAGTCGGAAACCGTTTGGCGCCAGGCCGAAAAATATGGTGTTCCGCGTATTGCGTTTGTAAACAAAATGGACCGCTCGGGTGCCGATTTCTTTAAAGTTTATGGTGAAATCAAGGAAAAACTGGGTGCAAACCCGGTACCGATTCAGATTCCGATTGGTGCTGAAGAAAAATTCGAAGGTGTAATCGACCTGATTGAAATGAAAGCAGTCCGTTGGTATGAAGACGGAGAAAAAGGCACCAACTACCGTTTGGAAGAAATTCCTGCCGGTTTGCTTGAACAGGCTGAAGAATGGCGTGGCAAACTGATGGAATCGGTTGCTGAAGTTGACGACGAATTGCTCGAACGTTACTTCGAAGACCCTGATTCGATCACAAAAGATGAAATGCTGGCTGTAATCCGTAAAGCAACCATTGCAAGGGTCATTATCCCGATGATGTGCGGTTCGGCATTTAAAAATAAAGGAGTTCAGCGTTTGCTCGATTCAGTTTGTGCCTTCCTGCCAAGTCCGCTTGATAAAGGCGAAGTGGTTGGAATGAATCCATGGACTGAAAAAGAAGAAAAACGCACACCTGATTCAGCACAACCATTAGCTGCACTGGCCTTCAAAATTGCCACCGACCCGTTTGTTGGCCGATTGGCTTACATCAGGGTTTACTCTGGCCGTCTTGAAGGGGGGATAACAGTTTTGAATACCCGCACCGGTAAAAAAGAAAGGATTTCACGTTTGTACCAAATGCACTCAAACAAGCAGAATCCGAAAGACGAAATTGAGGCCGGTGATATTTGCGCAGCAGTAGGGTTTAAAGATATTCGTACAGGAGATACACTTTGTGATGTTTCGCATCCAATTGTTCTTGAAAGTATGGATTTCCCGACACCTGTAATTGGTATTGCAATCGAACCGAAATCGCAGAAAGATGTTGACAAACTTGCGCAGGGATTGTCAAAATTGGCAGAAGAAGACCCTACCTTCCAGGTAAACACCGATCCTGATTCAGGACAAACGGTTATTCGCGGGATGGGTGAGTTGCATCTTGAAATTCTGATCGATCGTCTGAAACGCGAGTTCAAAGTTGAATGTAACCAGGGTGCCCCGCAAGTTGCTTACAAAGAAGCAATCACCCAGCCGGTCGAACTGCGTGAAGTATTCAAAAAACAAACCGGTGGCCGCGGTAAATTTGCTGATATAATTGTAAGAATTGAACCTGCTGATCAAGGTGTGGTTGGATTACAATTTATCGACGAAGTTAAAGGCGGACGTATTCCCCGTGAATATATACCTTCGGTACAAAAAGGTTTTGAAGGTGCTATTCTTAACGGCCCACTCGCTGGATTCCCGATGGACAGTTTGAAAGTGACGCTGCTGGATGGTTCTTACCATGCGGTTGACTCTGATCAGCTTTCATTCGAGATTTGCGCACGTCAGGCATTCAGAAATGCGGCACCCAAAGCAGCACCTATTTTGCTGGAGCCAATTATGAAACTCGAAATCGTAACACCAGAAGAATATATGGGTGACATCATTGGCGACCTTAACCGTCGCCGTGGTGAAGTGGGCGGTATGGAAACCAAAGGAGGCGCCAAGGTTATTAGTGCAAAAGTGCCTCTTTCAGAACAGTTTGGCTATGTTACTGTATTACGGACTTTATCCTCCGGAAGGGCAACTTCGTCAATGGAATTCAGCCATTACCAGGAGGTTCCGAAATTACTGGCTGAAAAGGTATTGGAAGGTATTAAAGGTAGAACAGATTTATTATAACAATTAATAACAATTTCTGATTATGAGTCAAAAGATCAGGATTAAGCTTAAATCGTACGATCATAATTTAGTTGACAAATCAGCTGAAAAGATCGTAAAAACTGTGAAAACCACAGGAGCAGTTGTCAGTGGACCAATACCACTTCCAACACATCGCAGGGTATTTACAGTCTTACGTTCAACCTTCGTCAATAAAAAATCGAGGGAGCAATTTCAGTTATCGTCATACAAACGACTGATTGACATTTACAGCTCAACCGCAAAAACAATCGACGCCTTAATGAAACTGGAATTACCCAGTGGCGTTGAAGTAGAAATTAAAGTGTGATAATTTAAAGTAGTCAAAAAAAAATGGCTGGTATTATTGGAAAAAAAATCGGAATGACATCCGTATTCAGTGTTGAGGGGAAAAACATCCCATGCACTGTTATCGAAGCTGGTCCCTGTGTGATCACACAGGTGAAAACCGCTGAAAAAGACGGCTACGATGCACTTCAGCTTGCCTATGGTGACAAAAAAGACAAACATGCCACCAAAGCTGAGATTGGCCACTTCAAAAAGGCCGGCACTTCTCCAAAGAGAAAAGTAGCTGAATTTAAAAACACCTACCAGGAAGAGTACATTTTGGGACAGGAAATCGACGTTACCATTTTCAAGGAAAATGATTATGTTGATGTTGATGGAGTTTCAAAAGGAAAAGGTTTCCAGGGAGTCGTAAAACGCCACTCTTTCAGGGGAGTTGGTGATGCAACACATGGTCAGCACAACAGGCTGCGCGCACCGGGTTCGGTGGGAGCCTCTTCATGGCCATCGCGTGTATTTAAAGGAATGAGAATGGCCGGAAGGGATGGTGGCAAAACCGTTACCATCGAAAACCTTCTGATCGTGAAAGTCATTCCGGAACATAATTTAATTGTGGTAAAAGGTTCAGTGCCTGGCGCCAAAGGTTCATATTTAATGCTGAGGAAACAATGGAATTAAGTGTATTAAATAAAGAAGGAAAAGAAACCGGAAGAAAAGTTACGTTAGACGAACAAATCTTCGGTATTGAACCAAGCGACCATGCAATTTACCTCGATGTAAAACAGTACCTCGCCAACCAGCGCCAGGGAACCCACAAATCGAAAGAACGTGGTGAAGTTTCGGGAAGTACACGCAAACTCAAAAAACAAAAAGGAACTGGTGGTGCACGTGCAGGTAGCATCAAATCACCTACAATCCGTGGTGGTGGTCGTATTTTCGGTCCGCGTCCTCATACCTACGAGTTCAAACTGAACAAAAAAGTAAAACAACTTGCCCGCAAATCGGCGCTTTCATACAAAGCTGCTGAAAACAGTATCGTTGTTTTAGAGGATTTCAATATGGAAACACCGAAAACAAAGGAAATTGTAGCTATTAAAAGTAATTTGAAAATTGCTGATAAAAAGTCACTTTTCGTATTACCAGTCGAAAATAATAGCATATATTTGTCCTCCAGAAATTTACAGGACGTTTCAGTTGTAACTGCTTCAGAATTAAATACATATCAAATTCTTAATGCAAAAGCAATTGTGATTCTTGAAGGTTCGGTGCAGAAAATCGAAGATGCATTTAAACTTTAATTGACGATTAAGAGATGGATATTATAGTAAAACCATTGGTAACCGAAAAAATGACCCAGCAAACTGAGCGCTATCAGCGTTATGGTTTTGTAGTGGATCGCCGGGCAACAAAAACACAGATCAAACAGGCTGTTGAAAGCCTGTATAGTGTAAATGTTGAATCGGTTAACACGCTGGTTCACGGAGGTAAAGTAAAGTCGAGATATACCAAGGGCGGTGTGATTACAGGGAAAACCAATTCCTACAAAAAAGCCATCGTTACCCTTGCCGACGGACAAAGTATTGACTTTTATAGTAATATTTAATATAAAATGGCAGTAAGAAAATTAAAACCAGTAACACCGGGTCAAAGGCACAAAATCATTGGTGCTTTTGATACTATTACTGCAACTACGCCTGAAAAATCATTGTTGGAGCCTCTGCGGAAAACTGGAGGTAGAAACAACCAGGGCCGCATGACAATGAGGTATATAGGTGGAGGACACAAACGTAAATACCGTATTATCGACTTTAAACGCGATAAAGACGGCGTTGCGGCTGTTGTCGATTCAATTCAGTACGACCCGAATCGTACCGCCCGTATTGCACTTTTGCAGTACACCGATGGCGAAAAACGTTACATTGTTGCACCTAACGGGTTGCAAGTTGGACAAACAATTGTAAGCGGTTCGGGTATCGATCCTGAAATTGGAAACACGCTCCCTCTTGCCGAAATTCCTCTTGGTACATTGGTTCACAACATTGAATTACACCCCGGACAAGGTGGTGTGATGGCTCGTAGTGCAGGTGCTTATGCACAGCTGACCTCTCGTGACGGTAAATATGCAATTTTGAAATTGCCGTCAGGCGAAACTCGTATGGTACTTACATCCTGCAGGGCTACAGTAGGTACAGTTGGAAATTCAGAACACAACCTCGAAAAATCGGGTAAAGCCGGTCGTTCAAGGTGGTTAGGAAGAAGACCACGAAATCGTGGTGTTGTTATGAACCCGGTTGATCACCCGATGGGTGGTGGCGAAGGCAGGGCTTCCGGAGGTCATCCAAGATCCCGTAAAGGCTTATTGGCTAAGGGTTACAAAACACGCACGCCGAAAAAGGCTTCCAATAAGTATATCATAGAACGCAGGAAAAAATAAAAAAGAGGAATAATTATGAGTCGTTCATTAAAAAAAGGTCCTTTTATCGCATTCAAATTGGAGAAAAAAGTTCTTGCTTTAAATGAAGCCAATAAGAAAGCGGTGGTGAAAACCTGGGCCAGGGCATCAGTAATTTCTCCTGACTTTGTAGGGCATACTATCGCAGTACACAACGGGAACAAATTCATTCCGGTTTATGTAACCGAAAACATGGTAGGCCATAAACTCGGCGAATTTGCACCAACCCGTACATTCAGGGGTCATGCTGGTAATAAAAAGAAATAGGCATAATTGCATTAATTGATTAAAAGAAAAAGACAATGGGTGCCAGGAAAAGACTAGCAGCTGACAAAAGAAAAGAAGAGAAAAAGCAACAATATTTTGCTGTTTTAAAAAACTGCCCAACATCTCCAAGGAAAATGAGGCTTGTAGCCGATTTGATCCGCGGCATGGAGGTTAAAAAAGCTTTGGATGTTTTGAAATTCTCATCCAAAGAAGCATCGGGCAGGGTTGAAAAACTTCTTCTTTCGGCCGTTGCCAATTGGCAGGCTAAAAACGAAGGAGTTCGTTTGGAAGAAAATGAACTTTATGTAAAAACAATTATGGTCGATTCAGGAAGAATCCTGAAACGGTTACGTCCGGCTCCCCAGGGTCGTGCACACCGCATCAGGAAACGTTCGAACCACGTTACCATTTTTGTTGACAGAAAAGAAAATGTTGAAGATAAAATTAATTCGTAATTCATGGGACAGAAAGTAAATCCGATTTCTAATCGCCTGGGTTTCATTAAAGGATGGGACTCTAATTGGTTTGGCGGTGACGATTACGGTGATAAACTGGTTGAAGACCAGAAAATCAGGGAGTACCTGAATGCCCGTTTGGCAAAGGCAAGTATTTCCAAAATCGTGATCGAACGTACTTTGAAGTTAATCACTATCACAGTACACACTTCACGCCCCGGGATTATTATTGGTAAAGGAGGTCAGGAAGTTGACAAACTGAAGGAAGAACTCAAGAAAATTACCAGTAAAGAAGTACAGATCAACATTTTCGAGATTAAACGTCCTGAACTCGATGCACAGATTGTTGCAATCAACATTGCACGTCAGATCGAGGGTAAAATTGCTTACCGCAGGGCTACAAAGATGGCCATTGCTTCAACCATGAGAATGGGAGCCGAAGGAATCAAGGTTTTGGTTTCAGGAAGGCTTAACGGTGCAGAAATGGCACGTTCTGAAATGTATAAAGATGGCCGTACCCCGCTTCACACTTTGCGTGCCGATATCGACTACGCATTGGCTGAAGCTTCGACAAAAACCGGACTTATCGGTGTGAAAGTCTGGATTTGCAAAGGTATGGTATATGGAGCCCGTGATCTTTCACCCAACTTTGGTCAGAAAACCGGAAGGACTGAAAAACCAAGTGTTGGCGGTAACGAAAGACCCAACCGCGGCAGGAAACGTAAATAATGGTTTAACACTCATCAAAGAAACAGGATGTTACAGCCAAAAAAAGTAAAATTCAGAAGAGTACAAAAGGGCCGGATGAAAGGCGAAGCCCAACGTGGCAACCAACTGGCATTCGGTTCGTTTGGAATTAAGTCGTTGGAAGCAGAATGGATTACAGGCCGCCAGATTGAAGCTGCGCGTGTTGCCGTAACCCGTTACATGCAACGACAAGGACAAATATGGATCAGGATTTTTCCAGATAAACCAATTACCAAAAAACCCGCCGAAGTTCGTATGGGTAAAGGTAAAGGAGCTCCGGAAGCATTTGTTGCCCCGGTAACACCCGGGCGTATAATCATCGAAGCCGAAGGCGTGCCATTCGAAATGGCCAAAGAAGCTTTGCGTTTAGCCGCCCAGAAATTACCGGTGAAAACAAAGTTTATTGTACGACGTGATTATGTTGAAGAACAAAAAGGTGAATAATGAAAATTTCTGAAATCAAAGAACTGACGATCAATGAAATCGTCGAAAAGTTACAGCTTGAAAAAGAAAATCTTGTTCGGCTTAAATTGAACCACGCAGTAAGTCCGCTTGATAACCCGATGAAAATCCAGGTTGGCAAAAAGAATATTGCAAAGTTGAAAACTGTTCTTCGCGAAAGAGAATTAAATGCAAAACAGAATTAATTCACGATGGAAGAAAAGCAAGTGAGAAATCTCAGGAAAGAAAAAATCGGAGTGGTGGTTAGCGATAAAATGGAAAAATCAATCGTTGTTGCCGTTAAACGGAAAGTGAAACACCCGATTTATGGAAAATTTGTGAACAAAACCACAAAATTCCATGCCCACGATGAGAACAATACCTGTAACGTTGGTGATACTGTAAGGATTATGGAAACACGTCCGCTCAGCAAAACCAAATGTTGGAGATTAGTTGAAATTATTGAAAGAGCTAAGTAATCATGATACAACAAGAATCAAGATGTTCGGTGGCCGATAACAGCGGCGCAAAAGAAGTGCTTTGCATCAGGGTGTTGGGTGGAACAAGAAAACGTTACGCTTCCCTTGGCGACACTATTATTGTAGCTGTTAAAAGTGCTATACCGGGAGCCGATGTTAAAAAAGGTGCCGTTTCGCGTGCGATTGTTGTGAGAACCAAAAAAGAAAACCGTCGTCCCGACGGTTCTTACATCCGGTTCGACGACAACGCCGTTGTGCTCCTGAATGCTGCCAACGAAATGCGTGGAACACGTATTTTCGGACCGGTAGCCCGTGAATTGCGCGAAAAGAATATGAAAATTATTTCACTCGCACCAGAAGTACTGTAATAAAAAAAGCTCAAGATGCAGAAAAAGTTACACATAAAAAAAGGTGACAATGTGGTTGTAATTGCAGGCGACAACAAAGGCAAAAAAGGCCGTGTGCTTGAAATTATCACCAAATCAGAAAGAGCACTCGTTGAAGGTGTGAATATGATAAAAAAACATACCAAACCCAATTCAAAAACCCCGCAGGGTGGTATTGTTGAAAAAGAAGCACCTGTGCATATTTCCAACCTTATGCTTGTTGATGCCAAAACAGGCAAAGCAACACGTATCGGAAGGAAAGTGAATAGTGAAGGTAAATTAGTTCGTTTTTCCAAAAAATCAGGAGAGGAGATTAAATAATGACTCATGTACCCACTCTTAAAAAGAAATACCAGGAAGAAGTGATTCCTGCTTTGAAAAAAGAGTTTTCCTACTCTTCTGTAATGCAGGTTCCGAAGCTGGAAAAGATAGTGTTAAACCAGGGCGTGGGTTCCGCAATCGCCGATAAAAAACTTATCGATATTGCCACCACAGAAATGACCATGATTGCTGGGCAAAAAGCAGTGCAAACATTATCTAAGAAAGATATTTCCAATTTCAAACTTCGCCGGAAAATGCCAATTGGCGTGCGCGTTACATTGCGTCGCGACCAAATGTACGAATTTCTCGACCGTTTAATCGCTGTGGCACTGCCACGTATCCGCGATTTTCAGGGGATTGACAGCAAAATGGATGGCCGTGGAAATTATACCCTCGGTATTCCGGAACAAATTGTATTTCCTGAAATCGTGCTCGATAAAGTCAGCAAGATCAACGGTATGAATATTACCTTCGTTACAACTGCAAAAACCGATGAAGAAGGTTTTGCCCTGTTGAAAGAATTAGGTTTACCATTTAAAAAATTAAAAAATAACTAATAATGGCTAAAGAATCAATGAAAGCCCGCGA
>JAJUGS010000094.1 GCA_029265875.1 Prolixibacteraceae bacterium
ATTCGGTTGCGCCGCCCGCTCATGTCTGGCAGCAGGTTCAGCAGCAACTTGCCGGGCAGAAACGGCGTGCCCGTTTGATCTGGTTCAGGGTGGCTGCCGTTGCCGCGGTTGTTGTGCTGGCATTTATAGCAGGTTGGTATTTTAATGATACTACAGAGAAAAGCCTGGTAACAGGTGTAAATACAAAGATTGAAAACAAAACAGAACAACAGAATAACAGCATTTTAACAGAACCTTCAGGATTTGCTGAAACAAAAGAAACTTCGGAAGTTAAATCAGTTGCTGCTGAAAGAATTGAGAAAACAGGAAACAGAAAAAAAACTGCCACAAAGCTTGATAATATTGTTGCTGAATTACAGACAAGAAACGAATTGATTTACAATAAAATAGGTTACAGAAATATTCGCCTTGAACCCAAACAAACGGAACTTGTTCTGGCAGAACGCAAAAAAGGTGATGAACTTTCGGAAACCGATTTACGGGTGGTTGCTGCAAACATCGAAATGGAACTTGCAAAGAAAAAAGTAACGGGTAATAAATGGAAAATGGGGATGTTTCTTTCGCCGGGGTATTCTTCGTATTCAGCCAGTTATGCCGATGATTATTCTAAAAACATGACTTATTCGGGCAGCGAGGGCAACGCAAACGTGGGCGGAGGATTTTCTGTGCAGTACAAAACCGGAAAACGCTGGGCTGTTGAAAGTGGTGTTTATTATGCACAAAATGGCCAGAAATCAGAAAACTCTTTGAATCTTTTCGCCAATAAAGCGGAAGCCGATTATATGTTTTCTCCGGGTAGTACAGATAAATATTTTACAAACAATGTAAGAATCGAAAACGGAAATATGGCTATGAACAGTTCGGCCGGAGTGATTCAATTTACTTCAACACCAAAAGGTGCTGAGCTTGCTGGAGATTTTGAAAGCTCGCTGAATGGTTCCACCGACCTGATGGTTCCGGACGGTGAATTTTCGCAGGTTTTCGAATTTGTGGAAATTCCGCTGTTGGTGCGCTATCGTTTAATTGAATCGCGGTTTGGAGTTGAACTGGTTACCGGTTTCAATACTTCGATGGTGGTGGGCAACAAAGCGTACATCGATAACCAGTATGGATTGCAGAACGTTGGAAAGACGGTCGATATCAATACTTTTAATTTAGCCGGAACTGCCGGGTTGGGGGCAAGTTACGATTTGGCAAAACACTTCTCGCTGGCTTTGGAACCCCGTTTCAGTTATTATCTGAAATCAATCAATAAAAACCCCGATGTAGATTTCAGACCCTACAGACTGGGTGTTTTTGCAGGCATGACCTATACTTTCTGAAAGTATATTTTAAGTTTTGCACTCACCGGTTTCTGATTTTCAGGAACCGGTTTTTTTTCAGCGGATTCTATTTCTACAGAACACCAGATTGATGAAAAGTTTGTTGGTTGCCGGTCAAAATCCCATGAACTAGGTTCTCGTGATAACTGACTTGCTGCAGCCAAATTGAAAAAAATTGAAAAATAGAGTCAGCATAATTTTCATATCACGCAACTCTTCCTGATTGAGCAACATCTTTAAAGAAAACTAAAACTATGAGAAAATTGCGTTTTCTGATTATTCTCTTTATCCTGCCTTTTTTTCTTGCTGCCCAACCTCAGAAGGGCTATGTTTATCTGAAAAACGGGTCAATATTAAAGGGAAAATATCAATACACTGATGATTTATCAAAACTAAAAGTGGAGTCAGCCGGAAATATCTGGATTTTTCAGGCTGATGAAGTTGAAAAGGTAACCGATAAAAATGAACACCTGAGCAGTGCGTTTCAGGACGAAGAAAAAACCACGGCATTTTTTGCAAGAACAGAGATGGGCGTTTTGGCGGGGAATTCAAACAACAGTCAGTCGGCTCCATTTAGTTTAACCGGCTCTTTGAATTACAAAATCATTCCGAAACTTTCAGCCGGAGTGGGTTTTGGAATTGAGTTTCTGAAAGAATCTTACCTGCCGGCTTTTGTTAACATGGAATACAAAATCAGGGATGCTTATTCGACGCCCTACTTTTTTCTGAAAACAGGTTACCAGGTTCCGCTCGAAGAATCGCGCGATATATATGGCGGAGTGCAGCCGGTTTATTATTACGATTACTGGCCTGGAAACTGGAACAGCTATAATAACACCACGCCCGAAACAAAAGGGGGCTTTCTGGTTAATCCGGGAGTCGGCTACCAACGCATGTTTTCACCCGGATTCGGAATGTCGTTTGCCTTTGGTTACCAGTTTCACCGTCTCGTATATTCAGGCGAAAACGATTATCAGTTAAATATTGATTACAACCGGCTTACCATCAAATTAGGTTTCATTTTTAATTAATCGGCTATGAAAACAATCAGATATACATTCCTCATTTCGTTGTTTGCGGTTCTGCTGGCAGGTTGTATGGACGAATATACAGAGGTATTTACGGCCAACTCGCCTGTTTATATGAGTTACGAAGATTTACGGGAATCGGTGAAGGCAACCGGTCCCACCGATATGGTGAATCCGGGTAAAATCTATTTTAAAGATGGGTACATTTTTATTGTGGAGGAAATGAAAGGAATTCACATAATCGACAACCGGAATCCTTCAAATCCGCAGAACATAAAATTCATCGAAATTCCCGGGAATGTTGATTTGGCGATTAAGAACAATACGCTTTATGCCGACAGCTACATCGATATGGTCGCCATCGATATTTCCGATATTTCAAACCCGAAAGAAGTAAACCGCATAAAAGATGTTTTTCCTTATATGGTGCCAGCCCCCAAAGATTCTGCTTTAAGAATTGCTTCGGTTGACAAGGAAAAAGGGGTGGTGGTTGACTGGGAAATCAAAAAAGTTAAACAGGAAATCGAGTACTACTATTATCCCTATATTTTTTATGGCAAAGCGGAATATGCCATGGATGCATCAAATGGCGGCGGTAATTCAGCGGGAGGTGGAAACTCTTTTGGTGTTGGAGGAAGCATGGCCCGTTTTGGTTTGTACGACGATTATCTTTACACCGTTGATAACTCCACCGTTTACATGTTCGATGTGAAAGATGCAGCCAAACCTGTCAGTATCGGCAAACAAAGTATTGGCTGGAACGTTGAAACCCTGTTTATTTATGACCATCACATATTTTTCGGGACCCAGAGCGGGATGCAGATTTTCAGCCTGAAAGTGCCAACCGCTTTAAATTATGTCGGAAGTTTCTGGCATGTAACAAGTTGCGATCCGGTGGTTATTGCTGATGGTTATGCATACATTACGCTTCGCGGGGGCAATGTTTGTGGAAGCAATGTCAACCGGCTGGATGTGGTAAAACTCTCATCCGATTACAAAACAAGCACCCTTGAAGCATCTTATCCTATGACTGGGCCCTATGGTTTGGGCATTGACGACGAGATTCTTTTTGTGTGCGATGGCAGCGATGGCCTGAAAGTGTACAATGTTGCCGACAAACTGAATATTGACGACCACCTGATTGCCCACTTCCCTGCTATAAAAACATACGACGTAATTCCATTTGAAAATTATCTGTTTATGATCGGCGATGACGGGTTTTATCAGTACGACTATTCCGATTTGCAGAATATCCATCAAATCAGCCTGATTCCTGTTAAGAAGTAATTGGTATCTTAAAAAATGGAAAAGCCCGGAAAACCACCGGGCTTTTTCGTTGTTATCCAGAAGGTAAAAGTGTATTTTTGAAGCTTTAAATTTTGGGAAACAGAATGATTGACAAACTGAAAAGTAAAGGCTGGTGGAAGTATGTTCTTTCGCTGATTATTGTTGCAAAAATTGTATTGGTGGTTTTTGCATTGAGTGCTTTAAAAACCGACAATTCAAATAACAGGTTGGTTGTATCAGAACTGAAGTATGCACCAGTTAAACTACCACACAGTGTTACTTTTGCAGGCGAAAGAATGCCACTTGAGCTTTTTGATGTGCAGGAATCACTCGACCGTGAATTGCAGTCAAATGCTTTTTTCCATTCACAAACAATTCGTTATATCAAACTGGCTCCCCGGTATTTCCCGATAATTGAACCAATTTTGAAAAGAGAAGGAATTCCCGATGATTTCAAATACCTGGCTGTCGCCGAAAGCGGGCTGAACCCCCGGGCCGTTTCTCCCTCGAATGCGGTTGGTTTCTGGCAAATTCTGGAAGGAACAGCCAAAGATTATGGTCTTGAAATAAACAGCGAAATCGACGAACGTTATCACATTGAAAAATCAACTACTGTTTTTTGCAAATACATAAAAGATTCGTATCGCAGATTTGGTACATGGACAATGGCCGCGGCTGCCTACAATGGCGGGAATGCCAGGATTGAGAGGCAAATTCAACGACAGAAACTCAGCAATTTTTACGATTTGCTTTTGGCCGAGGAAACCCGGCGGTATATTTTTCGGATTGCGGCATTGAAACTGATTCTGGAAGAACCGGAAAAATATAATTTCGACGTAAAGAATGACGAGAAATATCCGTTTATCAAAACCCGTGAGGTTGAGATCAACGGGGCTGTTGCCGATTTGGGCGCGTACGCCATCAACCAGGGAATCAATTACAAATACCTGAAAGATTTTAATCCCTGGCTGCGCGACGATAAACTCACCAATGCAAAAGCAAAAAAATATACAGTGAAAATCCCGATACTCAATTAGAAAAACCTGATTTTCAGGATTAACAGCCATTTAAGCTGAATTGAATTATGCAGTTTTATAAGCAGGAAATTACAGAATTAGCCACGCCCGAAATTGAAGAGTCAGACGAAAAAATTGTTGTTTATGGCGCCCGTGAACACAATCTTCGAAATATCAATGTCGAGATTCCGAGAAATAAATTAACCGTAATCACTGGTCTCAGCGGCAGCGGAAAATCTTCGCTGGCATTCGATACTATTTATGCCGAAGGTCAACGCCGGTATATCGAAACTTTTTCGGCTTATGCGCGTTCGTTTCTGGGCAATATGGAGCGCCCCGATGTGGATAAAATTACCGGTCTCAGCCCCGTAATTTCCATCGAACAAAAGGTAACCACCCGAAATCCGCGCTCGACTGTTGGCACGGTAACCGAAATTTATGATTTTCTGCGCCTCTTATTTGCCCGTGCTGCTGAGGCTTTTTCATACAATACCGGTGAAAAAATGGTGAAATACACCGAAGAAAAAATACTTCAGCTGATTAACACCGATTTCGCTGGCAAACGCATAATAATCCTGGCCCCGGTTGTAAAAGGAAGAAAAGGCCATTACCGCGAGTTGTTTGAACAGATTCTCCGTAAAGGGTTTCTTTCAGCCCGGATTGATGGTGAAATCACTGAACTGAAACACAACTACAAAGTTGACAGGTATAAAAACCATTTTATCGAAATTGTGATCGATAAAATGAAAATCGAAGAAGGTGGTGACTTAACCCGGTTGAAAGGAAGTGTGCAAACTGCCATGAAACACGGGCAGGGTGTGTTGATGATTCTGGATCCTGACAGTAAAAAAGTCAGGTACTACAGCCGCCTTTTAATGTGCCCTACAACCGGCATTTCGTACAGCGAACCGGCTCCGCATAACTTTTCTTTTAACTCTCCGCAGGGGGCATGTCCCCATTGCAATGGATTGGGCAGAATCACAGAAACCGACATGGACAAAATTCTTCCCGATAAAAAACTGAGTATTTCAAAAGGCGGGATTGCACCACTTGGGTCTTATAAAAACACGCTGATTTTCTGGCAGATTGAAGCGTTGGGCGAAAAGTTCGATTTTAACCTGAACACACCGGTTGGCGAAATTTCGGAAGAAGGTTTGCAGGCAGTTTTATTCGGAACCAATGAAAGGATTCAGCTGAAAAATACACCACTGGGTAACAGCATGAGTTACCAGATGAGCTACGAAGGCGTGGTGAAATATATTGACAGCCAGCGTGATGATAATCCGTCGAAAACTGCACAGAAATGGGCCAACCAGTTTGTGAAAACAACGGTTTGTCCGGAATGTAACGGGATGCGGCTGAAAAAGGAATCGCTTCATTTTAAAATTGACGGGAAAAATATTTCAGAACTTGCGCAACTCGATCTGAAAGAACTGGGAGAGTGGTTCGATGGTTTGGAAAACCGGATCAGCGAACGTCAGCGGACAATTGGTACCGAAGTCATCAAGGAAATCCGCGACAGGCTGGGTTTTATGCTGGGTGTGGGGCTCGATTATCTGGCACTCGACCGCACGGCACAATCACTTTCCGGTGGCGAATCACAGCGGATCAGGCTGGCTACACAAATTGGCTCTCAGTTGGTGAATGTGTTGTATATTTTAGACGAGCCCAGTATCGGGCTTCATCACCGCGATAACCTGAAACTGATTCACGCATTGCAACAATTGCGTGACTCAGGGAATTCGGTAATTGTGGTGGAACACGATAAAGATACGATGTTGAATGCAGATTACCTGATTGATATGGGGCCGCGGGCAGGTATTCATGGTGGCGAAATTGTGGCAGCCGGAAAACCGGAAGAGGTTTTGAAATCGCATTCATTAACAGCGGATTATCTGAACGGGAGGTTAAAAATTGAAGTTCCTTCTGTTCGTCGTCCCGGCAATGGTAAATTTTTTGAGTTAAAAGGTTGCTCGGGACACAACCTGAAAAATGTGGATTTGTCGATTCCGCTTGGCAAATTTATTTGTATAACCGGAGTTTCCGGAAGCGGAAAATCAACCCTGATCAACGAAACCTTGCAGCCGGTTTTGAGCCAGTATTTGTACAATTCGGTTCAGGACCCACTGCCTTATAAATCGGTTAAAGGTCTTGAACTGATTGACAAAGTAATCCGGGTTGACCAGTCGCCCATTGGCCGTACACCACGTTCAAATCCGGTTACATATACAAATATTTTTTCTGAAATCCGTGAGTTGTTTGCCCAATTGCCCGAGTCGAAAATACGTGGTTACAAACCAGGGCGCTATTCGTTTAATGTAACCGGTGGGCGTTGCGAAGAGTGCCAGGGTGGCGGCTTGAAACTCATCGAAATGAATTTTCTTCCCGATGTGTATGTGCATTGCGATAAATGCAACGGGAAACGTTACAACCGCGAAACGCTGGAGGTGCGATACAAGGGAAAATCCATCAGCGACGTACTGGAAATGACCATTGAGCAGGGGGTGGAATTTTTTGAGGCTATTCCATCGATTTCGCAGAAATTGAGGACACTGCAGGATGTGGGACTGGGATATATTACGCTGGGGCAATCGTCAACCACACTTTCGGGTGGCGAATCGCAACGCGTGAAACTGGCTGCTGAATTGGCCAAACGTGACACCGGGCAAACCGTGTATATTTTGGATGAACCCACCACCGGGCTGCATTTCGAAGACATCCGCGTGTTGCTGGAAGTGCTGAACAAACTGGTTGACCGCGGCAATACAGTAATTGTAATTGAACACAATATGGACGTTATTAAAGTAGCCGACCATATTATTGACATCGGGCCCGAAGGTGGCAAAAACGGCGGCGAAATTTTGTGTGCGGGTACACCCGAGGAAATCATTAAAAACAAACGGTCGTTTACCGCTAAATTCCTGAAAGCAGAATTAAAATAAGTTGCCGGGTTTTCATTATCACTGTAGGTTTTTTGTCTGGATTTTGTTCCTGAAATGATGAGTATTATCTTCAGTATTTAATGGAATATGTACAATCAAATCATTATTTTCTGGATTCATCCCTTTGATTTTTCTTATTTTTACCCGAAACAAAGCAATTGTAATGAAACAAGTCGAAATATTTTGCAAAAACACACAAACCTTTCATCAATATCCATTGGGAACTTCTTTACTCGAAATCAGTCACGATTTGAATATCAGACTCGAAAACAGAATTTGCGGGGCCATTGTAAACAACCAGGTGCGCGAATTGTCGTTTTGTGTGGTTAAACCCAAGCAAATCGAGTTTTTTGATACTACACACCCCGATGGTAACCGGTTGTACATCCGCAGCCTTGTTTTTGTTTTATATGCGGCTGTAAAAGAGGTTTTTCCTGAAGTGAGCCTGCGTATTCAGAATGGAATTTCAAATGGGTATTTTTTCGACTTGAACGGGCTGGACAGGCAAATTACCGAATCGGATGTTTTTACGATCAGCCAGGAAATGAAATCAATCATCAGCCGCGATATTCCGTTTGTTAAACACAGTTTACTGACAACCGATGCAGTGACGTTGCTTGAACAACAGGGGTTGAAGGAAAAAGCATTGTTATTCAGCCAACAAGGACAACTTTATTCTGAATTGTATTTTCTGAATGATCTGGCCAACTATTTTTATGGAAACCTTCTTCCTTCTACAGGTTACCTTTCCAATTTCGGTTTAATTCCTTATTACGATGGCATTTTACTGCAAATCCCAAAGCCTAAAAACCTGGATAAACTGCACAAAGTAACCGAGCGGAAAAAGCTCTTTGGCATTTTTCAGGAGCAGAAAGAGTGGGCCGAAATCATGAAGATTTCGACAATCGGCAGGCTCAATAAATTTACCATGAAACAGCGAAGCGGCGACGTGATCAAAGTTTCGGAAGCACTGCACGAAAAGAAAATTGCGGAAATTGCCAACATGATTTACGCACGGGACGGCGATCTGAAAATCGTACTTGTTTCAGGCCCTTCAGCATCCGGAAAAACAACATTCAGCAAAAGACTGGGCGTCCAATTGATTGTTAATGGTTTGATTCCGCACCAGATTTCGCTCGACGATTATTTTGTCGACCGTGAGCACACACCGGTTGACGAATTTGGTGAATACGATTTCGAAGCGCTTGAAGCAATTGATGTGGAATTTTTTAACCAGCAACTGAACGAATTGCTGGAAGGAAAGGAGATTGAAATTCCGGGTTTTGATTTTCAGACCGGCAAACGCAAAAAATCAGGCAAAAAGCTGAAACTGGGGTCAAACGATGTGGTGGTTGTGGAGGGTATTCACGGCATGAACCCCGGTTTGTTGCCACACATCGAACGGAAATATACTTTCAGTATTTTTATCTCGGCACTCACACAGATTGCTTTTGATGAGCAAACCCATATTTCGACTGCCGACAACCGGCTGATCAGGCGCATCATCCGCGACAGCAAATACCGCGGTTACCCGGCCTGGGAGACGATTAAACGTTGGCCGTCGGTGCGGCGCGGTGAAGAGAAAAATATATTCCCCCACCAGGAAAATGCTGACGTGATGTTCAACTCGGCCACGCTTTACGAACTGGCAGTTTTAAAAAAATATGCCGAACCGGTTTTGAAACAGGTTGAGGAAAACCGGCCTGAATATGTGGAAGCCAACCGTTTGCTGAAATTCCTTTCGTGGTTTAAACAAATCGACGATCAGGAAATTCCTCCTACCTCGCTGTTACGCGAGTTTTTGGGTGGCAGCAGCTTTACTTACTGAGCAATGCGTGAATGCCAAATTGCATGAATGCGTAATTGAAGAAAAAGAAGGGAGTCAGTGTGAAAAGTGCAGAAATAAACCAACAGTTGAATTCATTTGTCATTATTGTCTTAACCGTCCAACACGTTTGCCAGTTTTTTGAAGCTTGAACTTAAATTTTAAAACTAAACTGAATATGAAAAATACATTTGTTTTACTGATAGCGCTGATGATAACCCGGTTGCTTTCTGCCCAGCAATTTGAACCAAATTATGATGAAAGCAAAGTTCCAAAGTATATTTTACCGGATGTTTTAACAACATTCAACGGTAAAAAAGTAAAATCCGTGAAAGTTTGGGAAAATAAACGCAGGCCCGAATTGCTGGATTATTTGACCGAAAATATGTTCGGAAAAGTACCGGGCGAACTAAAAATATCTTCGGTTGAAATGCTGGAACAAGCTGATAATGCGTATGGTGGGAAAGCCATCAGGAAACAGGTTGCCCTTCATTTTGAAAGTAACGGGAAAAAACTCAGTTTCACGATCCTGCTTTTTCTGCCCAAAAATGTGGAAAAAGCGCCCGTGTTTCTGGGGTATAACTTTTATGGAAACCACACGGTAACCAGCGATGTAAATGTCATTATTTCAGATGCCTGGGTTGATAACAACCCTTCATTCGGGATCATCAACAACCAGTTAACAGAACAATCGCGTGGTGTTAGGACCAACCGCTGGAGTATTGAAAAAATGCTGGAAGCCGGGATAGGCCTGGCAACGATTTATTATGGTGAAGTGGATCCCGATAAAAATGATTTTTCAGATGGTATCCATCCGCTTTTGTACAAAAAAAACCAGGAAAAGCCGGAAGCAGATGAGTGGGGGAGTATTGCTGCCTGGGCCTGGGGACTGAGCCGTGCGATGGATTATTTTGAAACCGACAGTAATATTGATGCAAAAAAAGTAATCGTTTTCGGGCACTCGCGCCTCGGAAAAACAGCGCTCTGGGCGGGTGCCACCGACAGGCGTTTTGCTGCCGTGATTTCGAATAATTCGGGTTGTGGCGGAGCGGCGCTTTCGAAAAGGGCTTTTGGCGAAACGGTAGGCCGGATTAACAATGCTTTTCCTCACTGGTTTTGTGGAAATTTCAAAAATTATAACAACAACGAAGCAATGATGCCTTTTGACCAGCACGAACTGCTGGCGTTGATTGCTCCGCGCCCTTTGTATGTGGCCAGCGCCGAAGACGACAAATGGGCCGATCCGAAAGGCGAATTTCTGGGGGCTTATTTTGCTTCGCCTGTTTATAAATTGTACGGTAAAAAAGGAATCGTTTCCGATGAAATGCCACCGGTAAATCAGCCAATCCAAAATACGGTTGCCTATCATATCCGGACTGGTGTTCATGATGTTACACCATACGACTGGGAACAATACATTCGTTGGGCAAAAGAACAATTGAAAATTGAATAATGATTAATGAAATTTACTATTTACGGATTTACGATTTACAATTTGATCAGAAATCGTAAATGGTAAATAGTTAAATGGTAAATGGTTAAATGGTAAATGGTAAATGGTTAAATCGTAAATAAATAGTTGTCTTATGAAAAAACTGACTTTCCTCGTAATCCTGGCAACCCTGTTTTCCTGCACAAAAACCGAAGTTCCAAAAACCGTTTCGTTGTTTAACGGCGTTGATTTAACCGGGTG
The DNA here is from genome assembly GCA_029265875.1 of Prolixibacteraceae bacterium. GTDB lineage: Bacteria > Bacteroidota > Bacteroidia > Bacteroidales > Prolixibacteraceae > Draconibacterium. The sequence goes on from JAJUGS010000094.1 coordinate 11,114, forward strand.
GCACATGGATGTCCCGGCTTTTGACCAGAACCCTGACACGGTTAAACCGTTTATTGTCCGCGATTCGATGCTGGTGAGCCTGGGTACACCCGGAGGCCACCTGATTACCGATTCAACTTACAGCAATTACCGCCTTGATATTGAATACCGTTTTGCCGGAGTGCCGGGCAATTGTGGCGTTTTGGTTCATGCTTCAACACCGCGTGCGTTGTATGGCATGTTCCCAAAATCGCTCGAAGTGCAGATGATGCACGAAAATGCCGGCGATTTCTGGTGTATCGTGGAAGATATTGTGGTGCCCGACATGGAAGCCCGCCGTGGCCCGAAAGAAGAGTGGGGGATTACAGAAGGCAAACAACGCCGGATTCCAAATCTCACCGATGGCACAGAAAAACCCGTGGGCGACTGGAACAAGATGGTGGTGGAATGTATTGCTGATACTATTAAAGTTTGGGTGAACGACACCCTGGTTAATTTTGGTTACAACTGTACCGCAAAAAGTGGTCAGATTGCTGTTCAGGCTGAAGGTTCGGAAGTGGAATTCAGAAAAATTGAACTGACCCCGATCAGCCGGATTACCCCAAACTGATAACGAATATTCTTTATGAGTATCTGCATTCGTTTCTGATTCACCCCGATTCCGATTTTTCAGAAAGCAGACTTTAGGGCAGCGAAATGCGTAAATGTTGCCTGTTTTACCGGGTTACAGCACACTTCAGGGCCTGTCTGCTGAAAAGGCAGGGGTTGGGGGTAGATTATTGGATAATCAATTTTTTTGCATTTCAGATGTTTTCCCAAGATGAAACATCGGTCATTTTGCTCATTTTTAGCGGCAATGACATGCTTTGTTCGTTTTATAAAAACCAAAGTGTTTGGTTAGCTGTTTTATTGATTGAAACAGAAAACAGACTCATACAATGGTAACAAATAAAGCATTAACATCCGAACAAATTGAAAACCTGCTAAAAACCCTGAAATCACGTTTTGAGAAAAACATGCACAGGCACCCTGGCCTTGATTGGTCAGCAGTGCAAAGCAAACTGCAAGGAAAACCAGAAAAGTTATGGTCGCTTGCTGAAATGGAAGAAACAGGAGGCGAACCGGATGTTGTAAGTTTTAATACCAGTACCGGAGAGTATATCTTTTATGATTGTGCCCCTGAAACTCCAAAGGGCAGAAGAAGTATCTGCTATGACCCTGAAGCCCTGGAATCGAGAAAGGAATTCAAACCTGCCAACAGTGCGTTAGGAATGGCTTCCGAAATGGGAATCGATATTTTAACAGAAGACCAGTACCGGTTTTTGCAAACACTTGGCAGTTTCGACACAAAAACATCAAGCTGGATCAAAACACCTCCCAAAATCAGGGAACTGGGTGGGGCCCTTTTTTGTGACCGCCGGTACAACCATGTTTTTGTGTATCACAATGGTGCTGAATCGTATTATGCAGTGAGGGGTTTTCGGGGATTGCTCAAAGTTTAACAAGCCGATCGCTGAACGTCTCCTGTTCAGTTACAAAATTCCCATTTGTTTAACAGGGGCAAGGGTAGTAGCCGTTCATGCCAGGTTGTTTTTCATGTGGTTAATACTGGTTTTGAGGAGAGTTCATGCGTGTACGGGGAAAATATTTTTTGACCACTGCCGGATTGCCACCTGCCCTGCTGACAATTGCACCATCCATTCAGACACTGGAAATTGTCTCCCGGCCAAGCTGTGAAGTGATTTTCACCCGCGGGAAGCTTCATCAGGTGGCAGAACCAATAATTATATAAGCTGAGGTATTTCACTTTATAATAACCTGAATCAAAAAGGTTTTCCGGCCATTAAGTTTATGAGGATGTAACCAGAACATAAATACTTGGAATGCCGCGCTGCAGGTATATTCGGCTTTTCTGGTGATTCTCGATCGGATTAATTTTTTATTTTTGAACCTGACCAATTTAAACTGACCAACATGAAAAACCTGATTCTGATTATCTCTGCTTTTACTTTCTTATCATGCCAAAATCACCATAAATCAAACCTGAGAATTGAAGGTGAACTCAAACAATGGCACAAAATCACATTTGTTCTGACCGGCCCTGAAACTTCGGAATGGGCAAAAGAAAACCCCTTTCTCGATTATAAACTGGAAGCCATTTTTACAAACGGAGCAAAAAGCTACACAGTTCCTGGATTTTTTGCTGCCGACGGAAATGCTGCCGAAACTTCGGCAGATGCAGGGAATGTGTGGAAAGTGCATTTTCGCCCTGATGCCACAGGAACATGGAACTACAAGATTTCTTTTCGCATGGGAAAAGATATCGTGGTAAAGGAGGGCGAAAACCTGGGTGAACCGGTTTCCGGCGATGGATTGGAAGGGAGTTTTGAAGTGGCTGAATCAGACAAAACTGGTAACGATTTTCGCGCGAAAGGACGCATTGTAAACGGTGGAAACGGTTATTTCAAATTTCAGGATACGGATGAAATATGGGTAAAAAACGGCGCCGACAGTCCTGAAAATTTTCTGGCTTATGCCGATTTTGACCAGACTTCGCGGTTCAGCCTGAAAACTGAAGTACGCGAAGGCGAGGCCGACCCGAAAAAGGATTTGCACAAATACGAACCGCATATTGCCGACTGGAAAACCGGCGACCCAACCTGGCAAAACGGCAAGGGAAAAGGAATGATTGGGGCGCTGAACTATCTGAATTCGGTGGGTGTGAATTCGGTTTACATGCTTACCCTGAATATTTTAGGCGATGGAAAAGATGTTTGGCCGTACACCGACCACAACGAACGCTACCGTTTCGATTGCAGCAAACTCGACCAGTGGGAAGTGGTTTTCGACCATGCCGAAAAACTGGGAATGATGCTCCATTTTGTGTTGCAGGAAACCGAAAACGAATGTCTGCTTGATAATGGCTACACCGATGTGCAGCGGAAATTGTACCTGCGCGAACTGGTGGCGCGGTTTGGCCATCATCTGGCGGTAACCTGGAATATTGGCGAGGAAAACGGCCCTGCCGACTGGACACCCATCGGCCAAACTGATGCACAGAAAAAGGACATGATGAACTGTTTAAAACAAATAAATCCTTATACAAATATCGTTGTTGTTCACACGCATGCCGATGATGGAAAACAGGATGAATACCTGAACCCAATGCTGGGTTTCGAAAACCTCGACGGGCCGAGCATGCAAATAGGCAATCCGGCACGCGTAAACGACCGGATCTCAAAATGGGTAACCGAATCGGAAAAGGCCGGAAAACGCTGGCTGGTGAACCTCGACGAAATTGGCCAGCACTGGAAAGGCGTGATGCCCGACTCATTTGATTACAATCATGATACAGTCAGAAATGAATGTTTGTGGGGCTCGTTGCTGGCCGGCGGGGCAGGCGTGGAATGGTATTTTGGCTATCGCTACCCACACACCGACCTCACCTGCGAAGATTTCCGCAGCCGTGAAAACTGGTGGAAACAGTCGGCCATTACCACACAGTTTATGCAGCAATTTCAGCTGGAAGAAATGCAGCCTAACAATTCGCTGGTAAATGCAAAAGGCGCTTTTTGTCTCGAAAAACCGGGCGAAATCGTTGTGGTTTATTTACCCGCCGGGACACAAAACGCTAAAATCAGTCTGCCCGGAGAAAAAACTTTTTCCGTAAAATGGTTTAACCCGCGCGAGGGAGGCGCA
>JAJUGS010000330.1 GCA_029265875.1 Prolixibacteraceae bacterium
GAATGGGGTTTCCTTTGAAGTAATTTTATAGTCGGTATATTTCGAATCGAACATGCAAAAACCATCGTGGTGTTTGGTGGTAAAAACAACATATTTCATGCCCGCATTTTTTGCCGCGGCTGCCCATTTTTCAGGTTCAAAATTTATGGGGTTGAAACTCAGTTTCAGGTTTTCGTACTCCTTTTTGTAGGTGAAATAGTCATTGGGGTTTGAGCCTTTTTTTCGTTCGCACCAGCCGTAATCTTCGGGGCAAATACTCCACGATTCAACAATTCCCCACTGGCTGTAAGCGCCCCAGTGCATCAGCAACCCGAATTTAAGGTCCTGCCAGTCTTCCAGTTTTTGCAAAACTTCGGGTTCGGTTGGCCAGGTGTAGGGTGTTACTTCGTGTTCATATTGTGCCGAACTCAAAAGCACAAAAAGAATTGGAAAAATTGCGATTAATTTTTTCATGTCCCGATTTATATTATTTGGTTTAAACTCCAATATCCAGCATCCAATATCCAATATCAAGAATCAAGAATCCAGCATCCAGCATCCGGCATCAAAATTATCAATCAGCAGCAGAAGTTAAATTGCCCACTATTTTTTTACCGTGAAATTCGGTTCCGCCGGTAATTTTTTCGATTTCGTTCAGATTTTCGCGGGTTACTTTACCGGCAATCAGCACGACAATTTTTCCTGCCACAGCTTCTGTCATTTTTCTGATAACATCGGCACCTTCTTTGGCAGTGGTTTTTCCTCCTGATGTAAGGATTCGGGTGATACCGGGAATTCCCGTCAGAATTTTTGCTCCTTCAACGGGGTTTTCCAATAAATCGATGGCTTTGTGAAAAGTAACCGGCAGAGGTTGGGCATATTCAGCGAGGGTTCGGGTGTTTTTAATATCAATTTGGTTGCCATTGGTAAGCAGTCCGAAAACCACCCCGGAAACACCGGCTTTTTTTGCCTTATCGATATCAGTTTTCATCAGGCTGATTTCTTCTTCAGAATAAACAAAATCACCCCCGCGTGGCCGGATCATCACCATCACCGGGATTTTCAGGGTTGAACAGGTTTTTTGCATCAGTTCAAACGATGGGGTCAACCCGTCGAGGTGCAAGTCGGCACAAAGTTCAATCCTGTCGGCACCTTTTTTCTCTGCCAAAATTGCCTCTTCAAAACTTTCAACACAAGCTTCCTTAATCATTTCGGTTAAATTACATTGTGCCAAATTTATAATGATTGGAACATATAAAATTGTTTTATCCGTATTAATCCGAATATTTTAAAAAGTTTGCAGACTTTTTAAAGTCGATCTGAAAAAGCCACAGAATTTTTATTCTTAGATTTGTGCGTCATGCAAACAGGAAAATTTTATTACAACCTTGTAACGATACTTGGGCCAACTGCCACCGGAAAAACCAGTGTGGCGGCACATTTGGCAGCAAAACTGAACGGCGAAATTATTTCTGCCGATTCGCGCCAGATTTACCGGGGAATGGATTTGGGAACCGGCAAGGATTTGGCTGACTATTTTATTGAAGGTGTTGCAGTTCCGTATCATTTAATAGATATTGAAGAGGCCGGGGTTCATTACAATGTTTACCGTTTTCAAACCGATTTTATCAGGGTTTTTAACGAAATTGAAGCGCGTGGCAACTTCCCGGTTTTGTGTGGCGGCAGCGGTTTGTATATCGAAGCCGTGCTGAAAAACTACCGGCTGATTGAAGTGCCGCCGAACAAGGAACTCAGAAAAGAGCTGGAAGGAAAATCGTTGGCAGAACTCACTGAAATCCTGAAATCGATGAAACCTGCATTGCACAACGAAACCGATGTGGAAACCGACCGCCGGGCGATCCGTGCCATTGAAATTGAAAAATATTACGCCGAAAATCCGCAGATGGAATCGGAAATGCCCGAAATCAACAGCCTGAATATCGGGATTGATTTCGACCGCGAACTGCGCCGCCAGCGGATTACCAACCGGCTAAAACAGCGGCTCGACGAAGGAATGCTGGATGAAGTGCAAAAACTGCTTGACTCGGGTTTGACACCAGACCAGTTAATTTATTACGGGCTTGAATACAAATACCTGACGCTGCATTTAACCGGCGAACTTTCGTATGCCGAAATGTTCAGACAGCTCGAAATTGCGATTCACCAGTTTGCCAAACGGCAAATGACCTGGTTTCGCGGTATGGAAAAACGCGGAACAAAAATCCACTGGATCAACGGGCAACTGCCGATGGAAGAAAAAGTGAATGCGATTGTTAAGTTAATAGAGTCGGGGATTTTATAAACCTGAAAATCGGGTTTACTCAACTGGCTCACACTCGCGTAAAAGAAATTTCCAAACCGGAACTACCCTGATTACACCATAATCTGCGGTAATTTCTTCTTCCTGGTCAAAAGTTATTATCGTTCCGGTTTTTGTTTCGAAGAACTTCATGGCGGCTGAAAGTCCTTTTATTTCGCGGTCTTTGTTTGCAGAGGTCAGCTCCCAGCAAACCTGGGTGAGATATTTGTTTCCATTGTTTTGGAATGCAACAAAATCACATTCCACATTCTCGTTAAAATAATACATCTCGTAATTTTGCGAACGAAAAAACAGATGAACAATATTTTCAAGTTTTCTTCCATTGTTGGCCGGCGAAATAAAACTCATCATGCTATGAAATGCGTTGTCGATTAGGTAAATCTTTTTTGCATTTTGAATTTGTTTGTTGAAAGATGCAGAATATTTCCGAAGCTCAAAGAACAGATAGCTGTTACACAGATAGTTTACATATTCCTTTGCCGTTTCGGCATTCGAAAGGCCAACACTGTTTTTCAACGAATTGTATGTTACCGGCAAAGTGAGGTTGTTGGCAAGTAAATGCACCAATTCTTTTAAAATTACCTGTTTTCTGATGTTGTATCGGGCAATTATGTCACGATAAATAATATTGTCGAAAAGTGTTCGAAGGTAGTTAATGTCATTGTATTTAAGGTATTCTGGCATTCCGCCTGATTCCAGCCATTGTTTAAACAATTGTTTCAACTTTACTTTTTCCTGAGGCAAAAGAAAACTGTCTTTTGATATTTCAATCCCGTAAAAATCAAGGAATTCTTTAAAAGAAAACGGGAACAATTCAATTTGAGAGTAACGACCAGTCAGCCTTGTTCCCAGCTCCATACTGAGCAACGAAGAATTAGAGCCGGTCAAAACAACTTTTTTCCCCATATCCTGCAACCGCCTGACAATTATTTCAAACTTATCGATGTTTTGAATTTCATCGAAAAAGTAGGTTCGGCTTTCACCATAAATCTCTATCAAAGCTTCATTAAACTGACTGAAATTTTGGGTTTTGAAATGAATGAGTCGTTCGTCTTCAGCATTCAAATAACAAAAAGAATCATTCAACGCTTTCATTAATTGTTTCAAAAGAGTCGATTTTCCTACCCGCCGCATTCCGGTAATTACAAGTATCCGGTCGTCACTCGTGAGCAAATCAAAGGCTTTGGGGAAAATTTCCCGCTGAATCAGTATATTGTTGTCGCGATTAATTCCCAGTTTTTGTTCCGAAATCAGCTCGAGATATTCTGTTTTTGTAGTCATTATTTTTGCTTTTACTAATCATGAACGAACAAATATAATGAAAATTACTAAATATTAATTAGTAATTATATTGAAAATTGCTAATTTGTAATTCAATGTTGTTTGATTAGTGAAAACACGCTTTGACTTCGCCACCAATGCCAGTTTCGTTTTTGCTGTCACCTCGACGATAGGAGAGGTCTGTTTGTTCGAAGAGATTTAGCTCCGCTGATTTTCAATTCTCCTCGC
>JAJUGS010000205.1 GCA_029265875.1 Prolixibacteraceae bacterium
GGTTTTTGTATATCGTGGGGGCGTGTGGAAACCACGTACCCGGCCCGGTATGTTTGAAGGTGTGGGATCGATTGGGCTGAAATGGCTGCAACTGGTAAAACAGGAAACCGGCTTGCCGGTGGGTACCGAAGTTGCCAATGCACAACACACCGAAGAAGCACTGAAGGCCGGACTGGATGTTTTATGGATCGGGGCGCGATCAACCGCCAGCCCCTTTGTGGTGCAGGAAATTGCCGATGTTGTAAAAGGCACCAACGCAGTGGTGATGGTCAAAAATCCGGTGAATCCCGATGTTCAGCTTTGGATGGGTGCTATTGAAAGGGTTTACCAGGCAGGAATCCGGAATATTGTCGCCATTCATCGCGGTTTCACACCTTTCAGCGAAACAAAATACCGGAACTATCCGAACTGGAAAACCGTGATTGAACTGAAACGGCTAATGCCGAATTTGCCAATCATTTGCGACCCCAGCCACATTGCCGGCAAACGCGAATTTCTGTATGAAATTTCGCAGAAAGCCTTCGATATGGGTATGGACGGATTGATGATCGAATCGCACATCGACCCTTCGTGTGCCCTGAGCGACGCAGCCCAACAGCTTACGCCGGCCGACCTGGCCAAATTGCTCGACAAGCTGGTAATCAGGTACGAATCGGCTAACAATCCGGCATTTGAAAACCAACTGGATGTTTTGCGAAACCGGATTGACGCGATTGACACCGAATTGCTAGAGATTCTCTCAACACGCGTTGAAACGGTCAAAAAGATCGGTCAATATAAAAAAGAGAACAATGTAACTGCTTTGCAGATCAACCGTTGGGCACAACTGATGGAAGACCGTGTAAACATTGGCAGGAAGCTCGATTTAAACGAATCTTTTGTAAAAACCATTTTCCAGTTGATTCATGAAGATTCGGTTCGTTTGCAAACCGAAATTATGGACGAGGAATAGATAAAATAAACAAGCCACAGATTCACCGGTTTGTTGTGGGTCTGTGGTTTTTATTTTTGGATTGATCCTGTTTTTAATTCCTTTAAAACCCTTTTAATCACTTTTTTTGTAGCCGATTCGATGACTGAATAAGTTTCTTCAGTTTTCGAAGTATAAATTAAAAAAAGTGCTATTTGTTTCCCGCCAATTTCTGTATAAAGCTGATTCTTATTCAACCGGTAAGCCTCACGCATCCTCCGTTTCAGCAGGTTCCGCATGACGGCTCTTTTAAACGTTTTTTTTGACACGGCAAAAGCAACCTGAACAGGAAAGCCCGAATTCAGCGATGTTTCAAGATAAACTGCTTTCAGAGGATGAACAAACAGCGATTTCCCTTCAGCAAAAAGCTTTTCGATTATCTTTTTACTGCAAAGCCGCTCGGTTTTCTGAAACGTAAACCGGATGTTATCCGCGCTGTTTTTATTTACCTGACCAGTCATTATCAATTAAAAAAGGCTTCCCGACAAATAGAAGGAAAGCCTTTTATGAATGTTGTATTATTTGTTAAAGTTTGTTGTGCTTTTTAATAAACTGTTCGAGCGCCATCGTCATCGAAGGGGCTTCGGCAGTGGGCGCTTCAATATCAAGTCTTAATCCGGCATCTCGGACCGCTTTTGCCGTTGTGGGGCCAAAACATCCGATTATTTTATCGTTCTGCTGAAAATTAGGATAATTCTGAAACAGCGATTTAATTCCCTGTGGACTGAAAAAAATCATGACATCGTAATTCAGTTCTGGCATGTCGGAAAGATCGGCACTGACCGTGCGGTACAAAATTGCTTTTGTGTATTTATATCCTTCAGCATCGAGCAATTCCGGAATTTCTGGTTTGTGAATATCAGACAGCGGAAGGAGAAAATTCTCCTCTTTGTGCTTTTTCATAACATTGATCAAGTCTGAAAGCCGGCCATCTCCATAAAAGATTTTCCGTTTCCTGTACACGATATATTTCTGCAAATAAAAAGCGGTGGCTTCCGAAATACAGAAATATTTCATGGTATCCGGAATCGTCAGCCTCATTTCCTGACTGATCCTGAAATAATGATCGATGGCTGTTTTGCTTGTAAATATTACACCGGTGTAATTCAGAAGGTTTATGCGTGTATTGCGGAATTCCTTGGCCGAAACCCCCTCTACTTTAATAAAAGGCCTGAAATCAATTTTCAGCCCGTATTTCTCTGCCAACTCCGTGTACGGCGACTTGGCCGTGCTAAGATCGGGCTGCGAAATTATAATGCTCTTGATTTTCAAAGTATTCTTTCTTTAAATTGATACTTACTCCACTTAACCTTTTGCTACTTTATATATTAAAAGCAAGGGTAAAAATTCAAGGGTACAAAGGTATAAAAAGAGATAAAATATGGAAACCTGTTTTTTTATTAATATTGATACTGCCCTTTTTAATAACATTCCATAAAAAAACACTAAAGTTACAAGCCCTGCAACTATTGCCGCCACAGTATTCCCGAAGGGCCCGAAAGTAATCACACCAACGATGGGAAACAGGATAATTCCTGCGGCCCGGTAGGTATTATCCATATTAAACATCAGCTCACCGGTATCGGAAGCACCAAGAAACAACGTACCCAAAATCTTATTAAGCAGTTTTTTACCCAGAAAAAAAGTAAGTATCAGTGCTGCTGTCTGTAAAAATCCATCTATCTGAAAATGACCATCAGCAGAAGAAAAATTCATTAAAACCTGGTATGCAAGTATTGATACAACCGCATAAAAGATTATTTCGAGCCTGAAAGCCCCATGCAGAAATGAATAATTCTTCTCACGGTACATCCGTACCGAAGCTGTGTAATTAAACACCGCCTGAAACAGAAAACTGATATATCGGGTGTAGCCTGCCCGCACACTGACAAACAATGCAAAAAGTACAAAAAAGATGACTGTCAGTATATCATTGTCGGTTTGATTGACATGACGATGCCTCATTTCAAGCCCCTTCCACAATATGTGTTCATAATAAGCCGTATCGGCAGGATAGGCTGCGTGCCCGATAAACAACTTTTCTGCAGGCTTTATTTCAAAAAACCGGAATGTTGTATCCGAAGGTGTTCTGAGCATGGAATCCAATTCTGCCGAAACCGAATCGGTAATTAAAACCTGCTGGTTAAAAATGGTTGATGAAAGCGAATCGAAAGCAACCGGTTGTAAATTTCCGGGTTGCACTGGCTGTTCGTATTTCGGAATTTCGCTCATCTTTGTTTTTCAGGCTGCAAAGATAGGAATTCAACTCCGAAAGTTGCTTTGCACTTTGTATTTTTACCCCATGCATAAAACTGAAAACTCAAATCAGCCGGTTTTGTATCTGGCCCCGTTGCAGGGATTTACCGATTTTGTTTACCGGAAGGTTTATTCCGAAGTATTTCAACTGGTTGATGCCTTTTTTATCCCCTACATTTCGGTAAAAAACCACGAGGTTCTCAAAAAATACAGGAAAGAGATTTTGCCTGAGAATAATCCTCAAAACCGCGTGGTTCCGCAGGTTCTGGCAGCCGACCCTGATGAAATGGTTTTTCTGGCTGAATATCTTGCCGATTTTGGCTATACCGAAATCAACCTGAACCTGGGTTGCCCCTACCCGATGGTTACCAAACGCGGAATGGGCGCCGGACTGCTGCCTCATCCCGGAAAGATTGAAAAAATACTTGCTGCATTTTTTAAAGAATCGCCTTTGAATCTTTCGGTTAAAATGCGTGCCGGGTTGGTTTTACCTGCTGAAATGGAAAAGGTAATCCCGGTGCTGAACCAGTTTCCGCTGACTGAAGTGATTCTGCACCCGCGCATTGCCAAACAACTTTACGAAGGGGAAATTATTGAATCTGTATTTCAACGGGCTTATTCGAACCTGCAACACCGGTTAGTTTACAATGGCGATGTTAATACGGTTGAAACATACAGCAATATCCTCCTGAAATTTCAACAAACCAACCATTTTATGCTGGGCCGGGGAATACTGATGAACCCGTTTCTTCCGGCTGAAATTAAAGGATTTGTTTTGGGTGAAGCTGAGAAAAAAGAAAAACTGGCGGAATTTCATAAACGAATGCTCGAAGAATACCTTGCCGTGATGGACAACCCGGGAAACGCCTTGAATAAGATGAAACAGTTTTGGGTTTATTTTTGTCGCAATTTTTCGGAACCTGAAAAATGCCTGAAAAAGATCGAAAAATCAGGCACACTTACAAAATATCATATTGCTGTTACTACCATTTTCAGAGATCATTTCAATTAGTTGAACAGTTATTCCGTTCATACTTTTCCATCAGTTCCATGAGCAGGTAAAGTTCTTTTACCTCCTCGTCGGTGCGCGGGCCGCCACAAATTTCAATAAATCTTTTCAGCGCTTCCTGGTAATCTTCTTCTGTTACTATCTCGTAAATCATATTCTAATGTGCATCAAGCCAGTTGTCAGCGGCATTCATCTCCACGGTCAGTTTCACACCAATATCCACCGCATTTTCCATTTCGTGTTTTACAATCTTTTTTACCTGATCAAGTTCGGTTTTCAGCACATCGAAATTCAACTCATCGTGTACCTGCAACACCATTTTCGATTTCAGCTTCAGCGCTTCAAACTGCCGGTGAATATTGATCATCGCAATTTTGATGATGTCGGCAGCCGAACCTTGTATAGGCGCGTTGATGGCATTTCTTTCCGCCATTCCGCGAACCACGGCATTCACCGAATTAATATCAGATAAATAACGCCGGCGGCCTTTAATTGTTTGCACAAAACCCTGATTTCTTGCCAGTTTTATCTGGTTATCCATAAATTCTTTGATCCGCGGAAAATTTTCGAAATAACCATCGATTAATTGTTTGGCTTCGGTGCGCGGAATGTTCAGCCGCTGCGACAGGCCGAAAGCCGAAATTCCGTAAATAATCCCGAAGTTGGCGGTTTTTGCCTTGCGCCGCATATCGCTGTCAACCTCGTTTTCAGCCACTTTGTAAATTTTTGCCGCCGTTATCGCATGAATGTCTTTCCCCTCGTTAAAAGCTTTTTGCATTTCCTCGTCGCCGCTGAGCGCTGCCATAATACGCAGTTCAATCTGCGAGTAGTCGGCCGAAAGAAAAGTATGCTCGTTGTCGCTTGGAATAAATGCTTTGCGGATTTGCCGCCCGTTTTCGGTTCGGATAGGAATATTCTGCAAATTCGGGTTCACCGAACTCAGCCTTCCGGTAGCGGCAATGGCCTGGTTGTATGAAGTGTGAATTTTGCCTGTTTTCTTGTCCACCAGCAACGGCAAAGCTTCCACGTAAGTCGATAGCAGTTTTCTCAATTCCCTGAAATCAAGGATTTTCTGAACTATCGGGTGTTTGTGTACCAGTTGCGACAACACATCTTCGGCAGTGGAATATTGCTTTGTTTTGGTCTTTTTGGCATCGGGGTCGATTTTCAGTTTTTCAAAAAGAATAACTCCCAGCTGTTGCGGCGACGAAACATTAAAAGGCTCACCGGCCAAAGCAATAATCTCTTCTTCAAGCTGAATAATCTGAGCTAACAAAACTTTTGAGTATTCCTTCAGTTCATCGGAATTGATGCGCACGCCGGCATTTTCCATGTGTACAAGCACCGGCACCAGCGGCATTTCGAGGGTTTCAAAAAGCTCGCGGACCATAAATTTATCGAGGTCCGGGTCGATTTTCAGTTTTAACTGGAGCGTGAGGTCGGCGTCTTCGCAGGCATAATCGCGCAGTTTTTCCTTAGAAACTGAACGCATGGTTGGCTGGGTTTTCCCTTTTTTGCCAATCAGTTCTTCGGTCGGGATTTTTATATAATTCAGATAGGTTTCGCAAAGCAGGTCGAGGTTGTGTTTCATGTCGGGCTGAAGCAAGTAGTGCGCCAGCATGGTGTCGTACAACCGGCCTTTTACTTCGATGCCATAATTGCTGAGCATCAGCATGTCGTATTTGATGTTCTGCCCGATTTTGGTGATGCGCTCGTCGGCAAAAATCTCGCGGAATTCATCCATCACTTGCTGCGCTTCGGCCTGGTCTTCGGGAATGAGCACACAGTAGGCTTCGTGGGGGCGGAATGCAAACGACAGGCAAACAATTTCAGCCGACTGGGTTTCGAGCCCGGTGGTTTCCGAGTCGAAACAAAATTCATCCTGCACCGAAAGTTCGGCGCGCAGACTGGCCCGTTGCAGGGCAGTTTCAACCAGATAATACTGGTGCGGAACGGTCTCAAAAGAATCGCGTTTTGAGGTAGGCGGCGCTGTTTCAACGGTTCCCATGTCGAACAAGGTTCCCTGTAAAGGATTTCCGGCGGGAGGTGCAGCCACTGTTGCGCCCGTTTCCGGTTCTCTTAATTTTAACCGCTGGATGAGGCTTTTGAATTCGAGTTCTTCAAAAAGTGCAATCAATGCCTCCTTGTTTACCGGGTCGCAGGTCAGGTTTTTGGTGTTGAATTCGATGGGAACATCGACGATGATGGTGGCCAACTCGCGCGAAAGCCGCACCTGTTGTTCAAATTGAATAAGATTCTCCTGCAATTTGCCTTTCAGTTGGCCGATGTTCTGGTAAACGCCGTCGATGCTGCCATAATCGGCAATCAGTTTTTCGGCAGTTTTCGGGCCAACGCCCGGGCAGCCCGGAATGTTGTCGGCCGAGTCGCCCATCAAACCCAGTATATCAATAATCTGTTCCGTATTTTTGATCCCGAAATTTTCCTGAACCTCTTTAATTCCCCACACTTCTGCATCGTCGCCGCTTTTGCCGGGTTTAAACATGAAAATATTCTCGGTCACCAGTTGCGCGTAGTCTTTGTCGGGTGTCATCATGTAAGTAACAAAACCCTGCCGTTCGGCTTCCTTGGCCAAAGTACCGATTACATCGTCGGCTTCGAAACCCGGTTTTTCGATGATGGGAATATTAAAAGCCTCGATAATGCGGCGGATGTAAGGAACCGATTTCCGCAGGTCTTCGGGCATTTCCTCGCGGTTGGCCTTGTATTCCGGAAACCTTTCGTGCCTGAAAGTGGGCCCCGACGGGTCGAAAACCACCCCAATATAATCAGGCTTTTCCTTTTCCAAAACCTGCACAATGGTGTTGGTAACTCCGAGCATGGCCGATGTATTGACGCCTTTTGAGTTAAAACGCGGGTTGCGGATAAAGGCAAAATAGCTGCGGTAAATCAACGCGTAGGCATCAAGTAGAAAAAGTTTTGGTTTGTTATCAGGCATATTTTCTTGTTTTCAATGTTTTATTGGTTTTGTTATCCTGCAAAGACAGATTTGTTTTTATGTCATTTCGACGAAGGAGAAATCTCTTTTTTCTGGAACAGATTTCCTGCCCGACTTCGTCATTCAGGCGGGCTCACCCTCGTGCCTCCGGTTCGAAATGACAGCTTTTTTGAAGCATTTCATCAATTTAAAATTTTGAATAAAACTTTTAAATCTATCAGTCGTCCTTTCTTCAATTATCAGCAGCATACCATTCGGCAAACGAGGTTTCGGTTTCGAACAGCCGGATGCTGTATAATGTAACACCCGAAGGCAAAAGAGGTTGAAGAATGGAGGCAATATAAACCACCAGGTTTTCGGAGGTGGTCTGAAATTCAACAACAATCACGCGGCTGGTCACTTTCAGCAACAGCTCTTTCTGTTCTTCGGGAACCAATTGATTCACCATCAA
>JAJUGS010000170.1 GCA_029265875.1 Prolixibacteraceae bacterium
ATTATCAAACTTACCATTCTGCATACAAATGATATGCATTGCCATATCGAACCTTTTATTGCCAACAGCAGCGAGGGAGAACCCGAAGGCGGACTGGCGCGGATTTCGGGCCTTGTAAAAAAATTCAGGACCGAAAACCCCGATACGCTGCTTTTTGATGGTGGCGACATGTTTCAGGGAACACCCTATTACAACTATTTTAAGGGTTCGATTATGACCCGGTTGATGAGCCTGATTGGTTATAATGCCGGAACGATTGGCAACCACGAGTTTGATGATGGCCTCGAAGGAATTCTCGAAGCATTGCCGGATGCAAAATTCCCACTGATTAATTCGAATTACGATTTTTCGGACACCATTCTTGCCGGCAAAATCAAGCCTTTCGATATCTTCAAAGTATCAGGAATGAAAATTGGTGTTTACGGACTTGGAATTGAACTGAAAGGTCTGGTTGCCGATAAAAATTATGGGAAAACCATTTTTAACGACCCGCTGCAAACTGCCTTAAAAATGGAATCATTCCTCAGAAACGATAAAAAATGCGACCTTGTTATCTGTCTTTCGCACCTTGGGTACAAATACCGGAACGAAAAAATCAGCGACCAGGTGCTGGCAGCCGAAACATTCAACACCGATTTGATTATTGGCGGGCACACGCATACTTATCTTGAAAAACCGGAAGAAATGGCAAACAAAGCCGGCAAAAAAGTGATTATTAACCAGGCTTCGTGGGGTGGATTGGTTCTCGGGAAAATCGATTTTGTATTCGAAGCCGGTAAAAAGCATCCTGAAATAGTAACAGTTCAAAACATCGAAGTAAAAAATGAAGCGTAGTCAGCGTTTTGTTCTTTCGCTTGCAACCGGTGTGATGCTGAGTCTTCCGTGGCTCGGATTTCCGGGCTGGTTCCTCCTGTTTGCCTGGATCCCGTTGCTACTGCTTGAACATTTTTTTACAGAAAACAAAAACCAGTTCGGAACCGTTGCATTTTGGGGTCACGCATTTTTAACCTTTTTTATCTGGAACAGCATCACCACCTGGTGGATATTTTTTGCCACTCCGGTTGGAATGGCACTGGCAATCATCACCAATTCGCTTTTAATGTCGGTGGTTTGGTGGCTGGCCCATATTGCGCGCAGGAATTTTAAAGCTTCGCTGGGTTATGTGGCACTGGCTGCATTCTGGATTTCGTTTGAATATTTCCATTTTCACTGGGACATTGAATGGCCATGGCTCAACCTCGGAAATGGTTTTGCCAACAACATCAAACTCGTTCAGTGGTACGAATATACAGGCATTCTGGGTGGAACCGTGTGGGTCCTTGCCGTAAATCTTGTCTTGTTTTCAGTGTATAATCAAATCAGAAAAAAAACGGATCCCCGCAGGTTTTTTGCCGCTGTCGCCGGTTTATTTTTGCTGATTGTTATCCCGGTTGTAACTTCGCAGGTCATTTTCCATAATTACACCGAAACGGTCAATCCCAAAGAGATTGTGGTGGTTCAGCCCAACATTGACCCGTATTCTGAACGTTACGATGCGGAAGCGGAACAGGAAAAATTGCAAAAGTTTGTTGCGTTGGCCTCAGAAAAAACGACTCCATCCACCAATTTTATTGTGGCTCCCGAAACGCTTTTTGAAAACCCGAGATTTTGGAACGAAAATGAATTGTCAGCCAACATTCCCTTACAACAACTCCGCAATTTTGCGGCTGCAACCCCCAACGCAGGAATTGTGTTTGGCGTTTCGTCTTACAAAACCTACCCCGACGAAAAAAGCGCACCACCCACTGCCCGCAAAAGCCGTGACATGATTTACGATATGTTTAACAGCGCTTTTTACACCGATGCTTCCGGTAAAACCGAAATCTATCACAAATCAATTTTGGTGGTGGGGGTTGAAAAAATGCCTTTCAAAAAAGTTTTTGGTTTTTTGGGTGATATGATTATCAACATTGGCGGGACTTCGGGAAGCCTGGGGATTCAGGACGAACCCGAAAATTTTACCGGGCCCGGCGGGACAAAAGTTGCCCCGGTGATTTGCTACGAATCGGTTTTTGGTGAGTATGTTTCGCGCTATGTGCGGAAAGGGGCACAACTCATCTTTATCATCACCAACGATGGCTGGTGGAGAAACACGCCCGGCTACAAACAGCATCTTTCGTTTGCCCGGCTTCGGGCTATTGAAACGCGACGCAGCATTGCGCGTGCCGCAAACACCGGAATTTCCTGTTTTATCAACCAGCGTGGGGAAATTTCGCAGGCCACCGAATGGTGGGTACCGGCAACAATAAAAGGAACTTTAAACGCCAATTCAGCCATCACTTTCTATGTAAAACATGGCGATTACATTGCAAGAGTGGCCATTTTTATGAGTATTGTACTGCTGGCCAATTTATTAGTTGTCAAAACAACTAACAGAAAGAAACCAACAAATCAAATCTGAACCTGATTTCAACAACAATCAGCAAAGAGAGCCGTTTTTATACAAAAATCTGGCTGATGAAAAAGTTTCTGTTGATTGCCTTGCTTTTTGTCTATCAATCTGTATTCTCCCAAACAATAAAAACTGTCACTTCCGATAATTTCGAAGGAGATCAACTAAGCTCGATCTGGAGAACCGATAAATTTATTGAGGGTGCGATGGCGATTCAGTCGGAAATTGTCAAGTCGGGCAAAAAAGCCTGTAAACTGACACTCCGATCAGGCGACCAGATTGAAGAAGAAAAAGGCACAAAATTCGAAAGAGCCGAACTGCGCGAAAAAAACGAGCTGATGATCAACGAAAACGAAAGATGTATTTACTCGTTCAGCCTTTTTATTCCCAATGATTTCCCGATTGTTGAAACCCGCCTGGTAATTGCGCAGTGGAAACAAAACTGCAGTGGCAATTGTGATCCCGACAATCCCGTAATTGCCGTTCGTTTTGAATCGGGCAGGCTTTTTATCACACTTCAGAATAGTTTTGAAAGAAAAACATTGTTTGAGTACAGCGGCAATCCAACCGGCAAGTGGCTCGATTTTAAATTCGATGTTTGCTTTTCACGCACCGGTTCCGGCATTTTAAAGGTTGATCTGAACAACCAAAAAATCATTGAATTCAAAGGAATTACAGCATATTCAGAAAAATACGGTTATCCGGCGGGAGGTAAATTCTACTTCAAAACAGGGTTGTACCGCGATAAACTGGCACAAACAATGACGATTTATATGGATGAGTACAAAAAGGAAAAACTTTAACCAGAATAAACAGTAAGTAAAGCAATTTGAATGAAGAATCTGATAATAATCAACACTATTCATTTGTATCGTTAAATCTCCGTTAAAGAAAACCCAAACTGACAATACTCACCCTTTTTTCAAAAAGGGGGCTGTTCCTTTGCGCCCACAAACACGGATTTTAATTATCTTGCGATGTTTACAATTTACACGTGGATGAAAAATAAAACCAGCACACTGGTAAAAGATTACATCATTATTACCATCGGTTTGCTTTTGTATGTGATGGGCTGGATGCTTTTCCTGGTTCCTGCCGAAATTACAGGCGGCGGGGTGAGCGGCATTTCGGTGGTTGTTTTTTATGCCACCAAAATTCCGGTAAGCGCCACATTTTTAGCCATTAATGCTATACTGGTGTTAATTGCCATTAAAATTCTGGGTGCCAATTTTGGCATGAAAACAATTTATAGCATCGCGGCACTGTCGGTATTTTTTGCTGTTTTCCAGAATATTTTAAAACAACCACTTGTTGATGACACTTTTCTTTCGGCTGTTTTGGGCGGCATGGCAGGCGGAATCGGGCTTGGGATCGTTTTTTCGCGCGGTGGCAGCACCGGCGGGACGGATATTCTGGCCATGATAATTATGAAATACCGGAATGTGAGCCCGGGAAAAGTGATCATGTTATGCGATGTGGTAATCATTGCTTCGTCCTACGTTGTATTCCAGTCGCCTGAAAAACTGGTTTACGGATATGTTTCGATGTGGGTGGTCTCCTACTCGCTCGACTCGTTTCTCAGCGGCGCCAACCGCAGCGCGCAAATGTTTATTTTCTCGTCGAAATACCAGGAAATTGCGGATTATATCACGCAGGAAGCCGTGCGCGGAGTGACAGTTTTCGACGGGGTTGGCTGGTACACAAAAGAAAATATCAAAATTGTGATGTCGATTGTCCGCAAAAAAGAAACCAGCGATATTTTCCGTAAAATCAAGGAAATCGATCCCAACGCCTTTATTAGCATGGGCAGTGTGATGGGCGTTTACGGACAGGGATTTGAAAAACTGAAAATTTAAAACTGCTTCATATACTCTAAAAATATCTTCGCAGTCTTATCCAAATTTTCGATGGAGCCGCCACCATCCAGAACTTCGCACATTTCGTAAACCACCCAGCCCTGGTAACCGATTTCTCGCAGGGTTTCGAACCATGTTTTGTAATCGATAATCCCTTGCCCCATTGGCATGGCACGCATTACAGGTTGTTCGGCCCTGTAGTTGGTGAGTGTGTTTTCGTAGATAAATCGTGGGTGTACCTGGTAATCGGCAGCAATTGTATTGACAATGTAAGGTTTCAATTTCAGAATCGACTGCCTGATTTCTTCTTTTGAAAGACCTTCGAGTGTTGGCGACCAGGCGTCCCAGCCCGCCAGTACATTGGGCATATTCACCTCTTTCAGCAGCCAAAACATGGCATCATGGTGCAACGCAATATCGTGATGATTCTGAACCACCAGCGTAACACCATACTGAGCCGCCAGTTTCCCGGCCATTTTCAGCCCGTTCACCACTTCGCCATATTGTTTGTCGTACGGAATTCCCGGTCGTTCGTAGCCGGTAAAAACGCGAACCATGTTGGTCCCCAGATCGTGCGCCAGCTCAGCGATTTCACCAACCCAGACAGCCTGAATTTCGGCATTCGGGATTCCCGGTTTGTCGATACCTGCTGTAAAATCGGTGTAACCCGCCAAACCCACCAAAGTCAGCCCCAGCGAATCGATTTTGGCTTTGAGTCTCGCACGGGCCGCCTTGTCGTAGTCGTGCGGGGAAACATGTGGCCGTTTTGCCACGAGCATCACGCCTTCGTAACCCAGCTCTTTGGCTTTCAGCAGAAAATCATCAACAGAAAGTGCAGCCTGTCCGCGCCAGATTCCCAAATAACTTACAGAATGCAGACAGGTTTTCACCTTAAAATCGGCAGGATTTCCGGAGGGAGTTTTCTGCGCAAAAGTTCCTGCAATTGAATTCAGAACAAGGAATATAATAAGGTTCAGTTTTTTCATTTTGAAATTGTTTTTATTTCGTTTAAAAGAATTTCGTACGCCGGCGATGCCATTCCTCCGTGGTCAAAACCATCGAGTTCAAACAATTTTGTTTTTGTGTGCCCGGCAATTTTCATCATCCGCATCATGTAGGCATTTTCTTCATAACGCCCCAGCATTTCGAGTTCTCGGTCGCCGGTAATCAGCACCAGCGGCGGAGCATCAGCCCGAACGTGAAATAGTGGTGCCAACTCATCAACAATGGGCTGTTTGTCGGAGATTCCGCGTTCTTTGCGAATAGTCATGTGGGTAATGCAATGTCCGCTGAAAGGAATGAGCATCGCAATTTTATCGGCATCAACCTGGTATTTTGCGAGCCATTTTTTATCCAGTCCTATCATGCTTGCCAGATAACCCCCGGCAGAATGTCCCGAGACCACAATTTTTGACGGGTCGCCTCCAAATTCAGCAATATGGTTAAAAACCCAGGCCACCACAGCAGCCGCATCGTCGATGTAAACCGGGCATTTTACCTTCGGGTACAACCGGTAATTAACAGCCACCACTGCAATGCCTTTATTTTTCCACGTTTCGGGGATGAACTTTTCCCCCCCTTCAAGCCCACCACCGTGGAACCAGACAACCGTGGTAAAATTTTTCAATTCTTCAGGATAATACAAATCGAGCCGGCAACGGTCATTAACATATAAATCTGATTTTGCTTCTTCTGCCGACCGGTATTGAATATTGGTTTTCAGAACAAAATCCTTTGCCGTTATTCTTTCAATCGATAAAAAGGAAGTGAAGAGAATGAACAAATTTACAATTGTGTTTTTCATAAATATGGTTTTTCTTTACAACCAAATATAGCTTTAACTTGTTCTACTCTTTCACAATAAGATTTAAAGTTTTAAATTTAGACGATAGTTTAATCGGGAAGTCAATGATTTTAAATAAAACCTATTTGATTTATGTTGTTGAAGACAACAAAATTCTGAATCGTGTTACCACCGAGTTTCTCAAAAAAAACGGATATACCA
This sequence comes from Prolixibacteraceae bacterium, assembly GCA_029265875.1. Classification (GTDB taxonomy): domain Bacteria; phylum Bacteroidota; class Bacteroidia; order Bacteroidales; family Prolixibacteraceae; genus Draconibacterium. The sequence continues at coordinate 6,293 of JAJUGS010000170.1, forward strand.
ATGTAAAAAGTTTTCATTCGGGCGAAGAATGCCTCGAATCGCTAAAAAAAGGTGAAATTCCGGGAGTGGTGGTCGAAGATTATGATATGAATGGCATCAATGGCATTGATGTTTTGAAAATTGTAAAAAAGAAACTCCAGAAAACACAATTCATTTTCCTGACCAGCAACGACGATGTTGAAATAGCGGTAAACACGATTAAATACGGGGCTTTCGATTATATTGTAAAAGATAAAATGGCCATGGAAAAGCTTGTTTATAAACTCGATATGCTGTCGGAGTTTTTCCTGCTGCAAAAAAAGAACACCCAAGCCGGCTGGTTGCGAATTGCGCTGATAGTTGTGATTATCCTCGTTGTCTTCCTTTCTGCTTTTCTGATTTATGTTCTGGCGCTGCTGAATTAAAATTCTTTGAATCCTGATTTAGACAAAGAAAAAAGGAGCATTAAACAATGCCCCTTTTTAACAAAATTCTCTGAAAAGTATCTTTATTTGGCAACCCTTTCGAGCCATTTTAGCATCGTTAACATGGTAAACATCGAGATTACACAGGCAACAATAAAGATTGTCCAGGTTCCCCAAATGGGTATCGAGTTATAAAAAATCACACCAATAAACAACAACTGGTTTCCGAGTGCGGTCGCGGTGAGCCACAAGCCTTGCATAATACCCTGGTATTGAGGTGGCGCAACCTTTGATACAAATGCAATTCCGAGCGGACTGATAAAAAGCTCAGCCACAGTGAGAATGAGATAGGTGCCAATCAGCAGGAAAGGAGTTACCCGCATTTCGTCGCTTAATCCCCCCATTTCAACGCGTGTATTTGTATCGGGCAAACCAAACGAACCAAAAGCCATCAAGGCGAAAGCGAGCGCTGCGATTCCCATCCCGATGGCAATTTTTTTAGGAGTTGATATCATGATATTTTTTGCCTTCAGCCAGCCAAAAAATGCAATTACGATGGGTGTCAGCAATACAACAAACAATGGGTTAAAAGCCTGAAATACTTCGGCGCCTTCGAGGGTTGTAAATCCAAGGTCCAGTTTAATCATCCGGGTATAGTCGTTGGCAAACAGCGTTAAGGTTTGTCCGTTCTGATGAAAAGAGAACCAGAAGAAAATCACCACACCAAAAACAGCCAGCAAAGCGTAAATTCTTTGTTTCACCTCTTTAGCATCCATTTGAATATCAGAAACATGGGTATCTTTTTTTACTTTTGCCGATGGATCGGGTAATCGTTTTTTGGTAACCAGGAAAATAACCAGCGAAGTTATCATCGCAACAATGGCGAGCCCGAAAGAATAATGATAACCCGTCATGAAAATATTTAAATAATCGTTGGCAAAAGCGGTGATATCAGCCGATGTATTCCCGGCTTCAGTGGCCAGTTGAGTTAACCTGGCAGAAGCTTCGGCAGAAATGGTTCCGTTTAAATGCTGGTTACACAAGGCAGGCAGGTCGGCATTGAACTGATAACCCTTGCTAACCACCCACCAGTTTCTTAAACCCACAGCCAGAAGCGGGGCAAACATGGCGCCAATGTTTATAAACATGTAAAAAATCTGAAACCCGGTTTCCCTTTTATCCGCATATTTCGGATTATCGTACAACTGGCCAACCACAGCCTGCAAGTTTCCTTTAAACAAGCCGTTACCAAAAGCAATTGCAAACAGGCCTATGATGGTGATTGTCAGAATAAGCGGCATGTTCTGAACGGGAGTCGGAGTTGGGATCGCCAACAGTAAATAACCGGTTGACATTAAAACCAATCCAACCATAATCGTTGTTTTGTATTTTTTTGTTTTATCAGCAATAATTCCACCCACCAATGCAAGAATATAAATCAATGCGTAGAAAATTGAATAGATTATAGCTCCCTCCGAACCGGCAAAGCCAAATTTATTGTTGAGAAACAATAACAAAATGGCCATCATTACATAAAACCCGAAACGCTCTCCCATATTCGAGAGTGCCGCACCAAATAACCCTTTTGGATGATCTTTAAACATAGTCTTTTAAAATTTGATTTTTACTGCAGTTTTTATTGTCAGAAGGCAAATATAGAAATCTTTTTAAGTGGTGCAAGTTGATTAAAATCAGGGAAAACCTACACGGCTAAAAGTGAATGGTAGTTTTTAGTCCAGATGTACGATTTTACCATAAGCGGATAATCGGGGTATTCAGTAATGAATTTCATATACTTACTCTGTTTGAAGTCTCTTTCCGTAAATTTGCATTCAATGGCAAATCCTTTTTCAAATGAAGTACTGACAACAAAATCAACCTCCTGACCGTCTGTTGTCCGCCAAAATCTGATTTCATCAGGGTTGAACTTATTCCGAAGCTGCAGATAAACAAAGTTCTCAACCAATTCTCCTTTGTCAAGGCGCAAATCCACAGGACAAAACAGATTTAGCAGATTATTCCTCATTCCCAAATCATTGAAATAAATCTTTGGCATTTTGGTAAGTTCCTTTTTCAGATTTTTATAAAATGGACGGACTAACCCAATATGAAATGTTTTTCTGAAGGTATAGATGTAATTATCGATGGCCGTTACTGAAAGCTGCAATGAGTTTGCGAACTGATTTACATTGAGCAAACCACCTGTTTGCGCTGCCAGCGAACGCAAAAGAATATAAAACTTATCCTCGTTTTTTATTCCGCTTTCAAGAATATCCCTTTTTAAAAATGATTGCGAAAGCTCGTTAAGAATAGCTTTTTTCTGGTCTTCAGTTTCGGCAAGAACTACTGCCGGGTAGCCGCCAAATGTAAGGTACTCGTCTAACAAATATTTTATTCTGTTTTGCTGAAGAGAAAAGTAATTTTCACGTGTTCTGATTTCATTAAGTTCCGAAAGCAGATCACTGCTATTTTTGAATACAAGAAACTCCTCAAAACTCAATGTGTACAGATTAAAAATCTGTTTACGGCCAGCCAGCGAATCGGTAAATTTCTGATCAATATAAAAAGCACTGCTGCCTGAACAGATGATTTTTATTTTATCTGCGTGAAAGTCAAAATGGTATTTCAGAAAATTAGCCGGATTTTTCAGGTA
>JAJUGS010000411.1 GCA_029265875.1 Prolixibacteraceae bacterium
CCGAGTGTGCGTCCGCGCAACTCACCCCCCTGCTTTCCGCTGAACATTTCGCGGATGCCGTAAATGGCCAGCCCGATGGCCAGTTCGGCCACAGCATTGGCATTTTGTCCGGGTGTATTCATCACCACAATGCCTTTTTCTGTTGCAGCAGCCAGATCGATGTTATCGTACCCCGCTCCTGCCCTCACCACAATTTTCAGTTCAGGCGCAGCTTCGAGCACTTCGCGGTCAACAATATCGCTCCGTACAATCAATGCTTCAGCAGTTTTCACGGCCTCTTTTAATTCCTGTTTTGTGGTGTAATTTTCGAGCAACTGAAGATTGTACCCGGCCTTTTTAAAGACTTTCGAAATCTTTTTCACTGCAATCGGGGCAAAAGGTTTGTCGGTGGCAATCAATACACGTTTCATGATTTTACAAATGCTTAAATGTTGTATTTCATATCGTAATATACCCTTAAATCACCTAAAGGGGACTTCTACCAGCACCAATCATTATTTCAGAAAGTTGCAGAATTAATCCCCTTCAGGAGTTTGGGATAAAACACAACAATAATAGTTTTCATTATTCATCTTAAAAAAAATGCAGGATTTGCATCCTGCATTTCCTGGTTTTTTATTTCGATTTTTCGAATTCTTTCATTACGTCCACCAATGCCTGAACGCCTTCGAGCGACATGGCATTGTATATGGAAGCCCTGAACCCGCCTACCGAACGGTGGCCTGGCAGGCCAATCATTCCGCGGGCTTTGGCAAATTCGTTAAACTCTTTTTCAAGTTCAACATATTCCGGGGTCATCACAAAAGTGACATTCATGCGCGAGCGGTCGGCTGGATCGGGAACGGTTGACATGAACATTTTGTTTCTGTCGATTTCGCCATACAAAACTTCGGCTTTTTTGGCATTTACTTTTTCAATGGCTTCAACACCCCCCTGGTCTTTCAGCCAGATCAATGTTTGTAAGCAGCCAAAAACTGCCAGCGTTGACGGGGTATTGAACATCGATTCGTTGTCGATATGGACTTTATAATCGAGCATCGTCGGAATCACGCGGTTTACTTTGCCCAAAGCTTCGTTTTTCACAATTACGATTGTGGCTCCTGAAGGGCCGAGGTTTTTCTGCGCACCTGCATAAATCAGGTCGTATTTTGAAACATCAACCGGGCGGCTGAAAATATCAGACGACATGTCGGCCACCATTGGCACCGGAACATCCAGATCGGTTAAAATTTCGGTGCCGAAAATGGTATTATTGGTTGTTACGTGCAGATAATCAATATCAGCAGGTACTTCAAAATTCTTTGGAATATAATTAAAATTGGCAGCTTTTGATGAGGCCACTTCCACCACTTCGCCCAGTAATTTGGCTTCTTTCATGGCTTTCGATGCCCACATCCCAGTGTTCAGGTAGCCTGCTTTTTTGTTCAGCAGATTATAAGGAACCATCAAAAACTGGAGACTGGCGCCGCCCTGCAAAAACAAAACTGAATAGCCATCCGGTACGTGGAGCAATTCTTTTGTAAGCTGCTGTGCCTGTGTCATCACGGCAATAAATTCTTTGCTGCGATGCGAAACTTCCATCACTGACAATCCGGTTCCGGCGAAGTTTAAAACCGCTTCAGCAGTTTTTTGCATGGTAAACTCGGGCAATATTGATGGCCCGGCATAAAAATTATACTTCTTCATTTTTACAACTTTTATAGGTTAATCTTTTGTTCCAATTTGTTGCAAACCTTTCACAAAGAAATCGGTTCGTTTC
>JAJUGS010000329.1 GCA_029265875.1 Prolixibacteraceae bacterium
ACTGAGGGACTCATGGGAATAAAGTATTTATGGGATACCAATATTGCAATTTATTACCTCCAAAAACAGTTTCCGGATGCAGTCGAACAAATCGTAGATACTTTTTTAACCGAATCCCAACCCGCGATATCCGTAATTTCTGAGATAGAACATCTCTGTTGGAAAAATGCTTCTGATAACGATTTAAAAGTTATAAATGAGTTAATTAACGACTGCATTGTTATTGAATTGGAACAATCAATAAAATTAAAAACAGTAGGCATCAGAAAAAAATACAATATTAAATTGCCTGATGCTGTTATTGCAGCTTCAGCCATTCAGTACGACCTTATTCTGGTAACCCGAAACGAAAAAGATTTTGCCCAGATTGAAGGAATAAAGTTTGTTAATCCATTTAATATCAATTAATTTATAGTATTTAATTTTACATTTTTAATTTAAGCAGTTTGGACAAACAAATTATACTCGAAGGAATTGACCCACTTGAATTTTTCGGGGTAAACAATGCTAAAATCGAATTAATTACTTCATTTTACCCAAAATTGAAGATTACAGCCCGCGGACATTCCATCAATATCCAGGGCGAAGAATCGGAACTGAAATTGTTTGAAAAAAAGTTTGCCATCATACTCGATCATTACGTTCAGTTTAATATTCTTACCACCGATATTATCCGTGAAATCATGGATTCCGGCTTTTCGTCGCTGGAAGAAAACGGGTTGGCAGACAGCGACATTATTGTTTTCGGAAATAATGGGAAACCGGTTCGTGCACGAACCCCCAACCAACGGATATTGTTTGAGGAAAGTGTGAAAAACGACCTGCTTTTTGCCATTGGGCCGGCTGGAACGGGAAAAACTTACACGGCCATTGCGCTGGCTGTAAAAGCTTTGAAAAACAAGGAAATCAAAAAAATCATCCTAAGCCGCCCGGCAGTGGAAGCCGGCGAAAACCTGGGTTTTTTACCCGGCGACCTGAAAGACAAAATCGACCCCTATTTGCAACCTCTTTACGATGCATTGCAGGATATGATTCCGGCCAAAAAGCTGGAAGAGTTTATGAAAGATGGCACTATACAGATTGCACCGCTCGCATTTATGCGTGGCCGGACACTGAGCAACGCCTTTGTGATTCTCGACGAAGCACAGAACACCACTGTGAACCAGCTTAAAATGTTCCTCACCCGCATGGGAATGAACGCCAAATTCATCATCACCGGCGATGTCACGCAAATCGACCTTCCGCCAAAAACACAATCGGGTCTGGTTCATGCCCTGAAAATTCTGAACAAGATCAAATCGATTTCGGTTATAGAATTTGATAAACGCGATATTGTTCGCCACCGTCTTGTTCGCGAAATTGTGGAAGCGTATGAAAAGGAGAAAAAGAGTGAATGAGTGAATCCATGAATAAGTAAATGAGTGAATGGGTAAGTGAGTTAATGAGTAATTAAAAACAGGAAATGATAGAATTTTAAAGAAATTAATAATATAGAATACGGAGTAAATCAAGTATCAAAAAAATCCAGAATCAAGTATCAGTTAGCCAGAATCAGGAATCAGGAATCATCAATAATCATTAATAAATAATCAATTACTATGAGTAATGCATTAACCAAAACAGAATTCAACTTCCCGGGACAGGTGAGTTTGTACAAAGGAAAAGTCCGCGATGTTTATAACATCAACAACGATTTTCTGGTGATGGTGGTTTCCGACCGTATCTCGGCATTCGATGTGGTACTGCCAAAAGGAATTCCCTACAAAGGGCAGGTGCTGAACCAGATTGCTGCCAAATTTCTGGATGCCACTGCCGACATCGTTCCCAACTGGAAAATTGCCTCACCCGACCCAAATGTTACCGTTGGTCACATGTGTGAACCATATAAAGTTGAAATGGTAATCCGCGGTTATCTTACCGGGCACGCCTGGCGTGAGTATAAAAGCGGGAAACGCACACTTTGCGGCTGCACCATGCCCGACGGAATGGTGGAAAACCAGAAATTTCCGGAACCTTTACTGACACCTACCACCAAAGCATCGGAAGGCCATGATGAAGATATTTCGCGCGAAGAAATAATTGCATCAGGCTTGGTTGATAAGGCTGAATACGAAATGATTGAAGATTACACCCGCAAACTTTTTCAGCGCGGCACCGAAATGGCAGCAAAAATGGGTCTTATCCTGGTGGATACAAAATATGAATTTGGTAAAAAAGATGGCAAAATTTACCTCATCGACGAAATTCACACACCCGATTCGTCAAGATATTATTATTTGAATGGTTACGAAGAAAGACTTGCCAAAGGCGAACAACAAAAACAACTTTCAAAGGAGTTTGTACGCCAGTGGCTCATTGAAAACGGGTTCCAGGGCAAAGAAGGACAAACAATTCCGTTCATGAGCGATGATTTTGTAGCTTCAGTTTCTGACCGTTATATTGAACTCTATGAAAATATTACCGGCGATAAATTTGAAAAATCAGACACTTCAAAAATTTCAGATAGAATTGAAAATGCCGTAAATGAGTTTTTAAAAGGCAAAATTTAGTTTTTAGCTGTCATTTCGACGACGAAGGTGGAGAATTGAAAATCAGCGTAGCTAAATCTCTTAATTCATAAGGCAGATTTCTCAGTCGTTCTTCCTTTGAAATGACAATAGACATGAAAAATTATGAATACAAAACAATTGGTTCTCGCTTCTATACTGCTTCTTTTTGGTTTTTCTCTTGCTGCACAGGATGAATTCACACTGGTAAAAGTAGGTGATACTGCGCCTGATTTTACTTTCGAAACTGCGCCGGGAAAAACCATGAAACTATCTGACCTGAAAGGGAAAGTAGTGTGGATCAACTTTTTTGCAACCTGGTGCGGACCGTGCCGGGCTGAATTGCCACATCTTCAGAAAGAAGTGTACGACAAACTGAAATCGGATAAAAACTTTCAATTGATCATTCTGGGCCGTGAACATTCGTGGGAAGAAATCAACAAATTCAAAACCGGGCAGAAATTTGACATGCCTTTCAGTCCCGATCCCGGGCGAAAAGTATTCTCGCTATATGCAAAACAAAATATTCCGCGGAATTTTATAATAGATAAAAATGGCAAAATTGCGGTTTCGTCAACCGGATTCAACGAAAAAGAGTTTACCGAAATTATCGAAAAGGTTCAAGGATTAATCAAATAAGGACATTTTTTAAAAGACAACTTTTAACGGACTGATAAACATCGGGCCGTTTTTTTTGTTTTAAAAACAAATTGTATCTGAATAAAACAATTCGTAAATTACATTGTGATTTACATTTCAAATTTTAAATAAAACAAAGAAATATGAAAAAGCTGTTTACCATCTTATTATTGCTGGTTGTTGTTTTGGGATTAATACAATCGTGTAATGAACCATTAACAGAAGAACAGGCAACCAACGAACCGAACCTGAAATCGGCCAATGTAAAACAAAGCTATATAGTAGTTTTAAAAGATACTGAGCTTGAAACTGAACTTGCTGCTGTAAAAGGTTATGAGGCCAAACAGGAAAAAGCAAAACAAGCTGCTGAAAAAATATTGTACCGCTCAGGTATAACCGACGGTGAACTTGGTTTTGTGTATGGTTCAGCCATCAGAGGATTCTCGGTAAAAATTGCGCCCGGGCAATTAAAAAAACTGCAGGACGACCCTTCTGTAAGTTATATTGAGGAAAACCAGGTGGTAACTTTGGTACAACCCGATATTAAAATAACAGGGAAACCCGCGCCACCAACTCCTGTTGATCAATTAGTTCCTTGGGGAATCACACGCGTAAACGGAGGCGTTAGCGGTGTTGGC
>JAJUGS010000379.1 GCA_029265875.1 Prolixibacteraceae bacterium
AGATGTGGCCTTTGGTATGCCCCGGTGTATGAACAACAAGGATTTCCTGCTCAAATATCTCCCGATCGGCAAAACCTTTGTCAACCCCGAAACGCTGCACTTTTTTTAATTGATGAATAAAATCTGAAGCCCAACCTTTTAATTCAGGAGGAACACTTTCCAGCGAAGTCTCTGCCTGGATCAGCCTTTCCGGTTTTACCAGCCCTGAAACCGAATCCGTTTCAAGCTCGCCGCAATAGATTTTTAAATGCTGATTAACGTGTTTTAAATGCTTCAAGCCGCCCAGATGGTCATAATCATCGTGCGTGATGATGATACCGGTCAAATCGTTCAGGGCAATACCACAATTCTCCAGTTCAGCTTCCAGAGCTTCGGCTGTCTCTTCATATCCACAATCCACCAGGTAGCTTCTGTCTTCCAGTTGCAGCAACACCGGAAATATCTCATTCGTTTCTTCGGGTGTTACTTTCTTAATCTTCAACACTGTCAGTTTCATGTTTTCAAATTAAGTTTTACAACGATAAACTTTCATTTCGATCCCGTTTTTCGGGAGAGAAATCTGCCAATCCGAAGATATTCAGCTTTGCTTATTTTCTATTTCGTTCCATTTCTCTTTAATACCGTCTTCGCCATCAAAATACTTTGCCCGGGTGTTTTTACTGAAAATTTCAAAAGCCGGGGCAATCAGTATTTTATCCGAATCAGGATATTCAGCAATGTCGTAACCCAGGTAAGTTCTGATATCGAGATAAACACATTTTTCCGGTGTGTGGTTATAGAGCTGGTGCGCACCGGTTTCTCCTTTTTCAAAAAATAAAAGGTCCCCGCTGTTCACAGTTTCAAGTCCATCGGGAGTTCTCAGGGTAGCAGAACCCGAAAGAATGAGAAACAATTCCTCGGCATACCGGTGAAAATGGTAGGGCGCCGAATACTGGCCGGGATTGAGCTGACGTAAATCAAAAATCAGGTTCTCGGGATTGACTCCCTTTTTTACACGCGAAACATCTGTGAAAATCCTGAAAGGATCGATCTTATTTGCACTCTCCTGAAAATCTCTTTGTTCAGCTTTAAAAATTGTTGCCATACGCTCAAGTTTTAATTTTATACGAATAATGAGAACAATAAAATGTCTGTTTTCTTTCACTCACCCCGGGTTTTCCCGATTTACATCGGGAAAACTCTGCCCTTCTCCCCTTTTCTATTTTAACACCGGCGCTGTTTATGTGTTCATCGTCTAATCCGGTATTTGGTAGAAGTCGTTTAACGAATGGGTATAGTGACAGCAGTTAATGGGATATTTTCGCTGGAAAACATCCGGCTCGGGGCTGCCGGCAAGAACGAGCATCAGTTTGGTTTTGCCGTTAACAGACTGGTATTTTTCGCTGTTCAGGTTTTGCTGGTCGAACAGGATATCGAAATAATATAAATACTTTCCGACCCATTTGATGTAGTTTTCCGCATCGGGTTCGCCGATTTCACCCTGTTTGTTGATGAGTATCAGTCCGGAATCCCTCCTGTAAATCGCCTGCTGAAACTCAACACCGTTTAACGGAATTCCGTTCAGTACCGGCATGATGTTAAACTGGGGGTCGAAATAAATCCATTTGTCCAGGTCTTTTGAATACACCTGCAACCACGTGGCCTGCACCCCGCCTCACTTTTTCAACATCCCTGGTTTTCAGGTCCAGTGTGCGTGCCCGGATGCCAAGGCTGTTCAGCGCCGTGTTGGCCACAATGCCGTATTCCACACACCTGAACTGCTTTCCTTCCTGTGCCTCTTTGAGAATCGTCAAAGCGTCGGATTTTGTGGGGGTATTGCTGCCGTTGTGTTCCCATTGTTGTCTCGTCCAGTTCAGGACGTTCAGAATTTTACCGGTATCGGCTTTGCAGCCGCTCACCAACTGCTCCAACGGGTAACCGATTCTCAGTTTTCTTAAATAATCGTTGTTGACAGTGTCAGCATAAAAAAACTGATAATTCGGATTGGCCGGTTCACCGGTAAACGAAATTTCCTCCAGCCTGGACGACGGACTGACATTCACCAACTGGAAAAACGAGGAACAACTGCTGAACAAAACGCTGCTGATAAACAGCCAAAAAAGGTTGCTTTTCTTTTTTACGATTATGCAGAATTTTATTGATTACAATTTTTTTCCAGCCCTCACCATTTTCACTTAAGTCCGTCTCCATCCAGGTGATTTATTGTCAGATGAATTTTCCGGGTTTGAAAGCAAGGGGCAATTTTGTCCCTTCAATTGCACCGGGCTGATTTCGGCTAAGTAATACAAAACTGCCTTACAGGTTACAGGCTAAATTTCCGGTGAAGCAAAGGGAAGAACCTTCCGGCTATATATTCTGAATTGTTTTGAAAGTCAGCTTGCGTCAATTTACCCTGATTGTATAAAGCGGCTCATAAACCGCCGTGTTCATTTTCGAATCGCGCACAACCACTTTAAAGCTGATGGTTTTCCCGGCATTGGCCGAAGTCATTGTCCCTTTCACCAGTCCGTAAATAGGATCGAGTGTTAATCCTGCGGCAGA
>JAJUGS010000316.1 GCA_029265875.1 Prolixibacteraceae bacterium
AAAAGTCCGGAGACCGAAGTCCGAAGTCCGAAGACCAAAGACAGGGTGCCGGAACTTTTTTAAATTATCAGTTTATTTTATCTTTAAATGCTATCATCATATTCATCAGGTTCCATGAGAATTCCTGAAGTTTACCAAATTCTTCTTCCGAAATATAGTTTCTTCTTTTTGTTTTGTGTAAACAGGTTTCAACCTCGCACAAAGAACGAATGGAATAGTTCATAAACTTCACAAATTCAGGATTCGTCTGACCAGTTGAGCCCTCTGAAATATTTAAGGCAACAGAATCGGCAGCCCTGCGAATTTGAGAAGACAGATTGTACAATTCAGACTTGGGAAATTTTTCAGCAATTGCATTGATTTCTTCTCCCAAATCCATGGCTTTCTGCCATATAATCAACTTCGCAAATTTGAACTCCATTTTATTTCCTTTTACTTGGGACTTCGCCATTCTCAATTCTTCCGACTCCGGACTCCCGTCTCCCGTCTTTCTTCTACTTATCCTTCTGCATGGCGTCGTCAAAAGCCACGTCTGATGGTTCAAAGTCGATGTATTTTACGAAGTCGCAGGCTTCTTCAGCACCGGCTTCGCGGTTCATGCCACTGTCTTCCCATTCCACCGAGAGCGGACCTTTGTAACCGATGTCATTTAGCGCACGGATGATGTTTTCGAAATCGATTTTCCCACGGCCCAGGCTGCGGAAGTTCCAGTAACGACGGTTGTCGCCAAAGTTGGAGTGGCCGCCAAATACACCAATGCTCATAGGCACGTCGCTCCAGTAAGCATCTTTCATGTGCACATGAAAAATACGGTCGGAGAATTCGTAAATAAATTTCACGTAATCAACATGCTGGTAACCAAAGTGGCTCGGGTCGAAATTAAACCCGAAAGCCGGGTGGTAATTCAGCGCTTTTAAAGCCAGGTGGGCACTGTGGATATCAAAAGCTATCTCGGTGGGGTGTACTTCGAGTGCGAATTTGATACCCAGTTTCTGGTATTCGTCGAGAATCGGAATCCAGCGTTTGGCAAAATCTTCATAACCTTTCTGAATCATTTCGGGCGAAACCGGAGGAAATGAGTAGAGCAGGTGCCAAATCGGACTGCCGGTAAATCCGCACACGGTGTCGATTCCCAGCATTTTGGCAACTTTTGCCGTTTTAATCATTTCTTCGGCGGCACGCCGGTTAACTCCTTCCGGATTTCCATCGCCCCAAACATGGGCACTTGCAATGCTTTTGTGACGGATGTCGATGTTATCCGAAACACACTGTCCGTCGAGGTGCGTTGAAATGGCAAACAATTTCAATTCGTATTTTGCAAGCAGTGCTTTGCGGGCATCGCAATAAGCCTGGTCGGCTTTGGCAATTTCCATGTGGTCGCCCCAGCAGCAAAGTTCGAGGCCGTCGTAGCCAAATTCCTGCGCTTTCTGACACATGGTTTCAATGGGCAGGTCGGCCCATTGTCCGGTAAATAATGTAACTGGTCTGGCCATAATATGTTTTTAAATTATTTGATTTTGGAATTGAATGTAGAGACGCACAATTGTGCGTCTCTACAAAACAAAATATTAAAAATTTTTATTCTCCGAATTTTACCCATTTGGTGGTATCGTCGTACCCGGCTTTCACCACGGTATCGATAAACTGCATTCCACGGATACCATCTTCCACGCCCGGGAAATCGAGCATTTCGGCAGTTGGTGTTTCACCCTTGGCTTTAGCACGGACTGTTAAAGCGAAATTGCGGTAAATATTGGCGAAAGCTTCGAGATAACCTTCGGGGTGGCCGCCCGGGACACGGGTGTTGTGGGCTGCAATTGCGCTTCCAAGGCTGGTTCCGGTACGTAAAATCTGGGTAGGTTTGCCAATCCATTTCACCAGCAAGGTATTGGGTTCGTGCTGAAACCAGTCGATTCCGCCTTTGTCGCCATAAACACGGATGCGGATGGCATTTTCTTCGCCGGCAGCAATCTGTGTGGCCATCAGAACACCTTTTGCGCCATTTTCGAAACGAAGCAAACAGGCACCGTCGTCGTCGAGCAAACGGTTGGGTACAAACACGTTGAGTTCGGCACAAAGCTCAGTGACTTTTAACCCTGTAATGTATTCAGCCAAATGATGGGCGTGCGTGCCAATGTCGCCCATGCAACCTGCTTTGCCCGAGCGTTTTGGGTCGGTGCGCCACGATGCCTGGGCATTGCCAGCATCTTCGAGTTTGGTGGAGAGCCATCCCTGCGGATATTCCACAAACACTTTGCGGATTTTGCCCAATTCGCCATCAGCCACCATCTGCCGGGCATGTTTCACTGCCGGGTAACCTGAGTAGGTGTGGGTGAGTGCAAAAGTCAAACCTGTTTCATCCAGTTTTTCCTTCAGTTTATAGGCTTCTTCCAGCGTAAAAGTCATCGGTTTATCCAAAACCACATTAAAACCTTTGTCGAGCGCCATCATCGCCGGGTCGAAGTGAACAAAATTCGGGGTGACAATGGAAACAAAATCCATGCGTTCACCTTCCGGAAGCAGGGCTTCTTTCTCAAACATTTCCTGATAAGTGGCATAAACCCTGTCTTCAGGCAAAAAATAAAGTTTCCCTGATGCTTTTGAAATTTCAGGGTTTACACTGAAACAGCCGCAAACCAGTTCAATCTGGTTATCCATTAAAGCAGCCAACCTGTGAACGGCGCCGATAAATGCATCGGTTCCGCCGCCAACCATACCCATTCTGAGTTTTCTATTCATATTGATTTATTTTAGTTGATTTAGCATTTCGCGTGGCTAAAATTAGCAACTCTTTTGAAAAGGGAAATAAAGAAGCTGTTTGTTTTATTGAGCCAGTATCGTAATTTTTAAGTTCAGGCTTTGGTTTTACAACTTTTCAGAAGATCATATCTGTTATTTTATGTGTTTTTGTTGATTTGATACATCCTGAGCAGCATAACTGTTGAATAATTTTCACCTATTTTAACTAAGTTTACGACAGGATTTATCAAACCTTACTAATGGCTAAAAATTTAATTCAACTATAAATTTTCAACCGGAATAATAACCAAAAATAAAACCGATATGAGAACAAATGTTTTATTACTTGCAATCCTCTTTTTCGCTGTGTCGTGTGATTTATTGAACCCTGATTCAAAGAGTTCTGATTCAATTGGCGGAAGCACTGATATTCCGATTAATACAGTGGGAACCACATTTGCCAACAATGTTTCAACCGGATCCGCCTCTTATTCAGGCAATATTTCTATTACCAATGTAAGCTCCGATGGAGTGGCAACTGTAAAATTTCAGGCTCCGATTCCCACAAACATCCCGGCACTTCAGGGAATAAAACCAAAATACAAGGATGCCTCGGGTAATTTGGTTTGCGAAGGCAAGTTTAAAATGACCGATGAAGGAATTCTTGATTACAATAACAAAGACCATAAACCATTTGTATTGGTAAAATACGATGCCAAAGTAGGCGATAAATACACACTTGAAAAAAGTGACGGAACCACCATTGTTCGTGAAGTAGTCAGAAAATCATCAACAGATGATTTTTATTGGAATGGTATGATCATAAAAACCATTGATGTTGAACAAAGTTCCAATATTCCGGGTGTAAGCAATATTACCTATTTTTGTAATCATAAGTTTGGCATTGTGGCTGTACGGGTTAACATGGAAGATGGCACACATCCGCAACTCAATGTTGTCCCTTCAAAATATTAATAATATATGTCTGAAAGAACAAGGTTTTTACTGCCCGCGAAATTCAGGTTCGCGGGCAGTATTTTTTTTATTGCAGGAATCATTACGGGTGTTTTTCGTTTTTATCTCGGAATAAAGCCAAAAATTCTTGATGCAAAGGTTTTTGCAGTTTATTCTGAATATCTTGATGAGAAATACCTGAAACTGGTAACCAACAACCTGGGCGAAGAAATTACCCTGTTTTTTGTTTTGTCAGGGTTATTTTTAATCGCATTTTCGAAAGAGAAAACTGAAAATGAAATGATCAAGAATATCAGGTACCATTCCCTCATTATCAGTTTCTATGTAAGCTTCGCGTTTTTGCTGGCAGCTATATTTTTTACTTTCGGTTTTGCATTTTTATATATGCTCATCCTTTTTTCGGCTATACCAATGGCTTCTTATATTGTTATCTTCCGGTATCAATTGTACCAATACCGCAAAAACCTGAAATTAACTAACCCGATTGACCATCAAGACCAGCAACCATGAAAAAGTTTCTGTT
>JAJUGS010000225.1 GCA_029265875.1 Prolixibacteraceae bacterium
GCCGAAATAAAAAGAAACCCCGTGGATTTTGCACTGAACATGAAACAGCTGATGACCGATCCGCAATTTGAAGGTTCAATGGTGGGGAAAATCAATTTTACCGACATCAAAGAGGTTTTAAAAGCCGACAGCATGAACATGGCCGGATTAATTGACGCAAACCTCAGGTTCAAAGGCGTTTATTCGGATGTGGAAAAAGGAAGTTACGAAAAGATAAAAGCCGAAGGAACGGTGCGAATGCACGATTTTGTTTACAGTTCGCCCGATTTATCGCAGGAAGTGAAGATTCCGGCGGGTTTGATGGAGTTTTCGCCAGTGGCCGTAAACCTGAAACAGTTGGATATGAAAGTGGGAGAGAGCGATTTCGGACTAAACGGACAGGTAAAAGATTACCTGAATTATGTTTTTGGAAAAGGCGTTTTGAAAGGCGATTTGCAGTTACAGTCGGGTTTTATCAACATTACGCAATTGATGGCTTTGCAAAAAAATCCGGCTGCCAAAACCAGTTCTGCCACCCAGAAACCGGCAGCAGTTGATTCGGTAAAAACATCAGAAAGTAAGCAAACACTGGCGTTTGATGTACCTGAGAATGTTAGCTTTACATTCAGGTCGGTGATAAAAAAGGCGGTTTTCGACAAACTCGAAATGAATAACATCAATGGAAATATTTTGGTTGCCGACGGAAAACTAACCATGAACGGGTTGTCGATGAATACTTTAGGCGGCGACGTAAAAGTGACCGGTTCCTATAAAAATACACCCCAAAAACAACCGCTTTTCGATTTTACTTTTGATGTGAACAGTGTTGATATTCCGGCTGCTTTCAGCACTTTGGGCGGAATTAAACAATTGGCGCCGGTTGCATCGCAAAGCGTTGGAAAAATCAGCACCGCGCTGAAAATGAGCGGCCAGTTAAAACCCGATCTGAGTATTATCCCCACTTCGGTTGATGCAGTGGCACAACTTTCAACATTTGGTTTAATGATCAAAGAATCACCTGTTTTCAGTCAGCTTAAAAATATTATCAAACCCGAGTTGCTTAAAAATGTGACAGTTGACGATTTTAAAGCGAATCTCACCGTCGATAAGGGAAACATCGGTTTAAAACCTTTCAAAACAAAAATTGCGGGGCAGGAAACCGTCCTTTCCGGAACGTTAAATGCGGAAAGTCTGCTGAACATGAAAATGGATTTTGTGATTAACCGCGATGCATTTGGCCAGGATATTAAGAATATTTTAAGTGCCATTCCCGGAAATGATAAAATCCAGTTGTTGCCTGCATCGGTATTACTGAATGGCCCGGTTGGAAAGCCGGAAGTAAAACTCGATTTGACCGAAACCAAAGATGTGGTGGCCAAAGCCGCCAAAGGTGAACTGAAGAATTCAATAAACAAACTGGGGAAAGAACTTCAAAAATTATTCTGAAATTATCGGGGTCGTTTTGTAAAACAGGTTTTAGAAAATTTGAATAATAACCCCGAATCGGTACATTTGCGACTGACCGTTTTACAGATTTTCAGCAATGGAACAAAAAAAAGTAGTGATTATAACCGGGGCTTCTTCCGGAATCGGAAAGTCGTTGGCCGAATTATATGTATCAAAAGGCTGGCGACTGGTTTTGGCAGCCCGCAGAATTGACCGTTTGAAAGAATTTGAGGCAACTCACCCCGATGCAGAAATCCTTTCGGTAAAAACCGATGTTTCGGTGGAAACCGATTGTAAGTATCTGATAGAAAAAGCAATCGAAAGTTTTGGGCAAATTGATGTTCTGATTAACAACGCAGGCATTTCCATGCGTGCCACATTCGACCAGGTTGAACTGGATGTACTCAGAAAATTGATGGATGTAAATTATTGGGGGACAGTTTACTGTACCAAGTTTGCATTGCCCCATTTGTTAAAACAAAGAGGATCGGTGGTGGGCGTTATTTCTGTAGGCGGGTACATTGGCCTGCCCGGACGAACCGGTTATTCGGCTGCAAAATTTGCGGTCAGGGGTTTTCTCGATACTGTCAGAATTGAATACCTGAAATCGGGACTGCATGTTTTGGTGGCAGCACCGGGATTTACAGCTTCCGAAATCAGAAAACACGCGTTGGTGGCCAATGGCGAACAGCAGGGAGAAACACCGCGCGACGAAAGTAAAATGATGTCGGCTGAAGAGTGTGCAAAACGAATTGTAAAAGCCATTGAACGCCGCCGCAGAAAAATCATCATTAATTTTATTGACGGACAACTGGCTGTTTTTGTTGCCAAACTTTGGGCCGATTTGGTTGACCGTGCGTTGTACCGTGTTTTTGCAAAAGAACCAAAATCGCCATTGAAATAATTATAGTTAAACCATAATTTCGAATTTTTAATTTTACATTTTTAATTGAAAGAATATGGAAGAATTAGCAGTTGGAACAAGGGTGGAACACCCGCGATATGGTGAAGGGATTATCAGTAAAAATAACCTCACCGCTTACGAGATTTTCTTTGAAAAAGGGGGTAAAATAGAAATCACCAAGCGAAATACCGACCTGAGCGTGATCACCAGGAATCCGGATGCCCCGAAAACCGGCATTTCAATCCACGAAATTGAAAAAGTGATGAGTTATGTGCTCGACAAATATGCATCGCTCAACGAAGTGGTGCCCATTGGCGAGAAATGGCAGGGCGGAACCCTGATTTTACAACCTGCTAACAAATCACTGCAACCCAAGGAAGTGCCAATTGAGGTGTTTTTCCACAAAATTGTGATGCTACGCGACAGGTTGCGGGTGCTGGAGCAAAATATCAACAGCCACCCGGTTTTGACTGATGCCGAAAAAGTTGATCTGCAACAATATATCACACGAATTTACGGATCACTCACCACATTTAATATCCTTTTTAACGACAAGGAACATTATTTTGTGGGAGCAAAAACCAAATAATACCACTGAAAAATGAAAACAGTCAGTCTGATTTTTACTATGTTGATTATAACAACATCTGTTTTCGCGCAGGATTTTACTTTGAAAGTATGGCCAAATGGTGCGCCGAATGACAATGGCATGAAGGAGCCGGAAGAAAAATACGACGGCGTTCGTGTGCGCAATGTTTCGGAGGCTGAAATATACGTTTATCTTCCTGAAAAGTCGATAAATACAGGGGCTGCCGTTGTAATTTGCCCCGGTGGTGGATATTGGATCGAAGCCATGGACCACGAAGGATTCGACATGGCCAAATGGCTGCAATCGAAAGGAATTGCCGGGATTGTGCTGAAATATCGGTTGCCATACGGACATCACGAAATTCCGTCGGGCGATGCACGTCAGGCAATGCGGCTCGTGAGATTAAATGCTGAAAAATGGGGAATCAACCCTTCCAAAATTGGCATCGCCGGTTCTTCTGCCGGTGGGCATCTGGCTTCAACTGTAGGAACAGTTTTCGATATGGGGAAGCCCGAAAGTTCTGTGCCGGAAGAAAAAATGAGTTGCCGCCCCGATTTTATGTTACTGCTTTACCCGGTTATCAGTTTCGATGAATCGGTTGGGCACATGGGATCGCGCAAAAACCTGATTGGCGAAGGAAACGACTGGAATCTGGCCAAAAAATATTCAAACGAATTGAATGTTACAGCCGAAACTCCGCCAACTTTTCTGATTCTGGCCGATGATGATCAAACTGTAATTCCTGAAAATTCCATCCGGTTTTACCTGGCATTAAAACAACACAATGTGCCCGCCGAAATGCATATTTTCAGGGATGGGGCGCATGGTTTTGGGATGACGAAGAAAGACCTGCCGGTTGACCAATGGCCCGATTTGTTTTATAACTGGCTGAAAGCTATTAAAGTAATCTGATTAATGCAGAAAACTCACCCTTTAAAGGTTCTGAAATTTTGCCCGAAATGTGGTTCGCCTGAATTTAAAGTCTCGGGAGATCGTTCGCTGAATTGTGGCAATTGTGGATTTCATTTTTATATAAATGCTTCGGCAGCAGTGGCTGCGCTGGTAAAAAACAGCGAGGGAAAACTGATGCTGGTAACCCGTGGTGTGGAACCTGATTTGGGAAAACTCGATTTGCCCGGTGGTTTTGTCGATCATCACGAAACCATTGAAAATGCCTTAAAAAGAGAGCTGGCTGAGGAACTAGGGCTGAAAGTAAAGTCGATGCAATATGCCGGTTCCGCTCCCAACGAATATATTTTTTCTGATTTCACGGTTTTTACGGTCGATATGGCTTTTGAAGTGGAAGCCGAATCATTGAAGGACCTTCATCCGCACGACGATATTTCTGGTTTCAGGTTTTATGCTGAAGGAGAATTCAATTACGACGATATTCCGGCTTCTTCCATGAAACTATTTGTAAAACAATTCTTTTCAAAAAAATGAATACAATTCAGGATCGCATTTTCCGCCTTCGGGCTGAAATGGAAAAAGCCGGTGTCGATGCATTTGTAATTACGGGAACTGATCCGCACGCCAGTGAATATCTGCCCGAAAGATGGAAAACCCGCGCATTTATCAGTGGTTTCAACGGGTCGTTTGGCTCGGTAGTGGTCACAAAAACCGAAGCTGGTTTATGGACCGACACCCGCTATTTTCTGCAGGCCGAAAATGAATTGTCGGGTTCCGGAATCAAACTGCACAAACTCAGGGTTCCTGAAGCTGTTTCAATGGAAGACTGGCTGGCGGCCACACTGGCTCCCGGTTCGGTTGTGGGTATCGATCCGCAGACAATCTCACTGGCAGGTTTCAGAAATTTGGAATCAACACTGGAAAAGAAAAAAATCAACATCCGGGAAACGGATGATTTATTGGATAGAATCTGGGAAAACAGGGCTGCACTTCCTGAAAATCCTGTTTTTGATTTTCCGGTGGAATTTTCGGGATGGAGCAGGGCCGAAAAACAAAAGATGCTGGCCGGATTGCTTGCTGAAAACAATGCTGATCTCCATGTTGTTACCATGCTCGACGAGCTGGCCTGGTTGTTTAACCTGCGTGGTTCTGATGTAAACTACAACCCGGTTTTTACTGGTTTCGGATTGGTTGGAGAAACCGAAATGCTGCTGTTTACCGATCAGAAAAAGATACCTCAAGCTTTAAAGGAACAACTTCAGAATGAAGGTATTGAATTAAAGGAATATATCAGTTTTCTGAGGTACCTGGGGCAGGTTCAAAACCGGAAAATTTACGTGGATCCATCCACTGTGAATTATTCGGTTTACAGTTCAGTTTGTGGGAAAAACGCTTTTGTTGAAGGGACTTCGCTGGTGGCGCATTTAAAATCGGTAAAAAACGAAACCGAATTGGCCGGGTTCAGAAAAACAATGGTCAGGGATGGTGTTGCGTTGATAAAGTTTATTTACTGGTTGAAAACCCATGTTGGAAAGAAAAGAATTACCGAATATGTGGCCGGCAGGAAATTAGCTGAATTGCGTTCGGAACAGGAGAATTTCGTGGGCGAAAGTTTCACCCCGATTGTGGGGTACAAAGCACACGGGGCCATGGTGCATTTGTCGGTAAATGAGGAAAATGCCCTGGAAATTGAACCGGAGGGAATATTGCTTTTCGATTCAGGCGGGCAATATCTCGATGGTACGACCGATATCACCCGCACAGTGGCAATCGGCCCGGTAACTGAACAGCAAAAACGGGATTTTACAATTGTGCTGAAAGGAATGATCAGGCTTTCGCTGGCTGAATTTCCTTACGGAACAAAGGGCTGTCATCTCGATATTCTGGCACGGAAAGCAATGTGGGAAAATGGCATGAATTACGGCCATGGAACCGGTCACGGAATCGGGCATTTTCTGAACGTTCACGAAGGACCGATGGCCATCAGGCAGGAATACAATGAAAACCTGATTGTTCCGGGCATGGTGCTTTCAAACGAGCCGGCTTTTTATCGTGAAGGTTTGTATGGCCTGAGGACCGAAAATATGATGGTTTGTGTTGAAAAGCAAGTTACCGGATTTGGCCGTTTTCTGGGTTTTGAAACGCTTTCGGTTTGCCCGATTGATACAACGCTGATTGTAAAAGATTTGTTAGATGAAAAAGAATTGGCTTGGCTGAATAACTATCATAAAAAAATAAACCAGTTGTTAAAACCGGTTTTACCAACGGATTTGCATGCTTTTCTGGATGAATTGACCCGGGAAATATAACATCAGTTGGGGAGCGTGAAGAAAAATTTACTGCCTTCTCCTTTCTGCGTTTCGAGCCAGATTTTTCCCCCGTTCTGTTCAATAAAATCTTTACAGATTAACAGCCCCAGACCTTTGAAAACGCTGGCATTTCCTTTGAGTTTTTTGTGGCCTTCCTTACTGAAAAACTCAAGAATGTGAGCTTTTTCAATACCCTGACCATTGTCGGCAATACAAAAAGTAGTGTGTGTCCCTTCTTCCTGAGCCGAAATATTTATTTTTCCTCCGGGTTGAATGTATTGTACTGCATTGGAAATCAAATTCCTGAATACTGTAGCAATCATCTGTTCGTCGGTATTGACTTTCAGATTTGCACTAATTTCATTTTCAACATAAATACCTTTGACATTTGCATGATTCTGAGATATTTGCACGGCTGATTCCACCAGTTCCCTTATATTTACTTCTTTAATGGTCCGCTTCAGTTTTTCTTTTTGTCCCTTTGTCCATTCCAGTAGGTTGCACAATAATTTGTATGTTTCGTTACAGGTTTTATTGATATCGCCAATCATGTCAATTTTGCTTTTTTCATCGAGGTTTTCCCAATCTTCCAGCAACATTTCAGAAACACCCAGCAAAACCTGGAACGGACTTTTCAGATCGTGGGCAATTATCGATAAAAACTGGTCTTTAGCCAAATTGGCATCTATCAGTTTTTGCAAACTTTCATTCACTTTTTCTTCAATCCTGATGTCATTGTTTTCAAGACTTAAAAGCTTTATAATGTTTATTTGTGAAGCCTGTAATTGCCTGACGGCAAGTTCAAAGCTTTCC
>JAJUGS010000099.1 GCA_029265875.1 Prolixibacteraceae bacterium
TTATACTAAGGATTCCACGACCATGTCGCTTTTTAAGGATATCCTCAAAGGAGTTGGCCGAAATCCCAAAGAAGGGAAGAAGAAAGGGGGAATCAAAGCTCATTTAAATAGAATTGCCAAAATTAGCGCGGTTAAAAAGCACGTCACCCAAATTTTCACTACATTCGTTTTCACTTTTTAAAACCGAACCAATGAAAAAACTATCAATTTTTGTATTTATCAGTTTACTCATTATTCAAATGCCACAGGCACAATCTATGTTTGAAAAATATTCAGGGCAGGATGTCGGAAACCCGAAACTGAAAGGCAATTTTCAGTTCGACAGTAAATTACAGAAGTTCACCTTAACCGGGGCCGGTTACAATCTCTGGTTCGAGCGCGACGAGTTTTACTTCGTATCGCAGCCTGTTGAAGGCGATTTTATCATTTCGGCCAGTCTGAAATTTTTGGGAACTGGCGTTGATCCTCACCGAAAAATGGGTTTGATGATTCGGGAATCGGGAGCGGAAGATGCTGTTTATGCCGATGCAGCCGTTCATGGCGATGGGCTGACTTCGCTGCAGTACCGCGAAAAAGCAGGAGCTGCAACACTCGAAAAAGCGGCAGAAAAAAAAGATGCGCCTGACTTTGTTCAACTCGAAAGAAAAGGCAATGAAATTATTTTCAGGGCATCAAAAAACGGTGCTGTTTTAACTGAAATTGCCCGTGTGCAACTGGCCTTAGGAGCAAAAGTGCTGGCCGGAATGTTTATTGGTTCGCACAATGTGGATGTGCTTGAAAAAGCTGAATTCTGGAATGTTCGCATTGAAAAACCCGCTGCAGAAGGTATTGATGGCTACAGAAATCCATCGCCCAGCCGGCTCGAAATTCTGGATGTTACCACCGGAATGCGCGAAGTGATTTACGAAACCGAAACGCACATTGAAGCACCCAACTGGTCGCGCGACGGGAAATACCTGATTTACAATTCGGGTGGCAAACTCTATAAATTCGATTTGAAAAAACGGGTTCCTGAACTAATTAATACGGGCAACGTAGTGGCCAATAACAACGACCACGGCATTTCTTTTGATGGTAAAATGCTGGCTATCAGCAGCGGAACTGAGATAAACGGGAAAAATGTTTCGGCGATTTATACAGTACCGGTAAAAGGCGGTACGCCAAAACAAATTACACCAAAAGGACCATCGTATTGGCATGGCTGGTCGCCCGATGGCAAATGGCTGAGCTACTGCGCCGAACGTAACGGTGTTTACGATGTTTACAAAATTCCGGCCAATGGTGGCGAAGAAATTCAGTTAACAACCGCTGAAGGTTTGGATGACGGGCCTGAATTTTCGCCCGATGGCAAATACATATATTTTAATTCGACCCGCACCGGAATGATGCAAATCTGGCGCATGAAACCCGATGGCTCAGAACAGGAACAAGTGACTTTTGATCATTTTCAGAATTGGTTTGCCCACCCGTCACCCGATGGTAAACAATTGATAATGATTTCGTATCCGCCCGAAGTGCCGGCAACTTCGCATCCGCATAACCAGCGTGTTATGCTTCGCACAATGCCTGTTGATGGGAAAGAAATAAAAGTGGCTGCATTTTTATACGGTGGTCAGGGTACGATCAATGTCCCATCCTGGAGTCCCGATTCAAAAAAAGTGGCATTTGTGTCGTTCACCTATTGATAATTGTTACACCGGGGTCGTGTTCAGTTAATTGCAAATCCTTTGCTTTCGTGCAGTTTTCTGAACACGATTTCAGTTGAATTATGCGCAGACGGAAGTGTAAAACTAAAAACCGAGCCTTCTCCTTTAAAACTTTCCACATCCACTGAACCACCCAGTTTTTCAATTATTTTTTTCACAATTGTCAATCCAAGCCCATAACCATCGGCTTTTTGTGGATTTAGCCGTACAAACTTTTTGAACAATTTTCTCAATTCATCAGCAGAGAGGCCTTCACCATTGTCTTTTATCCAGAACCGGATTCTCCCATCAGCTAAAACAGTGCCGCCTACTTCAATTTTGGGTGGATTGCCACCATATTTTATGGCATTGCTCAGATAATTTGTCCAAACTTCTTCTATCCAGGGCGCATATCCCAGGGCTTCCGGCCATATCTCAGGCACAGTTATCACAGCGCCTGAAACCTTAATTATGTCGGAAAGTTGTCGTTGTGCCTCGGCAAAAATATCACCCATATTCAGGACCTTTAATTCAACCTTTGATTTGTCGGTTGTTGCCAGCATCAGCAAATCATGGGTAATCTGAATGGATTTGTTGGCAGAATGATTAATCATGTTCGACAGTTCGAACAACAGGTTTTTGTCGTTTTGCCTGATAATTTCGTCCATAATTTCACTGGCAGAAAAAATAGAGCTCAGCGAATTTTTTAAATCGTGGGCCACTGTGTGTGCAAATGCATCCAGGTCTTCAATCAGTTTTTCACGTTTTTCGATTTCGGCAAGAAGTTGTGAATTGGTCCTCTTTAGTTCATCTTCTGCCTTCATGATAGTTGTAACATCATGAAAAAGAAGGATATGGCCAGATATTTTATGATCGTTGTAAATAGGCGAAATCCGGATGTGATAATAATTTTTCCAGCCATCACGACTTACTTCCAGATAAACCGATGCGTTTTTGTTTTCAATTCCTTCAATAACGACCGGATAATTTTTAAATGCATTTTTTACTGATTCATGTGCAATTGAATTGGTTTGCCAGTTAAAAATCTGGTGCGCGGCCCAGTTGCAATCTTCAATAAAACCTTCAGCATTAATCACAATCACACCGTCATTTATCACCTCAAAAAGCTTTGCTTTTGCAAAAGGTACAATATCGAACATCCGGAAACGAATTACACCCAGCGTGATAATGAGCCCCGAAACTACAAAAGCAACCGGCGTCCAGTCGAACCCGGGATACGGGTTGATATCGGTGATGTACATGAAATTGCCGATTATCGGGAAAATGGTGGCGATAATGATGGTTGTTATTTGCGACCGGTAATAAGCTGTAAATCTGAAAAGCGATTTATACAAATTAAACAATCCGGCAACAAGCATAATTTCAGTATATCCGAAAAAAATCCAGAACCATAGGCCGTGATGGTAATAGGCGATATTTCTGAAAGAATCGAGCGTTACATCAGTCCAAACAAGTTTATGTAAATCGTTGGTGAAAATCATCCCAAGTGTAAGTATGGGTATGATCAGTAAGAGAACTATATTCTGTGTTTTTATTAAATCTTTCTTTTGGCTGAACGCGGTGGTGAATAAATAAAAGCTGAGCGGAAGAAATGAAATACCCAGATAGGAAACCTTCGACCATAAAATTTTTGAGGCAAGGCTTGAAGTGGAAAATTCGAGTGCATAACTGATTGCCCAGATTGACACAAATATTTGCACAAATATCAAGTGCCTGACTTCCATCGATTTTCTGAACCTCCATAGCATTGCAATGGTGGTATAGGCTGCCATTGCTGTCAGAAAATGGATGATACTTTCGGTGGTAAACTGGTCAATCATTTTAAGGTTATAGTGCGTGAAACTGATTTAATAGCTGCGTAAATGTAATGAAAAAAAATATTGGATTGATTCATTCTCAGGAAATTAACCTGAGTTTTTTTTATTGGATAAAGTTGGAGTGAAAATGATAACCCGTAATTAAAAGAAATACTGCAAAATAAGAACCTTAAAAATTACAGACAGGAAAAAATTACTGCAAAAATCATTTTTCAGTCTGATAATTTTGGCTCTTTCTATAGATTTTAGTTTTTTGTGGAAAAATCAAATTTTCTGTTTTATGAAAAGAATACTTGTTTCGCTTCTGATTGTTCATTCAATGTTTATTACACTTCGGGCAAAAGAAGGAATGTGGATTCCCATTTTTCTTGAGAAGTATAACTTGGCCGAAATGCAGCAAATGGGTTTTAAACTTACAGCTCAGGATATTTATGATGTAAACAACGCCAGTATGAAAGATGCCGTTGTAATTTTTGGCGGCGGCTGCACCGGTGAACTGATTTCGGGTGACGGACTTTTAATAACCAATCATCATTGCGGGCTGGGGCAGGTGCAGCGACACAGTTCGGTTGAACATGATTATTTAACCAACGGATTCTGGGCCATGAACAGGGGAGAAGAATTGCCAAATCCCGGACTCACTGTCAGTTTCCTGGAATACATGGAAGATGTTACCGATGAGGTTTTTGATGGTATTTCAGGTTTGAATGATGAAGAAAAAGAACGTAAAATTCAGAATAATATTCTGAAAATCAGAAAAGAAGCCGAAAAAGAGGGAAAGTTCAGTGCTCAGGTGAAACCGCTTTTTTATGGCAATCAATATTTTTTATATGTGCATAAAATTTACAGAGATGTAAGGTTGGTGGGAGCTCCGCCTTCGGCCATCGGCAAATTTGGCGGTGATACCGACAACTGGATGTGGCCCCGTCATACCGGCGATTTTACCTTATTCCGGATATATGCCGGAAAAGACAACGAACCGGCTGAATATTCACCTGAAAACATTCCTTTTCAGCCGAAAAAATTCTTTCCCGTTTCTATAAAAGGAGTAAATGAAGGTGATTTTACAATGGTCTTCGGAAATCCGGGAACGACTATGCAATACATTCCATCAACGGAGGTTGCCATTATTATGGACCAGCGAGATCCCGACCGGGTAAAAATCAGGGACAAAAAACTCGAAATAATCGGGGCCGATATGGAAAAAGATGCAAAAGTACGGATTCAATATACTTCAAAATACCAGGGAATCAGCAATGCCTGGAAAAAATGGCAGGGCGAAATCAAAGGTTTAAAACGATTAGATGCTGTAAAGAAGAAACAGAAATTTGAACAGGATTTCAAAGATTGGGCTATTTCTGCAAATTTGTGGGATACTGAATTCAAACCAGTTTTCGCGAATTTTGACAGTATTTATGCAGTTTATAAAAGATATATCAAAGCTGCCGATTATTATGCCGAAATTGTGAACAGTGGTACTGATATTTTTTCCCTGGCCGGACAAGCGAATTTATTATTGAATGCCGTTGAAAATAAGAAAACTGATCAGCTCATAACCTTGAAAAAGTCTCTGGCCCGTTCGATACCCGGAATTTTTAAAAATTATAACCAGGCAACTGACGAAAAACTGTTTGCTGCTTTAATACCCATGTTAGCCAATGGAATCAGTGAGGATTTTTTGCCGGTTGGCTTTAAAAGCAAGATAAACTCAACAAATGAAAATGAGCTGATTGAAAAATACTACCGGAAATCGCTTTTAACTGATTCACTTTTCTGGAATAAAATGCTGGAGGAAAAATCGGACAAACTGATTCTGAAACTGCGAAAAGACCCTGTTTTTGTGCTATACAATCAGTTGAAAATAAAAAATGAAACTGACATTGCACCGGTTGTGGCGAAGGCAACAAAAGGAATTACTGATAATATGAAAATTTACATGGCCGGTATCATGAAAATGAAGCAAGACCAGCCATTGTATGCCGATGCAAATCTGACTTTACGCGTTTCGTATGGCAAAGTGGAAGGTTACCAGCCTGTTGACGGGGTGTATTATAAACATTACACAACGCTGAAGGGAATCATGGAAAAAGATAATCCGGAGATTTACGATTACGATGTGCCTGATCGGTTAAAAGAACTTTATGAAAAGAAAGACTTTGGAAGATATGAGTCGGATGGAACTATTCCGGTTTGCTTTGTGGCTTCGAACCACACCACAGGGGGAAACTCAGGAAGCCCTGTCGTTAATGGTAACGGCGAACTGATAGGCATCAATTTCGACCGCGTTTGGGAAGGTACCATGAGCGATATCATGTTTGATCCGGAGGTTTGCCGTAACATCTCGCTTGATATGCGCTTTGTACTGTTTATTGTTGATAAATATGCAGGAGCAGGTTATTTGCTCGATGAAATGAAGATTGTGGAGTGAATGAGAATGGGTTATTGAGGTAATTTTATGCTTATTTTAACACTGTTTTCATGCACAATTATTGGTGCTTTTATTTTCGGTATTTGGAGTGAATGTTGATCAAGTTATGGTTAACCAGCCTGTTGGTTTGGTTTCCCTGTAATTAAAACTCAACAAATCAGCCCTGTGCAGGGGATAGGCATACCAATGAAAAGAGGGTGTTTCAAACTTCTGAAACACCCTCTTCTTTCAATAAAAAACAATCAGGTTTTTTGGATTTTTACCCGCTGTTTTTGGCAAAAATACACTATCCCAATGTAGCCACCATCACAGCTTTAATAGTGTGTAACCTGTTTTCCGCCTGGTCAAATACAATCGATGCCTGACTTTCAAAAACATCTTCGGTTACTTCCAGTCCATCCAATTTGTATTTTTGATATATCTGCTCGCCAACTTTGGTTTCGCGGTTATGAAAAGCCGGCAAACAATGCAGAAACTTCACATTCGGGTTTCCGGTCAGTTTCATAGTTCCGGCGTTTACCTGGTAGGGGAGTAGTAACCTGATCCGGTCTTCCCAAACACTTTCCGGCTCACCCATCGAAACCCAGACATCGGTGTAAAGAAAATCACAGCCTTTTACTGCTTCGGCCACGTTTTCAGTAATGGTGATTTTTGCACCGGTTTCAGCTGCAATCTCCCGGCATTCTTCCTGCAGTTCGAAAGCTGGCTGACAGGCTTTCGGTGCGGCTGCCCTGAAATCCATTCCTAATTTGGCTGCCCCAACCATCAGCGAGTTTCCCATGTTATTACGGGCATCGCCCAGGTAGCAGAATTTAATTTCTGAAAGCGGTTTATCAGAATGTTCCTGCATGGTCAGAAAATCTGCGAGAATCTGGGTAGGATGAAACTCATCGGTCAATCCGTTCCACACCGGAACACCAGCATATTGGGCCAGTTCTTCCACAATTTCCTGCCCAAAACCACGGTATTCAATACCATCGTACATCCGGCCCAGCACACGGGCTGTGTCTTTCATCGATTCTTTCTGCCCGATCTGTGACCCCGACGGGCCAAGGTAAGTAACATTGGCGCCCTGGTCAAAAGCAGCCACTTCAAACGCGCAACGAGTGCGGGTTGATGCTTTTTCGAAAATAAGCGCAATATTTTTCCCCGTCAGCTTCTGAATTTCTGTTCCGGTTTTTTTCGCTTTTTTTAACGAAGCTGAAAGTTCGAGCAGGTAATTGATTTCGGCTGGAGTAAAATCGAGCAGTTTCAGAAAACTGCGGTTTTTTAAATTGATTTCCATATAGTTAAAATAATTAAGTTTTATATTCAAGTTTTATTTTCAGGGTTGGTAGTGGAAGTTCTTTTAACCTGGTTTTATACAACGTTAAATTCATGCATTCAAGCATTATAGCATTCTTGCATTGTTTAATCCTCGTATTCCATTGTTATCTTCGACCCGTATGATTTGTCTTCCAGTTTTTTAGCTTCGGTTATCACGCTTTTTCGTCCTCCGTTTTTAATAAAATTCAAACAAGCACGTATTTTGGGTTCCATGGTACCTTCGGCAAAAGTGCCTTCTTCGAGGTATTTTACGGTATCGGCATAATTTAGAAATTCCAGCTTTTCCTGGGTGGGTTTACCAAAATCCTTGTAAATGAATGAAACATCCGTCAGTACATAAAATTCATCGGCACAAATATTTGTAGCCAGTAAACTCGAAGCCATGTCTTTGTCAATCACTGCGTCCAGCGTTCTCACATCATTGTTTTCATCAAAATAAACAGGAATTCCGCCGCCGCCGGCAGCAATTACTATATTCCCGTTTTTCACAAGCAGTTGAATGGTTTCTTTGTTAATGATATCGAGCGGAACCGGTGATGGGACCACTCTTTGGTACCCCCCCGGATTCTTTGATGATGGCTTGAAAACCCAGTTATGTTCGCGTGCCATTCTTTCGGCCTCTTCCTGGTTGTAAATTTTCCCAATCCGTTTTGATGGGTTCTGGAATGCAGGGTCATTCTTGTCCACTTCAACAAGCGTGACCATCGTTATGACGTTCTTTTTTATGCCATGTTTGTTTAAAACATTCCTCATCATCCGCTCGATCATATACCCGATACCACCCTGCGAATCGGCCACGCAAATATCCAACGGCATGGCCGGAATATTATACAATTGTTGCCCTGCATCGTTTCGCATCAGGATATTTCCAACCTGTGGGCCATTTCCATGTGTAATCACAATTTCGTAGCCTTCTTTAATGAGATATATAAGGTTTTCAAGCGTTTCTGTTGCATTAAGCTCCTGTTGCTCAATTGTTCCGGCTTCATTTCCTCTCAATAATGCATTTCCGCCCAAAGCCAATACTGCCAACTTCTTCATATTCAAAATTTCATTTTTTAATTTTACACTATTATCAGTAATAAAGAGCAGATAAAAACCATTCTGATTACACAATGGTCAGTATCAAACATTCACAAACATAAAAATTGGCAATAACTAAAAATCTGTTGTTTTATCAGTTTTTATCAGCATTTTGAAATGTTTCTGTATCAGCTTTTTAGTTGCCTGAAAATCATTTTGAAATATAACCGTCACACTTTATGAGATTGTATAACCTGAAGTATATTTTTATTAACAGGTAAGTATTAAAAGGTTTCGTGCCTGTTACAATTTATCAACCCACCTGCACGTTTTTTTTATTTAAATTTGCCGCTTAATTACCACAAATATTGAATAAATGGCACCGAAAAGCAAAAAGCCGTCTGATTCGAATCAAAAATCAAAGGAAAAAAAGGTTCCTTTTTTTAAGAATGAAAAGTTCAGGTTTGTAGTTGGTTTAATCATTTTTCTGTTAGCGGTTTACCTGCTTGTTGCCTTTATTTCGTTTTTGTTTTATGGTGCTGCCGATCAGAGTAAGTTTGATATAAAATTCAAGGATTTTGTACTGGACCGCGACATCAAAGTTTTCAATAAAGCGGGTAAAACCGGTGCCTATTTATCTGAGATCATTATTAACAAAGGATTTGGGCTGGCTTCTTTTCTGTTGGTTTATATGTTAGGTGTAACCGGATTGCGGATTATCAGCAAAAACCTGATTCGTTTCAGAAGGAACCTGGTTTATAGCCTGATACTGCTTGTGTGGGTTTCACTGGCCTTGGGTTTGGTTTTGACGAAACACGAAAATGGTTCATTTATTTATTATGGCGGGCGTTATGGTTACATTATGTGTACCTGGCTGGGCGCCATGATTGGTAATATCGGGCTGGTGTTTCTGCTTTTAGTTACGGGTTTAATTTTGTTGATTGTCAGGTTTGAAGGGTTTTTCCCGATGATGAAAAAAATGCTGACCCCAAAACCAAAACCCCAGAAAGAAGAAAGCGAAATGGCTGATGAACAGGGCAGGGAAGTTGTTTTTGAAGATAAAACCATTTCAAAAGTAATTGAACAGGATGATGTTATAAAAGCCATTTTTGGTCCCGACGATGCAGATGACGACGAAATTGACATGGAAATTGAGCGTGAAACGGAAGTGCCAAAAGTGGTGCAGAAACCTTTTGCTATGCCTGTTGATGAAGATATTCATGCTGAAATACACAAAAACGAAGATGACGACGAAGAAGAATATTTTGGTGAAGGAATGGGAGATTATGACCCCACACTTGATTTATCGACCTTTAAGCTGCCAACGCTGGAATTACTGGAAGACCATAAATCGGGCAATGCTGAGGTGACCAACGAAGAACTGATTTCGAACAAAAACAAGATAGTTGAAACGCTCCGTCATTATAAAATCGAAATAACCAAAATCAGGGCTACCATCGGGCCAACAATTACATTATACGAAATTGTGCCGGCTCCGGGAATCAGAATTGCCAAAATCAAAAACCTCGAAGACGACATCGCATTAAGTCTCTCCGCGCTCGGAATCCGTATTATTGCCCCAATTCCCGGCCGTGGCACCATTGGTATTGAAGTACCCAACCAAAATCCGGAAGTGGTATCCATGCGATCAATTATTGGTTCAAAACGTTACCAGGAATCAACAGCGGAATTACCGGTGGCATTAGGAAAAACTATATCGAACGAAACTTACATGTTCGATCTTACCAAAATGCCCCATATTTTGGTGGCTGGTGCAACCGGTCAGGGAAAATCGGTTGGGGTTAATGTTATTATTACCTCGCTTTTGTACAAAAAACACCCGGCAGAACTGAAGTTTGTGTTTATCGACCCGAAAAAGGTGGAACTCAACCTTTATTCGGTAATTGAAAAACACTACCTGGCAAAATTGCCCAACGAGGAGGAACCGGTTATCACCAATATCCAGAAGGTGAAAAATACGCTGAATTCGATAAATATTGAAATGGACAGCCGTTACGATTTGCTGAAAAAAGCACATGCCCGTAACGTTAAAGAATACAACAAGAAATTCACAAGCCGCAGGTTGAACCCGATGAAGGGGCACCGGTTTATGCCATACATTGTTGTAATTATCGACGAATTTGCCGACCTGATTATGACTGCCGGCAAAGAAATTGAATTGCCGATCGCACGAATTGCCCAGCTGGCTCGGGCTGTTGGTATTCACATGATTATTGCCACACAACGTCCGTCGGTAACGATTATTACCGGTGTTATTAAAGCCAACTTCCCGGCAAGGATCGCATTCAAAGTTGCTTCAATGATCGACTCGCGGACGATACTTGACCAACCCGGTGCCAACCAGTTGATTGGCAAGGGCGATATGCTGATTTCGGCCAACAGTGACATTACCCGTGTACAGTGTGCATTTGTGGATACTCCCGAGGTGGAAAAAATCTGTTCATTTATTGCCGAACAGAGAGGCTACCCCACAGCCTATCTTTTGCCTGAATATAATGACGATGAAGAAGGTGGGCCTGGAGAAGTGGATTTAGGCAATAAAGACGAAATGTTTGATGATGTGGCACGCCTGGTGGTGATGAACCAGTTAGGTTCAACCTCCATGATTCAGCGCAAGTTTTCGATTGGTTACAACCGTGCAGGCCGAATCATGGATCAACTGGAAGCTGCAGGCATTGTCGGACCGAGTGAAGGAAGCAAAGCCCGGCAGGTACTCATTCAGGATGAATATAGTTTGGAACAATTATTGAATAATCTGCGATAAAAAGAAAAATGAGAACATTATTAGCAACGATTTTTTTAGTGATGCTGTCCGGAATCCTTTCTGCACAGCAGGATGCAAAAGCCAAGGAAATTTTGGACCAGACAAGCCAGCGGACACGTTCATACAAAACAATCTGGGCCGATTTTTCTTTTGCGCTGCAAAACAAACAAATGAGCATAAACGAAGAGAATAAGGGCTCGATTAAAATTAAAGGCGGTAAATATGTGGTTGATATTCCGGGGCATGGGCTAAAGATTTTTTCTGATGGAAAAACAAACTGGAATTATATGAAAACCGGTAACCAGGTTACCATTTCGCCAATAGACGAAAGCAGCAGTGAACTGATGGACCCGTCTTCGGTATTCACCATTTACGAAAAAGGTTTTAAATCGAAATATATCGGTGAAAAAAGTGTGGAAGGAAAACAAGTGTATCAGATTGAGCTTTATCCCGATAAAAAGGATTTTGAAGTTTCTAAAATCACGCTCGATATCAACAAAGCTACTTACATGATTCAGACAGCCGTTTTGAATGGTACTGATGGGAATATTTACACGATTAAGGTGGCTAAATTTGAGCCAAACAAAGAAATTCCTGATGCTGAATTTGTTTTCGATGCTAAAAAATATCCGGGAGTTGAAGTAATTGATTTGAGATAGCTTTATTTTCTTTTAAATAAAACATCACAGCCTGGGTAAATCTCGGGCTGTGATGTTTTTTGTTAAACGATTTTCCGGCTCAATTTTTTCAGTATTAAAGAGCAGGTTAAAAAGGGAATTTATATGTATTTCAGTACGATGTCAACATAAAACAAATCCCCAACCGGTTGCGAATTGTTATTTTTTTGATGAGTTGATTTCTCCAATTTTTGACAATATATTTTTAGCCGTTGAAACTTCAATAAAAGAAGCGCCGGCTTCTTCGCCAAACCGGCCACCCACATAAATCAGCATGTCATCCTCTTTCAAAACATTTTCCTTTATCAGCGAGAGAACGGCTGCTTTCTGAATCTGCATCTTGTTTTTCTTCATTTCAAGATAAGAAG
Source organism: Prolixibacteraceae bacterium (assembly GCA_029265875.1). Classification (GTDB taxonomy): domain Bacteria; phylum Bacteroidota; class Bacteroidia; order Bacteroidales; family Prolixibacteraceae; genus Draconibacterium. The sequence continues at coordinate 12,131 of JAJUGS010000099.1, forward strand.
GGAAAATGCCGAATGAAAGCGCCAGTTCGCGCACAACCCTGTGCGAATGGCACTTTGCATAAACCGGTATGCTTGACCGGTATGCAGCCAGGTATCGAGCGGTTCTGCCGGTGGTTGTGGAAGTTACAATCAGGCAATTATCTAATTCACGCGATGCCCTGATGGCTGAATGTGCCAGGTAGGCAGGAATTTCGTTGTTAACAGGCGGAATTGTGACATCATATCTTTTATCACGGTCGGGTTCAACTTCTTTGGCAATTTTCACCATCGTTTCCACGGCTTCAACGGGGTATTTGCCGTATGCGGTTTCACCACTCAACATGATGGCATCGGCACGTGAGTAAATGGCGCTGGCAACATCGCTCACCTCGGCCCGGGTTGGCCTCGGATGGTCAATCATACTGTGTAACATCTGGGTTGCCACAATCACTGGTTTTTTTTGTTGTATGGCTTTTCTGATCAGGTTGCGCTGAACAGTAGGAATCTGTTCGGCTGGAATTTCAATGCCAAGGTCGCCCCTTGCAACCATAATTCCGTATGCCTCTTCCAGAATTTCAGTTATATTATTGACCCCCTCCAGGTTTTCAATCTTTGCAATAATTTTTATTTCGCTTTTATATTTGTCAAGAATCTTTTGTACATCTTTCACATCCTGCCGGTTACGCACAAACGAGTGTGCGATAAAATCGAGGTCGTTTTCAACGGCAAAAGCAATAAACTCCTTATCTTTTTCCGAAATAGAAGGAAGTTTGATTTTGATACCCGGAACATTGATGCTTTTGTTGTTTTTAATGATCCCGTTATTCTCCACCCTGCCAAGCAGGTAATCGGAGTGTTTTTCCTGAACAGTTACTTTAATATCCCCGTCATCAATCAGAATATTGTCCCCGACATTCAGGTCGCGTACAAAATTTTTATAATTCACACAAATATTCTGTAACCCGGATATATTCTTTTCTGAACAGGAAAAAACTACTTCTTCTCCCTGGGTAACGGTGGTTTCCTTTTGTGTTTTTGCGGTTCTTATTTCAGGGCCTTTCGTGTCGATCATAATCGCAATTTTTGGCGAAACAGCCCTGATGTTTTTAATCAGTTTGATTCCACCTTCTTTCGAAATATGGGCTGTGTTGATTCGGGCAACATTCATCCCGGCCTTGTAAAGCGATTCAATAAACGGAATATCGCAACGCTGATCAGATATGGTAGCAACAATTCTTGTCTGTCTCATACTCTAATTTGTTTATACTGAAATGCTTTCTTATAAATTGATATGCAAAGATATATAAACTATCAGCAGACGTTGTTCCGGTGGATATGAACTAAAAAAGATTTAACATCAGCGGTGCAGAAAGCTCAAAACGGCAAGCCTGTACGAGTCGAGGCCGAAGCCCATGATACAACCTTTGCAAACAGGGCCAATCACCGATTTGTGCCTGAATTTCTCCCTGGTTAAAGTGTTTGAAATATGTACTTCCACCACGGGTATTTTAATAGCTGAAATTGCATCGCGAATCGCAACAGAGGTGTGCGTGTAAGCTCCTGCATTGATGATTATTCCATCTGAAGTGAACCCGTAATCATGAAGTTTATTTACGATTTCTCCTTCAACATTCGATTGAAAATATTCAAAATCAATATCAGGGAAGAGCGAGCAGATTTTTTCGAAGTAAGACTCAAAACTTTCATTCCCATAAATACCGGGTTCACGTTTTCCAAGTAAATTCAAATTGGGCCCGTTGATGATGATGATTTTCATGTGTATAAATTTTCAAA
>JAJUGS010000102.1 GCA_029265875.1 Prolixibacteraceae bacterium
AACAGTTTGGTGAACTGTATATTCGGCGGCAGGCGGGCAGTACAACCCGTCGAACCAGAATTCGTGCACCGGCCAAACATCGGAGGCAGGATATACATTGTCGAGTGCATAGTCGTTGTCCCACGGGCCTGCGCCTTTGCAATTGTCGTTGGGGCGCGTCATCCAGTCGCAGCGGTGGGCCGGGCCATAAGGCGCAATTCCCGGACTCGGGTCATCAATCCCGTCGTAATACGAGTCGAGGTTCATAATTTGTTTGGGCGGGTTGTCGCCCAGACCGGTCAACCACAGCACATTGAGCGGATTGCCGCCCAGTGCATAATCCGACGAAGTTTGGGCAGCTTCAAAATATTTCATGTTGCCAGTGATTTTCCAGGCCATCAGCGCCGGCATCCCGTACGGAATAGTTGCTGAACCCTGCAAAGCCGGAGCTTTTGGGTTTCCGCCGGCCCTGAAACCCCGTCCGGCTTCAAGGGCATCAGTAACGCGGTTTTGTGCAAATTCCACAACCAGTTTCCTTGCTTTTGTCCAGGTTTGTTTGTCGAGTCCCGGAAAATCAGCAGGAACCAGTGCAAATTCATATAAATTATAAGCCCAGCCGTATTCGTTAATTTGCGACGGTTCTTTCACGTTTTCGTTGAACGACTTTACAAAATTTGCCTGATATTCCGGGTTTTTGGTGAGTTTGTAAAACCAGAGGTCGGCAGCGGCTTTGGCCACCACAACTTCATTTTCGTCGCCGGGGCGGGTATTTTGCTGCGCCCAGCGGTAGGCCGATTCGGCTGCCTGCTGATATTCAGCAACCAATTTTTGCAACTCAGGTTTGTTCTGAACATTCAACCTACTGATGCACCACGCGTATTGCAGGGCAATTGACGCAAAATTATACGAAAGCTGCGGGTCTTCGCCGGTTGCAACGCTGAAACCGGGGTCTTCGTATGAGGGAATTCCCATGCCAATTCCGGGAAACCCTTTGTTGAATTCGGTATGAATGCGGCCTCCGAATATGCCACCTGTTTTACCAACGTTTCGCTTGAAGAAATTGACGAGCCAGACCGCTTCATCCAGAATATCGGGAATGTTGTTGCCACTTTCGGGGATGTTCAGTTCGTTGTCGCTGAAATTTTCGGGGGCGAGTTCCCAGGCAAGCATCAGTTCGCGGGGCACACGGAGGTGCGATGTGTAGCCGTCCCAGTCGCCCGCATCGTGGTAAAAACCCCAGCAGTTTTGCGCGGTATCCACAATATTGGCAAGTATTTTTTCTTTCTGGTTGAACCCTGATTCATCGGTCAAATCAATATTTCGCACACTGGAAACATACACTTTATGTTTGGTTTTTGCCCCGGGGTGTTCCGGTGTCAGCAGTGGATTGTGGTCGGCGGGGCGCACCCATTTGGTGTATTGCGAAGTGCGCTCGATTCCGCTGCGCTGGTGGTAAAGTCCACGACAGGCAAAGTAAAACGCGTCGCGGTAAATGTCGGGGTCAATTTCGAAAGTGTAGCTGCAACCCATGCCATCGACCACCACTTTGTACTCACCGGGTTTTTTTAGTGCCGAAAAATCGCATTCCCAGATATCGGCAGCCGACATCGAGCCTTTGTAACTCTGGTCAACGGGCACATCGGGCGCGGCAGTCTGAAAATCGCTGTACCGTTTTACTTTTCCTGAAAACACTGTTTTTAACGATTTTGCATCAACAATCCTGAAACTGCGACCTTCGAGCGCATCGTTTTCGAACCCACCCAAATCGCCCATCCAGTGAGAGATGTACGCAAATTTTCGGTTCGATTCGGGCGTAAAGCCCAGTTGATTAACATGGATGGCCGGCGAAAGCATTTCCCACGGGTTGAATGTAAAACTAAACTCATCACGGTTTTCGGCCAGCCCGGCTAATTTCAGGGTATAGGTTTTGTTTTCTGATAGATCCTGCGAAAACTCAAGATAAATCCAATGTTCAAGAATCACAGGGAAACCCGCGCCACCGTTGAATGAAAACTCGGTGGGTTTCGATTTTCGCCCCACCCGCACAGGCGATATTCCGGTGGAAAAAAGTTTGTCGTTTGTCGAAATTAGTAAATAAGAATTGGTTTCAACCGCCTTTTTTACATCGAGCGGAACCTGAAAAGCCGTGTCGTTCACACCTGTTTCGTGGTAGCCGTGCAGCCGCATGTAGCCGTCATCGAAATGGACAACAAGAATATTTTTGTCGATTACCTGTACTTCGAGCAGGTCGCTGGCACTAAGTTCCCAGCTTAAAAACGATAGTAAAAAGAAGAAGTAAATTTTTGGTTTCATAGGTTTTTCAGGTTGTTCGTGTCATTTAATTTGCCGGTACAATTTCGAAAACGGCTGAATCGTAAGTTTTTTTGAGTTCTGCCGGAAACCCTTTTTCAGCAAGTTCTTTACCCGAAAGTTTTGTAATGGTTTTTCCCCCGGGTGCCAGCTTCACTTCGTACACTTTGCCTGGGTTTAACCCGTTTATGCTGATATTTCTCGATATTTCGATTCCGCCCTGTTTAAAAACCCCAACAACTCCGCCGCTGCCGTTTTCGGTATTGATGCGTGAGTAGCCGTCCCATTTTCCTTCGGCGGGTTCGCCAAAGCCCGGCAGGTCTTGTCTGAAGTTCATAAAATTGCAGCGGTTCTGGGCTTGTTCAATCCAATCGGCCCACTTTTTAATTTCGGCTTTATCCTCATTTTTCAATTTTCGAATATCGCCCAGAAAAATCGGCATCGACCCGATTAGCGATGAAATTATCTGTGTATATTCCGGGTCATTGAGCGGCATATTCCCGATAACCAGCGCAGTTGACGGGATTACCGGGCTGCGGCTGTAAGCAAGGTGACGCACACGCATGGCGCCAACCGGCTGCGGTTCTTCGAAATTCGAAATCCAGTCGCCCTCGGCATGCTGAATAATGGCATAATCAATCAGTTGCAACCGTCCTGCCGTTTCGAAAGTGCAGTCGATGTATAATCCAGGCACGGCAGCATGTAACTCGTCGAACAAATCCAGGGTGCGCTGGTAAATCATCCAGTATGACTCTTCGTGGTCGCGGTGATTGTGGTTTTTGGCATAGCAACCGGTCCGCGAATTGTCGTAAACATAGGCGCTGGTAACTACAGAAAGGTCGAGCTTGAGATATTTGAGGTCGTACTCGTGCACAAATTTCAGGATGGTGTTTTTGATATAATCGTACCAGCCGGTGGTTAGGCAGGCCGTGCAAATGTCCTTGTCGTAAGGGTTGTGCAGGTTGGTGAGGTTGCCCTCTTTATCCTGAACAAACCATTCGGGGTGTTCTTCGAGCACTTTTGTACCGCGGCTTGCAGAGCCGATGGAGAACCACATGCCGGGTTTCATCCCTTTTGCTTTTATTTTATCGAATAGTGGTTTAAGGCCATTGGGGAACTTGTGCGAATCAACCGTCCAGTCGCCGAGTTGGCTTGTCCACGGAAGCTTTTTCGACGGGTCGCCCGACCAGCCCGCATCGAGCACAAATTCGCGGGCGCCACATTCGGCAGCAATATCAATCCAGTCGCTTACCGATTTTTCGTCGATTTCGCCCACCGTGGGATACCAGGTGTTAAACATAAAAACCGGCTTGTTTTTGTTGGCCAGTGTGCGTGCCCCCATGTGTCTGCGGACGAAGTCGGGCAAAACGGTATTTACCGCCTGAAGCGGGTCGATGGTATTATTGTACATGATGGTAAAAGCATACGGGCTTTCCCATGATTGCCCGGTTTTCAGCCATTTGCGGAACGGGAAATCCTCTCCGGCGTGATTTAACCCTGAAGTGAGGGTGTTGCCATCGAGCAGGGCGGTACTCCGCTTTAAAACGCCCATGGCTTCGTTGCCCACAATAATACCACGGCTGTTCCGAAGCTCGTGCACTGCAAGTGCCGGGTCGTCCCAGTTGCCTTTGTAGGGGCCGAAATGCTTGGTGCGGCAATAGTTTTTCAGAATCCAGGTATTGGTTAGGTCGAACTGAACGGCAACCGATTCCATATCAACCGATTCGATGTTTATATCGGGTTGCCCCAGGTTTTTTATACTGATTTTTTTACGAACCAATGGCAGCCCGGGATACATAATATATTTCACCAATACTTCGATATCGTATTTTCCGCCGAATTTGCCGGTTAGTTTTACCAGGGCGCCACTGCCCGAAAGTTCAGTTTCGATAGGACTGACTGTTATCTGGTTCCATGGTCCTGCCCCCGAAACCGGGATGCCATTGAGCAAAAAAGAAAACTCGCTGCTCCCGGCCTTTACCATGTTGTTGTCTGTGGGTAATTTTAATTCCGATGTGGTGATTTGCCCTTTGGTCTTATCGATGGAAACGGTTCTCCGGACCAGGCCGTTGTCGAGAACAAGTTCGTTGTCAGACCACCTGGCAAAAGGCTGAGACTGGGCAGAAACATACAAGGTAATGCCAGTAAGAATTGAGGTAATAATCAGTTTCAGGTTTTTCATAACTAATTTAAGATAACAATATCATTTCCATTTAGATGATAAACTGTAAGGATTCCGCCGGTTTGAAGGGATTTCCATTGCCAGCCTTCAGCGCCTGAATTGCCTGTTTCGTGAATTTGCTTTTGATTGACAAGTACTGACCGGGGTTTTTCGGCAAGCCTGAACACTTCGGTGGAAACCTGGTCGAAAACGCGGTAATGAACCATTGTATTTTTCACCATTTCAATGGGTACGAGCGGTACAAGGAACTTATTAATAGCAGGCTGATATTCCATAAGTTGTACAACGGAGGTTGACGAAAGCAGGTGGTTTTGTCCTTCGGGCGCCAGTTCGGGTTTCCAGGCCATCGACCGTAAATAATGGCGTACATAATCGCCGTAACCATCGGTCATCCACACTTCGTCGCGGGGGTAACAGTTGGCGCCGTCAGTGTTTACCATGTAGGTCGCCCAGTTTAGAATCCTGACCGCATTTTCAACAGCCGAACTATCCCCTGTCAGCGCCGCGTATTGCAATTCTGCCGATGCCTGCCGCGAACTGTGGCTGTTGCCGGGTGTTTGATAGGCGGTTTGTTCGTTTACCACAACCACACCGTATTTTTCCCATTCTTTGTTTCCAAGTGTTTTATACACCCAATCGAAAATCCCTTTTACTTCAGTTTTCCATTCCGGAAAAAATTCCTGATGATTCATCATAAACTGCGCGAAAGTAACGGCATTTATCTGTGTGTCGCTCCAACCGGGAATATCTTCAAAAAACGGCCCCCATTTATTCGTTTTTAGCGGATATTTTTTCATCCAGTTGAGCAATTTATCAAATGCCTCCCTGTATTTTGCCGAATCTCCGGCATTCAGTTCAATCAGGTTCAGGAACAATTCCAGGGTTGGCGACCAGTTGCTTGTATAGCTGCTCAATTGATCGTCCTTTCCATTTCCCGAATTGTGTTTCAACTTTCCGGTTTCCCCGGTAATTGCATTTACTTTAAAAGGAAGCGGCGAATTATTTTCATCTCCTTCAATTACCTTTTCGGCAAGGGTGTTGGCAATATTCACCGCAGCTTCAAGATACCGTTTATCGGTGATGTTCGGATAAATGGTTGTATTTGTCATTTTGTAGAGTTTAACCAGTTCAAGGGCAAACGAACCTGCTTTATCAGGCTGTGTAAAACCGGGGCCAATCACCATATCTCCATCGTAAACCCCGGAATAAATCAGGGTATTATACGGATACGGAATATTAGGCCAGGCTGCACCGGCAGGCGAAAGCGAATGGGTAAGGTAATAATCGGCAATAAATTTCATTTCCTCTTTTACGGCTTCATTTCCCGAATAACCATAATACAGGTTCCACGATGAGAGCGCCATGGCAAACTGGTCGCCGCCAACACCGCGACGGTCGTTGAAATCGCCCCGCCAAACCTGGTGGTTCATGTAATAAGGCAGGCCGTTTTTATCGGTGCGCATGGTATTCCAGAAATTCCACACCTGGTTGATTACAAAATCGTATGATTTCCCCGGGTTGGGGGAATACCATGGAACTATTGCATTGTTGACCGGGTCGGTAAGAATTTTATGGTATCCCAGCGTATCAGTTCCCCACTTCGGAAGCAATGTGCGGGGTTGTGCGAATCCTGTATAAATCAGGAACAGCAGGCCAATCAGTAGTTTTATCTTTTTCATCGTTTCAGGTATTATTTAAACTGTAACCCTTCAGCATGAATGGTTGTTAAATGCCCGTTGTAGGTTGAATTTACCTTTACTCCATGCATTAAAAAATTTTCGAGCGTTACATTTTTTATCCCGAAATCATCACTGAAGCCCAGCATTTGTGACGAGGGCCTGTGTTCGCCCTCAACAGTTATATTCCTGAAATGGATATTTTCGATTTTTCCGCGCTGGTTGTCTTTTGAATACTGCGAAAACAGGATTTTAAAATCAATGAGCCAGCCCTGTGCGTCTTCTACCCTGATATTGTCGTACAGCACGTTACGAACCAGTGCCCTGTCGCCATTGTGGATGGTGAAAGTACCCTCCGGGCCTTCAACATGAATAATGTCGCAATTGCGGAAAGTAATGTTCTGAATGGTATCGGTGCGGGTTTCGAACCCGATTTCGAGAGCATTTCCCCAAACGCCGTTCCACATTACCGAGTTTTGCACCACCACATCGTTAACATTAAAACTGCTGTTAAAATTGGTAAAATAGTTCACCCCGGCTTTTATGGCAATACAGTCGTCTTTGCTCTGGATAAAACAGTTATCCACCAAAACATGCTGGGAGCCTACAATGTCAATCCCATCGTCCCAGTCGTTCGAGGATACAATTTTCAGGTTTCTGTAAGTTACATGCTTCGAAGCAGTTGAGGCGCATGTCCAGTGCCGGCTTTCGGCGATAATAATACCTTCAATCAGCACACTGTCGCAGCGATTGATTTCAATAGGGCGGTGTTCTCCGCGATCGTACAACCTGTTGTCGAGTATTCCACGCCCCATGATTTTGACATTCCTTCCCTGATCGGTCATAATATGGCCACGGACGATTGCACCGCCTTCAATGTAAACAGTTTGGTTGCTATTTACCATTACCTCGCCGGGGGTGTGTATTTTCCCTTTTTCGAAGAATATCACGTTTTTATCTAACTTGTCAGGCATATTGGTTTCGGGCGGATTGGCAAAAATAAAGAGTGGCCTTTTCAGGTTTTTGTTGATTTCAATACTCAGGTTTTCGGGCTTGTCGAGCGTGAAACAAATTTGGTTACGGTACAGTTTGGCTTCTATATTCCGGCTTTTGGGCCTGATATCGAAATTGTAAACGGGCGATGCAAAAGTTACTTTTACATTTATCTTCCCTTCGAAAGAAAAGGCTGCAAAGGCCGCACAGCGGGAGTTGTAAACAAACACCGGCTGTCCGTTTACTTCGAGTTCGAACTCGGGGGCAGCTTCTGCCCCGGACGGGGCTTCGTATGTTACCAGATTTTCGGCATCAAGGCGAGATGCAAATGCAATGAAAAGGAAGGTTAAAATTATGGTTTTCATTTACGTCTGATTTTAGTTAATTTATTGATTTATTTTTACGGCTGAACGATTAATTTTTCAACCTGCCTGCGGTTTCCATTTCTGTATTCGAGCAGATAAACACCCGATTTCAAATTACATAATTCAATTTTGTTCTCATCAGAATTTATCGATAAAGATTGGCTCTGAACCAATCTTCCTGTTAAATCGTGTATTGAAATTTGAACATCCCCATCCTCAAACTGAGCAAAATTATCAATGGTAACAATACCGTTTGTTACAGGATTTGGGAAGATATTTATTTTTGATTTATCGGAAAATGGAATCGTGTTGGCTGAAGTAATGACAAAATCTCCGGCATTGATAACATACGAACTTTTAAACTGAACCTTGTTCCAGGCGCACAAGTCGCGTGAAGCGCCTGCGGTATCATCGGTGTACTGGTCTGAAAACCAGGGCAAACAATACAGCCACGGCGCATAATTCGGGTCGGTAAAACATTTTTCAGGGTCAGGCAAACCTTCGGCTTCGCAAAGCGCAATCATTTTCGCAGGTGCTATGGCTTTTATCATGTTAAATGCATCGCGGTATGTTTTACCCGTATTGCTGTATGTTCCGCGCCCGGCGGGGTCGAACCCGTATAAATCGATTCCGGTAATGTCACAATATGCATCGCCGGGGTAGAAGGCTTTGCGCCGGGCCAGTTCCGAGGCCTGGTAAGGTGGCCAGCTTCCGCCATTGCAAATAACACCGGGATTGTACACCCATATCAGGTTGTGAACCTTGTGGTAGTTGATAATACGATCCTGCATTATTTTGAAAAGTTTGGCTGTTTTTGCGGGGTCGGTCGGGCAGGTCCACCAAAACCATCCTCCGTCGATTTCGTGCAGCGGGCGGAAAATAATCGGGATTGGTTTTCCCTTGTCGTCAACAATTTTTTTCAGAAAATTAACCACATGATAATCAATATCTTCAATCATTGTGTTGTAAAGAGCCGTACCCGGAGTAACAATATCATTCCACTGCTGTGTTGTCATCATTTGCACATTGCCAGTTGCGTCTTTGCCCCAGGCATCGCGTGTGTAAACGCCGTTCACTTTACTCGATGGCATTTGCCAGTGCCAGTTTACCTGTAAAATCTGGCCTCGTTTGTGGGCGGTTTTGAATCCCTGGATATTTTGGTTCCAGGTGTTTATCCAATTTTGGTCGGTGCGGCTGCGGTACCAGCTGTTCATGTCCTGGCCCCAGATTGCTGGTGTTTCTCCGGCACATCTTTCAACATTGTCATTACCGCCAAACTGTGTTTCGGTCCAGCAGCCGGTAAGCATTTTTTGTCCGTAAACCGATTTCAGGTAATTCCACAGCGCCACTGTTTCGGAAGTAGCAGCGGTGTCGAGCAGCGGTGTAGGGTCAACATTTTTATAGGTTGCCGTAACCTCAACATCCGATTCGGGCATTAAAACAGTAGTGATGGCAACCGTTGGATTGATAACAGCGCCGGAGCCGGTCCATTTGTCGAAAATTTGCCCCGAAGGCGCTGCATTGGCGGTAATCGTAATAATTTTCCCCGAATTGAACGAACCGCTACCACTGCCATTGTTCACTTTTAAATTGTACAAAACACATGAAGCGGTTTTAACTGAAAGCGGGTCGCAGGGTGCAGAAATGTTTCCGGCAGCATCTTTTGCTTTCACTGTAATTGCCTGATAATCGGTGTTGCAGGTTAAACTGCCCACTTGAAATGTTGTGTCGGCAGTGGTTGTTTTTAAGGTATTTCCAAAAAAAACCAGGTATTCTTTTACGCCAATATTGTCGGAAGCGGCATTCCATCGTAAAGCGAACGAAGTTTGGGTAACTTTTTCCGATTTTAAACCTGTCGGCACGGAAGGGGCAGCAGTATCGTTTTCGCCGATTTCGATATAATCGATGTGTGTCCAGCCCCAGCTTTTCGAAATGGCGATGGTGTTGTTACCCGCTTTTAAATCGACAAACCCGGCATCAAGGTCTTCCCAGTTAAGAACCGTAGCCTGAAAATCGGTGTATTTTGCAGGCCCTCCGTTTACCGAGATATTTTGCGCCTTGTAACACAACCCACACGTATTCTGAAACCTGATGATTAAAGGATATGATGCTGCTTTTGCCACATTTACCGTGAAAGTGATTTTATCGGTTTCAACATCAAGCGAGCCACCATCAATGTACCCTTTTCCCGAAAAACCCGGTAGCGTGTTGGCAATAGTCACGCCCGCAAGCGAAGCATCTTCCGCTTCATAACGGGTTGCGCCTGATTTTTGAGCAGCATAAAGAGCCGAAAAGTGGAGGAGAAAAGCAAGCAAAATCGGGAATATGTAAATACTTTGGGTTTTCATGGTTTTGATTAAATAGTTCATATTTCAGTTTTTAATACTCCAGTACAATTCCAGTGTGCATGGTAAATGTTGGCACTTTCACGATGATTTTGTCCCCGTCTTTCCTGAAGTTCAACTTTTTTCCATCCGGAATTTGAACTACCTTTTTCACTTTCTCCGGAACATCGACCATAATTTCAACCCCCGGAACGGGCAGAAAATCTTCGATAACCATCACTTCGCCGCGTTGCAGTGCCGGAGCATAAAGCAGGTGCGCTACGTAACGGTTTTTGCTTTCCTGCTGCAAAAGGCTGACCCGGCCACAACTGGGCAGGTTTTTCACTGCAAGCAAAGGTTTTTCGTACAACAGGTTGATGGCATTTTCAACCAACTGCCGGTGCAGCCTTACCGCTGAAGTATAGTACAGCTCATCGAGCGGATGGGCAAAAAAGATGACATTCCCGTTTCGCACAATGGCTGGGAATTCAGAATTCTCCAATTGATAAGGCGTTGCCCGGTGTCCCGAGTATTTTTCCATGGTACGGTTGAAATAAGGTTCGCGGATATATGCCAGCGCAGCGCCAGAGGTGGGTTTGCAGCGCAGGGCAGTTTTGTAATTCAGGAATGGCGTGGATACCACATCATACCCGATTTCTTTTTCAACAACCGTAAAATCGAAATTGTAAGGCGATTTTCCAAGATAATCAGCTCCTACATCCAACAGGAATTTATCGCGGGTTTCGTTTAACGCGCCTTCGCCAAAAACAATCAACTTGCCGCCGTTTTTTACCCAGTTGTTGATTTTACCAGCCTGCAACGCGGTTAAACGTGTTGCGCTGGGAATAATCAATAATTCAAGGTTTTCGAGGTTTTTTTCGCTGGCAATCACAAAATCGTTGTGCGTTTCGAGCAGCATGTTTACTGTGCCGTAATCGGCTTTGCCATCGAGCGAAAGCCACAATCCAAGGCGCGAAACGGGCATGCCGCCCAACCCGTATTGTTCAATTTTTTCAACATATTCATACGCCTTGCCAATGTTGCGATAAGTTTCCATATCCATAATACCCGATGGGTGCAACTGGTCGCCAAAGTTACAGGCCGCACCGTTCGAAATCATGGCTGCTGCCTCGTATTTAATAGCGTCGGCATGTTTAAAACCGCCAAATTCGCCCCACGATTTGTGGAACTTCCCGCTCATGGCAACAATAGGGCTTCCGTTTTGCAGATGGTATTTCGCTTCAAGCGGCAACTTGTCGTAACCGCCCCAGGTTGTTGGCAAATCTTCCAGTTCCTGGTGCGTGTTCAGGTCATAAAGCCGGTTGTTGAAACTGCCGTTATTGCGCACATGCGGTGTGGCATTAAAATAGACCGTGGCTGTGGGAAAATATTTGGCCACTATTTCTCTAAGTTCAGTCTGATGTTTTTTAATGGCCAGCGCCGTGCTGTTTACCACAGCCTGATGATTATTCATGTCAACACCTTCGGCCAGCATCCGTTTTGTGCAGTTTTCACAGTAACATCCATTATCGGCCACATGGTAAATATCGAACCAAAAACCATCGACCGGATACTTTTGGCAAATTTCTTCCACCTGTTTTTTTATCATTTCACTGTAGGCGCCACCGGCAGCCGGACAAAGCCATTTCCACGAGTTTTCGGTTTTTACATCAGCAGGTTTGGCATCGAAATCGTAGAGGAAAGCCATATACTTGCCATCTTTCTCTCGGACACACCATTCGGGGTGGGTTTCTGCATCATGTGCCGACCAGCCAACAGTAAAATAAATGGGGCATTTGACGCCGATTTCGTGACAGGCTTCAATTTCTGCTCCCAGTAAATCGAACTTCAGGTTAGGATGAACATTGCCAATTTTCGAAGGGTAATAACTCCAGCTGTGATGGCACTTGGCAAAAATGTTAATCTGGTTGAGGTGTGCGGTTTTCAGTGCTTCCTGGAACTGTTTTTTGTCAAACTTTTCGCCAATTCCGGGAATAAATTCCGAAGTATGAAAATCGAGGTGCACCTGCCGCGATGGCATCGGTTCACTGAAAGGGCGTTTGTACTGGGCAAGGCCAGTTAGGGCTGATGTCATAAGCAAAATAATAAAAATAATTTTCATTTTTTGTCAGGTTTATTAGTATCTTAAATTCAATTTACATTCGTTTTTTGATTTGAAGTTGAATCATATCGATAAAATCAGTTATCAAAAATACATTATTTATTTCCCCAATTTTCGTTGGGCCTACTGCCCATTTCCAATTCCAGAACTCCGCCTTTTATTAATTCCGAATGAAGGATTTTGAGCTTGTTAAATGGTTTGCCGTTCAGTTTGGCCGATTGGATGTAAATGTTTGATTTTGAATTGTTATTGGCAACAATGGTGAAGGTTTTTCCGCCAAAATACTCGTTATCGAGATGAATAACCACTTTACTGAACAGCGGGCTGCCAATATCGTAGGCCGATTCGGTGGCGCAGCCGCCATCCATTTGGAACAGTCCAATGGCCGAAAGCACAAACCAGGCGCTCATCTGACCTTCGTCTTCCTCGCCCTGCCAGCCATTCAGCGGCGACGAGTCGAAAAATTCGTCAAGCAGCTTGCGGGTGTGTTTTTGGGTGAGCCAGGGTTTGCCGGAGTAGTTAAAAATCCAGGGCGCCTGCATGTTGGGCTGGTTGCCAATAAACACATTGCCGTTTTCGAAACCTTGTTCGAGGCGGCTGTTAAACAAATCGCGACCCACAAGCTCCATCATTCCGGGGTAATCGTGCGGCACAAAATAGGTGAAATGCCAGGCTGTACCTTCAACATAGCCCGCGCCAAACCAGGTGCCATGGTTGCGCAGCGAATCCCATTCCTGCACCCAGTCGCCATTTTCGTGCCGCTGACGGATAAACTTCACCTCAGGGTCGAACGCGTTTTTGTAGTTCATCGAACGTTTGGTAAAATGTTCGAAATCGGCATTTTTACCTAGTGCTTTGGCAAACTGTGCGGCGCAGTAGTCATCGTAGGCATATTCCATCGTGTTCGAAACCGGGCCTTCCTCATTGGCCACATACCCTTTTTCGAGGTACGATTTCATGGTTTTATTTCCGGCGAAACCACCGCATTCGTGTTGAATTCCAGGAGTAGTCTGTATCTTTTTAATGGCTTGCCATGCCTTTTCGCTGTCGAAATTGCGGATGCCTTTTTGCCAGGCTGCCACGATGAGCGAAATTTCGTGCTGTGCCACCATAATGTCGGCATATTCCAATCCTGAAGGGCTTTTGGGCAGCCAGCCACCTTTGTCGCTGAATTCGAGCAGCGAGTTCACCCACGAATTGGCCAGGCCGGGGTTCAGCAAAGTCCACAGCGGGGTGAGGTTCCATTGAATCCCCCAAAACGCATCGCAGCCATACATGGCATCGGCGGGCGATTGCACCTGCTGCACACGCTCACACATGTCGGTGTATTTGCCGTTTACATCGCTCCATACACCGCGCCCGGCATACACGCGGTAAAGACTGGTATAAAATTTTACCTTGTCGTCTTCATTTTCTGTGCTTACATCAACGGTGGTCAGGTATTTTTCCCAGGCCGATTTGTTGGCAGCCACCACCGCGTCGAAATCCCACCGAAACCCATCGAGTTCGGTGGTTAAATTCAACCTGGCCTGCTCCACCGAAACCAGCGAAATAGCTGTTTGCTGCTGAATCACCTCGTTTTCGGCAGTATTGAAACGAAAGAAAACGCCACAATCGTCGTTTCCACTGAATTCGCTGATATTCAACTTCTTTTCAACCGGTTTTTTCCAGTCCTCGCCATAACGTTTTTCGGGGCCGGTGTAGGGTTGCGCCTGAAATCCGCTCATTTCGAGGCAAGGCTTGCTGAAACGGGTCACAAAATGCACGGTATAGTCGTTGCCATCCACCACATAACTTACCGAACCTTCAGCCTCGGTGGCACTTACAAGCCTGACGCTTGC
>JAJUGS010000359.1 GCA_029265875.1 Prolixibacteraceae bacterium
AAGGAGAGCTGAAAAATCAACTCTCCTTTTTTTGTAGCGGGGGCAGGACTTGAACCTACGTCCGCCGCTGCCGGATATGAGCCCAACGAGCATATCTTCTATAATGTTTTTGAGATTATTTCATTCTGAATAAAATCCCTTCCCAGGTGAGATTTCAATGATTTTTCGCGTTTGAGTGCTTCAGATTTGGTTGAATATTCTTCGAAGTAAGCCAATACCCATGGTCTGAAACTTTTCGTCCAACCTTTGGGCAGGTTGTTATGAGCAAATAATCGTTTCTCAAGATTGCTTGTCATACCAACATAAATCTTATCATGCGATTTTGAATATAGAACGTAAACGAAATGTTTCATGATTTAAAAATACAAAAGGAGAGCTGAAAAATCAACTCTCCTTTTTTGGTAGCGGGGGCAGGACTTGAACCTACGACCTTTGGGTTATGAGCCCAACGAGCTGCCAACTGCTCCACCCCGCAATGTATTTTTATTTCAAATCGAAATTTCTTCGTAACGGGTTGCAAAGATAAACACTTTTCTTTAAAAACCAAATACTGCGAAATTTTCCATCATTATTAAACAATTTTACTGAACAGATGAAACAGGTATTTTTTTTACATTTATCTCCATAAATTCAAAAACTTGGAGTTGAAAGTAACTTAATTCTACAAATTTTAAAATAATTGAATCAATATAAACTTAATAATCAAAAAGATGAGCCAAAATCAGTCAAGAAGGAATTTTATCAAAAATACAGCGGCAGCCACTGCTGTAATTTCAATCCCAACTATTATTCCGGCACATGCATTTGGTGCCAACGATCGTATTAATGCTGCTGTTCTGGGAGTTAACGGACGTGGTAAAAACCACATTTCGAGTTTAATGGCGCAGGAAAATGTTGCCATTACCCATTTATGTGACCCTGATATGAATGTGTTGAAAGAGCGGCAGAAAGAGTTTAAAGAAAAATACAGCAAGGATGTTGCATTGGAACAGGATCTTCGTAAAATTTACGATAACAAAGATATTGATGTGGTAAGTATTGCCACTCCGAACCATTGGCATTCGCTGGCAGTAATCTGGGCTTGCCAGGCAGGTAAAGACTGTTATGTTGAAAAACCGGGTTCGCACAACATTTACGAAGGCCGTAAAATGGTGGAAGCCGCCCAGAAATATGACCGTATCGTTCAGCATGGCGTCCAGTTGCGCAGTTCGCCATCGGTTCGCCAGGCAGTAAAAATGATGCACGAAGGTTATATCGGCCGTGTTTACATGGCACGTGGTTTGGTTTTCCGGTGGAGAGCCGATATTGGCAACAAAGGATTTGAACCGGTTCCGGAAGGACTCGACTATGACCTGTGGGTTGGTCCGGCAGCAAAACGTCCGTTCAGCCGCAACATTGTTCACTACAACTGGCACTGGACTTTTGAATATGGTAATGGCGATGTGGGCAACCAGGGAATTCACGAAACCGATCTTTGCATGTGGGGTTTGAACGTGGGTCTTCCTACAAAAATCACTTCGATGGGTGGTAAATTCCTGTTCAACGATGCCAAGGAAACACCCGAAGTTCTTTCTTCAATCTATCATTACCCGGAAGAGGACAAAATCATTCAGTTTGAAGTGCGTCCATGGTGCACCAATACCGAAGAAGGTGTAACTGTGGGTAATATATTCTATGGCGAAAAGGGTATTCTTGTAGTTGACGGTTACGATAAATACCAGTTTTACATGGGGCAAAAACGCGAAAAAGACAAAGGTGGTGATGACGGTTCGATTGCCCAATCGGAAATGGCCCGTGGTGATGGAGGAACCGACGGTCACTTCAAAAACTGGATTCAGGCTGTACGTGCACACGACAAAACCTTGTTGAATGGCCCGGTTGAAACTGCACATCTGGCATCAGGTCTGGCACATCTTGGAAATATTGCTTACCGTTTGGGCCGGGTGCTTACTTTCGACCCACAATCGGAAAGATTTGTAAACGATCCGGAAGCAGACAAATTGCTGACCCGCAATTACAGGGCCCCGTTCATCGTTCCCGATATTGTTTAAAAGCGAATATGAAACCGAAAAAAATGCACCGTTTTCGCGGTGCATTTTTTATTATCGTCAGATTGTCATTTCGACGAGTTTACGAAGAGAAATCTGTTGGTTATGTAACAGAAATTTTCAGATTGTTTTAATTCAAACTCACCGGCACTCCCAACCAGCTTTCCAGTTTTTCCTTTACCAGTTTTTGCTGGTCGGCAGGCAGATTTTTTATTCGGGTAGAGTGACTTCCGCCAGGTTTCACCACCTTTACCTGGTTGGGGCTGTAAACATTAAAGGCTGTTGCTGACCACGGGTCCCACTGCCCATAAATCAGCAAAATGTGTTCGTCGGTTTTTTTCATAAACTTGCTGACTTCCTTTGCCGATTTTTTGCTGTATTTGATTTTTAAATCAGCCGGCAGGAAAATCTTATGTAAATAACCCTCAGCACTTTTAATCGAAAGGTGTTTTTTCAGTGGTTTCCAGTCGTAACCATAATAACCCAGCTCGCGGGCAGCCTGCACAAAAAAGGTTTTGATATTTTCCTGGTCTTCAATTGAAAAATAGGATGGATCGGAAACTTTCATCAGGTGATTAAAAAGCGAATCGACACCCACATCAGTTGTTGGCACTTTATCGGTTAACCGGCCCCACTGCCACAAAGCAAACGGGTATTCAAGCACGCAATAATCTAATACTGCATCGTGCGAAATACGAAAAGTAAATTTCTTTTCGGCAATCACTTTTTCGAGTTTGGGCATTATTTGCGCACGGTTTTTCAGGATTTCAAGCTGAAAATTGTGAATCTTTTCACGTGTTTCTTTTGTTCCGGGAACGTTGGCGATAAACTTTTCGTGGCGACCATCTTCAACGCCAAAATTGAGCGGGCCCACATAAGCAACCGTTACATCCACATCGTCGGGATAAAAAGCACGGTGGTAAACAGCGGTTTGTCCGCCTTTGCTGATGCCCGTGTTTACCCATTTCCCGGTGTAATATTTTTTGAAAATCTGAACCACGGCATGATGGTCAGCATTCGCATTTTTTACAGTCAGGTAATCCCAGTTGAGCGGGCTGGGCCACGATTCTCCGAAGTAACGGTGTTCCACT
>JAJUGS010000402.1 GCA_029265875.1 Prolixibacteraceae bacterium
TCAATGGGTGTGCAAGATTCAGAAACTTCTCCGGTGTCATCCAGACAATTTTCCCCTTGACGTTAATAATTCCGTCATACTGGGTGCGTTGCCTGTCATCTCCCGTTGCTAAATTATATTTCAGACTGTGATTCATTTGAATACAGTTTTCATCGTTAATATCTTATCGGTTGCCTGCTGCGTTCATCTTCATTTCTCGCACGATAAACAATATTTGATTTTAAGTCAAATGATCTTTCAATATCACTTTTCCAATCTGGTTCATCGGATTTGTATTTCTTTTTCTGATTACACCAAGCTATTTTCTTTGACCAGTATTTTTTATAAGCTTTTTCTATTGTTAGTTTGGCATCGATAGCTGGGGAAAACTGCTCTTGCTTTTTTATAAATTCCTTGTTATTAATTGCCAAATTAAATATCTCACCTACTAATTTTAAATAGATTCCAAAATCTTCTCTCCAACCTTTATTTTCTTTTTTTAATAAATTATCAGAATCATTATCAGAATCATTATCATATTTAAGGTTTTTTGGGTTTCTCTGGGTTTCCAAAATACCCACTGGGTTTTCTGGGTTTTTCTTTGGCCTGCCCCCTTTAATTCCGTTGCTCCGGTTGCGTTCTGTGATAGCTTCATATTTCATTGCGATTTGCTCAAAACCTGATTTCATAAATGAAAAAGCCATTGCTGCAACCGGGGAAAGTTCCGGGATAGTACCAGTTAAATGATACTGAAAAATTGCATCAAACAGTAGCCCCTTTTCCTCATGTGATAGATTTTTAATTGGCTCATACCAGGAAGCAAATAATATGAAACTCTTTTGGCTCATGCGTTTAAAAATTAGTTGTGTACATTCCTGCATGGTGTTTCGATACCGGACAAATCCCGGCTCCGACACGTTTTATTTTGTTTTCTCGTTGCCACTGGCTAACGAAAAAGCAAATATTTCCGCGTAAAATTCCGGTTTCAAAACTGACTTGCAACATGGTTTTCGGACACCGGGAAAACGCCTGAAACACTATTTTTCGTTGGCTGCTAATTGTCGGATATTCAGGAAATTGGATTAATCGGTTCCTGAACACAACTCTTTCGATTAACCGGGTTTTCATCAGAATTTAATTCTTTATGCCTCACATGGTTTCAGTGCGTTGGCCAATTCCGATTCCTTGAAATAAATCCTGCGTTTACCCAGTCTATAAGGCTTAATAACACCCTGTCCAATCCATGCCGAAACAGTTCCGATGTTTACGCTGAAAGCCTCTGCGATTTGGTGACGAGTTAAATATCTTTCACCCCCGATTGAAATAAATTCGTTTTTCATGCTTAAATGCTTTTTAATTTGCTTCAAATGTACATATCGCATTTAAGACAAACAAATTCAACAGTTTTATAAATTATTGTTATTCATTTAGTTATATTTATTTTCATTCGTAATTCATTACTTTTATTCTGATTTCATTTTAACATATGTTTAATAATGCCTATCGATTGGCAGTTTTCAAACCACCCAAAAGCAATATTTTTGCCTAAATGTCAGGCAATAAGGGATTTAGATAAAAACTATTTTATTTGTTAATTTCCTGTTGAAAAAAATGAAATTTGAGGACAAAAAAATTGGTTACTGATTGTCAGTGCCTGTTTTAAGTAGTGTCATTTGCGGTTTTTTATTGGCGTTGGCCTGTTGTTTACTCCAATATTCAGCCAACTGTAAAGCTGAATCGGTTTGACTTTTCCCGATATACTGTAAAAATTGCGCCTCTGTTGAATGTGCTGTAATGTCCTTTAAAATGCTTGTAGGAATATCACCGTAAAAGTTTGAGGCAAACGAACGCCTGCAAATATGACTTGAAACCAGTTCATATTTTGGAAATACTCCAAACTGTTTCCGGGTTTTATGTGTGGCTTTATCAGTTACCATTTTCCCACCTTTGACGGGTTCCGTAATTCCGGCCAACTTGCAAACGTCTTTGACATACTCATTGAATCGTTGATCTGATATTTTATAGGGAAAACCATTGTTTTTGTCCAGGATAGTCTTTACAACCGGATGAATCGGAATCATTACA
>JAJUGS010000198.1 GCA_029265875.1 Prolixibacteraceae bacterium
GATTTCGCCCTGGCTGAATGCAGTTTTCAGGTGCTCGGAACCTGGCCAGATACCATGTTCAAATTTAGCGCCCCATTCAAAATACTTATTTACAAGAAAAACAAGGCCTAAAACTACTGTAACACCGAGAAGGAAAAGTGTTGCCCCTTTCTTTCGCATTTGTAAAGTGGATGTTGAAAGGGCAATTGTCATACTGCTGACCAGCAGAATAACCGTGTTAATAGCGCCAATTGTTGTGTTTAATTCTTCAGCCGCCAAATGAAAAGCTTCAGGATTCAGAAACCTGTAAACTGAATATACAATAAACAAACCTCCGAAAAGCAGCAACTCGGTAAAAATAAACAGCCACATTCCTATTTTTGATGCCTCAGCATCGTAATGCTCATGTTCCTGATGTAAAGTATTTTCCATATCGGCGAGGTTATTTATAATTGTAAGGTCCGTCGTTTTCTGCAATCACAGGTGTTTCGTCAAAATTCTCCAGCGATGGAGGCGATGAAACAGTCCACTCAAGTGTTTTGCCATTCCAGGGATTCATTTCCGCCGGGGCACCTTTCCGCGCCGATCTTACCAGGTTAATAATGATGATAATCAATCCCGTTGCCAATACCCACGAACCAAAAGTGCTGAGGATATTTCCTCCGTGAAATTCTTTCATATAATCGTAATAACGGCGGGGCATTCCCATCATGCCCAGGTAAAACATGGGGGTATAAAGGGCCAGGAATCCGATAAAAAAGATCAGCCATCCGGCGTTTGCCCAGCCTTTATCATACATCCTTCCGAATATTTTCGGAAACCAATAGTGAATGGCTGCCATAAAAGCAAAACCGGTTCCGCCAAAAACAATGTAATGGAAATGAGCCACCACAAAGGCTGTATCGTGAACATGAACATCGGTAGCAAGCGAGCCCAGAACAAGACCGCTCAAACCACCCACCATGAAAACGAAAATAAAAGATGCAGCCCAGTAAAGGGGTGTTTGCACATTTATCGAGCCTTTGTACATAGTCGAAATCCAGTTAAAAACCTTGATGGCGCTGGGAATGGCCACAATAAATGTGAGCAATGAAAAATAGTATTGCGCGGTTCCGCTCATCCCGGCCGTAAACATGTGGTGCCCCCAAACCAGGTAACCCACAAACGCAATGGCCATGGTAGAAGCAATAATTGCCTTGTACCCGAAAACCTGCTTTTGCGAAAATGTGGGGATAATTTCAGACACGGCGCCCATCGCAGGTAAGATCATAATATAAACAGCCGGATGCGAATAAATCCAGAAAAGATGCTGGTATAATATAGGGTCTCCGCCCAATGCAGGGTCAAAAACCCCTACTCCGAAAATTCTTTCCAATGCGATTAAAACAAGCGTGATTCCCACAACCGGGGTAGCCAGCAACTGAATCCAGGCGGTTCCATAAAGTGTCCAAACAAAAAGTGGTAATTTGGACCATTTCATTCCCGGGCACCGAAGTCTGTGAATGGTTACCAGAAAATTCAAACCTGTTAAAATGGACGAGAAACCCAGCACAAATGCACCAAAAACAGCGGGTAAAAGATTGGTACCGGTTTTAAAACTGTAAGGTGCATAAAATGTCCAGCCGGTGTCGGGAGCGCCATTTCCAAAGAACAGGGCTCCAAGCACCAGGAAAACCCCGGCAACATACAGCCACCACGAAAGCAGGTTGAGTTTCGGGAATGCCACGTCCTTTGCGCCAATCATTATAGGCATCAGAAAATTACCAAATACAGCCGGTAAACCCGGAATCACCACCATAAAAATCATGATGACGCCATGCACTGTAAATGTTGAGTTGTAAGTTTGTGCCTCCATGATGGTTTTCCCCGGAGCCAGCAATTCAAGTTTCATTGCCAGCCCGAGCAGTACCCCGACCGAAAACATCGTCATGATGGAATAAAGATACAGCAAACCAATCCGTTTGTGGTCGGTGGACAGAATCCATCCCAGCAATCCCTTGTGTTTGCCCTTGTAAGTCAGGTAATTTGATGCATTTGCCAGATGTTCGCTTTGCATGTTTTCAATTTAAATTTAATTTCCTTTTTGGTTTCAGCACTAATATCAGTATTAATACAGCGGCAAAAAACAAAATAATTGTACCGCTGATTTTGGTAATGTTCATCACATAAGTTTGTGCTACCGGATCATAGGAATAACAATACCGGAGGACTTTGTTCAACGTTGGGCCCGACTGGCCTTTCGAGGCTTCAACAACTGCCATTTTCCATTCGAATGGCAGAAAGTACATCCCATTTAAATAACGGGTAATTTTACCTTCATTGCTGACCACAGTGAGTGATGCAGCATGTAAAAAATCGTTGCCGGTTCTTTTATACTTAAACCCGGTTGCATGGGTGGCACGGGCAATGCTGGCACTGTCGGATGTAAAAAACAACCAGCCTTTTTTTGCTTCTTCTTTCTTTACGTCCATCAGATTTAAATAATTAGCCTTTTTCCTGATTCCCAGATCAATGGCCTCGGTGGGGTCGAAACTAATAGTTAAAACCTGGTAATCTTTCCCGGGAACCAGATCCGATTTATCCATCACTCCCGCCACGGCTTCCATGAGGGGGCTGCAAATTCCAGGGCACCGGAAATACACAAAGTTGATTACCGTAGGTTTATCAATCACATCTTTCAGCCAAACTTTTTGGCCTTCTTCGTTTGTAAGCTGAATACTGTCGGGCAGGTAGGTGTCGAGATGCTCAACAACCCCAATTTCAGGGTCAGCCTGCAATTCAACAGGATTCATCACTTCCTGGGAATATGTTTTTGCATACAGAAAAACAAAGACTACATAAAATGAAAATTTTAACAACTCAATTCTGATATAAGTTTTCAAAACGGTTCCGGATTAATGAGACAATAATTTTAGTTCCGACACTAAAAACTTCAAATCAGCCTTATTTGTTTAAAAAAAGTCGATTTTTTTATCTTTTATTCCTGAGAATATTGCTTACTACAAATTACAGGGAAGTGAGTCCGAAAATCTGATGAAAATTAAAAACATGTTATAAAACATATTTTTCCGTTCAGTAATAATAAAAACAGAACAATTGATTTTTCGGGTTTAAACTGAATTAAACAACCTTGTTTGCCATTTGTTGAATGCTTCAGCAAAAAAATCCTGCCGCTTTTTACGTTGCAGTTTAGAATCAAGGAATTAAGCAGAAATTATTTTGATTATATTTTTCAACAATTTGTAAATATCTCATTACTAATAATTAAACCCTTTTTTATCTTTTAATTTCCCAAATTTCAGTTTATTTGCATCTTTCAACTGAATCATTAATTTCGTAATGCATTATATAATTTTTCCTGACTAAAAGTTCTTCAAAAACGAATTATATGGAGAAAAATTCACGCCGTAATTTTATGAAAACACTGGGCGCTTCGCTTGGAGTGGCTGGTATCGCGGGGGGTTCAGGATTGCTGAATTCGTGTGCCCGTGTGGAATCGAATACCGGGGATAAAATCAAGCTGCTGACCTCAAGCGGAGAATTGGTTGAAGTGGACAAGGCGCAATTAAAACCTGCCGACATGCCTTCGCTTGCAGAAAACCAGAAACGCGGAAGGGCAGGTATTCCGGGCAAAAGCTGGGTAATGGTCATTGATTTATCGAAATGCCGGAATGCACGCGAATGCATGAAAGCCTGTCAGAACCACCACCAGCTCAGACCCGAGCAGCATCATATAAACGTCTTACAGATGCAGGATGCCGAGCACACAGCGCCTTATTATATGCCCAAACCCTGCCAGCATTGCGACAACCCGCCGTGTACCAAGGTTTGTCCGGTAAATGCCACTTTTAAACGCGACGACGGTATTGTACTGATTGACAATGAACGTTGCATCGGGTGCCGGTTTTGTATTGCCGCCTGTCCCTATTCTGCACGTGTTTTCAACTGGTTCGAACCACGGGATGCCGAAAAATATGCGGGCGTTACCTATAACATAGAAGCCAATGTCCCGCAAAAAAAAGGTACCATTTCGAAGTGCCTTTTCAGTGCCGACCGTTTGCGTGATGGAAAACTTCCTTCGTGCGTATCGGCTTGCCCGAACGGCGTTTACTGGTTCGGCGACCGTAACGAAGATGCCGTAACCAACGGAACTACCAAAGAAACAGTTAGTTTCAGCGAACTCATCAAAAAGAACGCGGCTTATACTTTGATGGAGGAATTGGGCACAAAACCAAGGGTTTACTATTTGCCACCAAAAGACCGGGCATTCCCGTTCCAGGGTGAAATTGAAAATCAACATAAATCATAACCTGAAAAAACGGCGCTATGAATAAAATTGAATCACCCGCCGAATCGCGGAAAATGCTCGATAAAATAATGACCGACCTTACACGGTCGATAACCAAAAAAGATGAACTTACCCGTTTCTGGTTCTTTATCCTCATCATGTTCATAATCGTGGGGGTTTGGGGCTGGATTATCCAGATAAAGACCGGGCTGGGTGTTACAGGCATGCGCGACTATGTTTCGTGGGGAATGTACATTGCCAACTTTGTGTTTTTTGTTGCCGTCAGTTTAATCGGGTTCCTGATAAGTTCAGCGCTTGCCTTACTCAAAATCAGCTGGGCCAAACCTATTTCGAGGGTTGCCGAACAAGTGGCCATTGCCGCCGTTGCACTCGCGGGAATTATCATTGTTATGGACATGGGGCGCCCCGACAGGTTTCTGAATGTATTTCTGCATGGCAGGTTTGCATCACCCATCATCTGGGATGTAACCGTTGTAACAACCTACCTGACAATTTCTGTATTGCTTTTCTATCTGCCATTAATTCCGGACCTGGCATTGATGCGCGACCACATGGCCGATAAATTGCCGAAATGGAAAATCAAACTTTACACCATCCTGGCTTTAGGCTGGAAAGGGAATCCGGAACAATACAAAATCATCTATCATTCCATGAGGATCCTGATGTTACTGATCATCCCGGTTGGGTTATCCATTCATACAGTAACTTCATGGCTTTTTGCGTCAACATTACGTTCGGGATGGGACACAACCATTTTAGGGCCCTACTTTGTAGCCGGAGCTTTTGTGGCTGGTACTGCGGCAGTAATTATTGTAATGTTTGTTTACAGAGTCCGATACCGCCTGAAAGATTATTTCGAAGACCTCCATTTTGATTACATGGGGAAACTGCTGGTTTTTGTTTGCCTGGTTTACCTGTATTTCAACATTAACGAATACCTCGTTCCCGGGTACAAAATGAAACTGGGCGAAGGAATCCACCTGCGTGAACTTTTTGTGGGAAATTATTCGGTCATGTTCTGGTTTGTGCAGCTGACCGGTTTGGTGCTGCCCATTGTATTATTGCTTTTCCGCTATTTCAGAAAACCTTTCCCGATTATGGTTATTTCATTTGTGGTTTTGGTAGCTTCGTGGTTAAAACGGTACATCATTGTGATTCCCACACTCGAACACCCATTTTTACCGGTTCAGAATGTACCCGATCATTTCAAACACTATTCGCCAACCAGCACCGAAATCATGATCACGATCTTCTCTTTTGTATCTGCCATGCTCATCATAACTATCCTGGCCAAACTTTTCCCGGTGATTACCATGTGGGAATATGCCGAAGAAAAGGGTATCGATAAAAAATATTTCTCTGAAAAACCATAAAAACCAGGGATTATGAAACTAAAAAGCTTAAAAATTACAGCAATCATGATATTCCTGAGTCTGGCGGTTTCGGCTCAGGACTGGATTGTTCCGGATGACCAGAAAAACGTGGCAAATCCGCTTCCTTACAACCTCGAAAATGTAAAAAAGGGGAAAGAACTTTTTCTGAAAAACTGTAAATCATGCCACGGCGATCCTGGTAAGAATAATGTTTTGCCATTGGTTCCGCCACCCGTTGACATCACTTCTGAAAAAATGCAGAAAAACACCGAAGGTGAAATATTCTATAAAATCACCCACGGACGGGGTGCAATGCCACAGTTTGGTGCCACCATCTCTGATGACGACCGCTGGCGGATTGTAAATTATATCCAGAATTTTAATCCTGCCCGACAGCCAATGCTGGTAAATGCACCGGCCACAAAAGCCAAATTGCTGGCATCGGTAAACGAACAGGAAAAGAAAGTGGAAATATTTGCCGAATACCTGGCTGCTGACGGTTACATAAAATTGCCAAATGCTGAGATTACCATCAGTGCCAAAAAGAATTTCGGGAATATTGAAATCGGCAAAGTGAGAACCGGTGAAAACGGACGTGCCATTTTTACCATTCCTGAAACACTGATCGGCGACGAAGAAGGATATGTAAATATTGTGGTTGCACTCGATGAAACTTTTATTGCCGATGTGGTTACACTCGACAAAGCCAAAGTCGGACAGTTAAAACAGGTACAGAAACTCATCAGGCCCGGTGTGCTCTGGTCAACCAACGAAAATATCCAGATCTGGCTTTTGATTTCCTACATCTGTGTAACAGGTGCTGCCTGGCTGACCATTGGCTACGTGGCATTCCAGCTTTTCAGGATAAAAAAATCAAGCAAAACCGAATCGTCAAATATCAGTTAATGAATATCTTTTATCTGCTTATCGGAGTAAGTTTACTGGCTGCACTCATTTTTCTGGCAGCTTTTATCTGGGCTGTAAAAAACGGGCAGTTCGATGATGAAAAAACACCTTCGTACCGCATTCTTTTCGACGATGAGCCCGAGGAATTGCCGGAAGCAGAAAACAACACAAAAAAAACGAACTAAGATTGAATTTATGGAAAATCAGAGATTTTATTACGACAACAAAATAGTAAGGCTTTTCATACTGGCCACCCTGGTTTGGGGAATTGTGGGGGTGATTGTGGGCGTCCTGATTGCCCTTCAGCTTGCCATGCCGGTTTTTAACCTGGGAATTGAATTTACCACTTTTGGCAGGCTGCGGCCGCTGCATACAAACGCCATCATTTTTGCATTTGTTGGTAATGCCATTTATGCCGGTGTTTACTATTCGATGCAAAAACTGCTGAAAACCCGCATGTTTAACGACACATTAAGCCAGGTCAACTTTTGGGGATGGCAGTTGATTATTGTACTTGCCGCGTTGTCATTTGTTTTCGGAATAACCACCGGGAAAGAATATGCCGAACTTGAATGGCCGATCGATATTCTGATTACACTGGTTTGGGTGGCTTTTGGCGCCAACATGATCGGGACAATCATTGTTCGCCGTGTTCAGCATATTTATGCAGCCATTTGGTGGTACCTCGCCACTTTCCTGGGAGTTGCCATTTTGCATGTAGTAAACTCTTTCGAGATACCGGTGTCGCTGCTGAAAAGTTACCCGATATATGCCGGGGCGCAGGATGCCGTGGTACAATGGTGGTACGGACACAATGCGGTGGCTTTCTTCCTGACCACACCATTTCTCGGTTTGATGTACTATTATCTGCCGAAAGCAGCCAACCGGCCGATTTATTCATACAAACTTTCCATTATCCATTTCTGGTCGCTGATTTTCCTGTATATGTGGGCAGGCCCGCATCACTTGCTTTACCAGGCATTACCAGATTGGGCACAGGCACTGGGCGTTACCTTCTCGATTATGCTGATTGCCCCGTCGTGGGGTGGCATGATAAATGGTTTGCTAACACTCCGCGGCGCCTGGGACAGGGTTCGCGACAGCGCTGCCCTGAAATTCCTGGTGGTTGGTGTTACCGCTTATGGGATGTCAACTTTTGAAGGGCCGATGATGTCGCTGAAATCGGTTAACCAGATCACACACTTTACCGACTGGACAATCGGGCACGTTCACATTGCTGCCATGGGATGGAATGGCGGTATTGTTTTCGGGATGTTGTACTGGTTGGTTCCCAAACTTTTCAGAACAAAACTCTTCTCCGAAAAACTTGCCAATATTCATTTCTGGGTTTCAACGCTTGCCATTTTATTGTATGCCATTCCGA
>JAJUGS010000032.1 GCA_029265875.1 Prolixibacteraceae bacterium
AATTCAAAAAGTTCATCGGCGTGGGTACGGCTTAAAATTTCGTATTCATCAATCCCCTTTGGTTCAACATAATAGGTGGCATATTTTTTCACTTTTGCCATGTTGGCATTCACGCTCATGTAAAATGTACGCGTGGCAATGTGGATCAGATTTTTGAAACCTTCCTTTGGGTTAATGGGACTGATATTGCAGACAATAATTTTCTCGCAGTCGAGCTTGATGGGTTCGATGGGGATATTGTCCAGCAGACCACCATCAACAAACAGGTGACCGTTCATTTTTACCGGTGCAAAAAGAATAGGAATGGAAGAAGATGCCAGTACTGTTTCACCCAGCGGCCCGCTGTTTCGGTATTCCACTTCACCTGTATTTAAGTTTGAAACGGTAACATAAAACGGTACCGGGAGGTCTTCAATATTTTTAGCCTGAATTTCTTTGCCAATCAGTTCTTTTAAACCATCGAGCTTCATCAGACCGTCGCGTGGTATCTGCAGTTTGGTGTATTGAAAGAACGAGCCTTGTTTAAACAATTCGGCGATTTCGCGGGGCTTTTTTCCGGCGGCGAGAAATGCACCTGCAATAGAACCGGCACTGGTTCCTGAAATAACATCCGGATAAATACCCGCTTCGTGCAACGCTTCAATCACCCCAAGATGGGCAAACCCGCGCGTTCCTCCTCCGCTGAGCACCAACCCGCATTTGTATTTTTTTACTGCTTCGCTCATCGTTTATTCAGCGTTAAACCAGTTGTTCATCCAACCGGCTTCTGCGACCTGTTTTTTGTGTTTGAAAATATTCGACCGTAAAATAGGTTCGTAATCATTTTTATAAACCGCAGCATTATCAGCAATATCCTGCAATGCAGTAATCATCAGGTCCACCTCGTGGTTTGTCATGGTAGGGTGCAGCGACCAGCGGATCCAGCCCGGTTTGTCAGAAAGGTCGCCATGACTGATTTTATCAGTTATCTCAAGTGACTTCTCATAAGAAACTTCGAGCAGAAAATGGCCGTAAGTACCGGCACAGGCACAGCCACCGCGGGTTTGAATGCCATATTTGTCGTTCAGAACTTGTACCACCAGGTTGTAATGCAGATTCTCGAGGTAAAACGAAATCACGCCCAGCCTGTCGCGCACATTGTTTGCCAGAATATGCAAACCGTTTATTTTATCCAATCCGGCAAAAGCGCGTTCCAGCAATTCTTCCTCCCGCCTGCGGATATTTTCAATCCCCATTTTGTCTTTCAGGTCGAAACAAAGCGCTGTTTTTATCGATTGCAAAAACCCGGGAGTACCGCCATCCTCGCGGGCTTCAATATCATCCACATATTTGTATTTTCCCCAGGGGTTGGTCCAGTCAACAGTGCCGCCGCCGGGATTGTCGGGTACCTCGTTTTTGTACATCGAGGCATCAAAAATCAGCACTCCCGAAGAACCCGGGCCCCCCAGAAATTTGTGGGGCGAAAACATAACAGCATCCAGCTTTTCCATCGGGTCGGCAGGGTGCATATTTATCTCATCGTAAGGTGCCGAGGCAGCGTAATCGATAAAACAAACCCCGCCATGCTCGTGCATGATGCGGGCCATTTCATAAACCGGGGTCCGCACGCCGGTGACATTGGAACAGGCTGTAAAAGAGCCGATTTTAAACGGGCGGTTTTCATATTCCTTTAAAGCTTTCCGGAGGTTTTCCGGATCAAAAAGCAACCCTTCACCCGGCTCCACCACCACCACATCGGCATTGGTTTCGTACCACGAGGTCTGGTTAGAATGGTGCTCCATGTGGGTAATAAAAACCACAGGTCGTTCGCGTTCGGCCACACAACCCTTGTGCGTGATTTTGCCACAGTATTTCAAACCCAATATCCGCTGAAATTTATTGATTACATCGGTCATTCCGGAACCGGAAGTGATGATTACATCATTGGAACCTGCGTTAACATGTTGTTTGATCAACTGGTGCGATTTCAGGTAAGCCTGTGTCATGCGGGCTCCGGTTTCGCTGGTTTCGCTATGGGTGTTGCCTACAAAAGGACCTATTATTTCGGTTATCTTTTTTTCAATGGGTGCATACAACCGGCCACTGGCAATCCAGTCGGCATATACGATTTTCTGTTCTCCGTAAGGTGAAACAAAAGTTTGATCAATGCCTACAATGTTTTTTCTGAACTGCTCAAAGTATTTTTCCAATCCGTTCATAGCTGTCTTTCAATTCGGGTACAAAGTAAGTCACTTTGAATGAAAGTTTTTCAGGAATATTATCATGATTTGTATTCAGTGAATTATTTGGGTTTTAATATCAGGGGAAAAACCGGTAAATATCTTTTCGGTGTAGGAATCTTTTAAAATCATTGTGTTGCCATCCATTGAACATCCTAACCTGTAATGTCCTGTTTTTATCCGAAAATCATTGCCGGCTGAATTTAATTTTTTAATGTTTTTTATTTGTCTGTGAGAAATTGCTTTTGATACATCTTCCAAAATAGCCAGGACTTTGGATTTCATATCAGGATATCTTTCCAAATCCTGTACAAATTGTTTCGTATAATCAACTTTCATTTTTCAGCCAGTTTTCAAAAGCAATTCGTTCATCATCGCTTAAAACAGACTGATCCCCCTCTTCCATCGCCTTTATCAGTGCTTTATCTTCCATTTCCTCAGAAACAATAAAATGTTTAACATTCATTGAATCTGCAAGCTCTGTGAAAATTTTCAGCTGCTTTTTATCAATCTTTAATACAAGTTCCATTTTATTATAAATGTATTTATCAGTCAAAAATAATAGAAACAACGCAAAACAAAAACTGTTTTTATTTCAGACATGAGTTCATGGTTAAATGACATTTCGTCACAAAATTACCGGTGGCACATTGTTTGAAAATCCGTGCCCGTCGAATGACAATTTTATAGTCGAACAAATAAAAAGTAAAAAATAATAGTTTAACAATTCAAAATCATACAGATATGCAAACAGGAAAAATTGGAGTTACCAGCGAAAACCTTTTCCCGATTATCAAAAAATTTCTTTATTCCGACCACGACATTTTTTTGCGTGAAATTGTATCGAATGCCGTGGATGCCACACAGAAGCTGAAAACACTGGCTTCGAAAGGCGAATACAGCGGCGATGTTACCAACGCCAAAGTACGGGTAAAATTGGACAAAGATGCCAAAACCATCACGGTTTCAGACAATGGAATCGGGATGACTGCCGAAGAAATTGAAAAATACATCAACCAGATTGCGTTTTCAGGTGCCAACGATTTTCTGGAAAAATACAAAGACGACGCCAACGCCATTATCGGTCATTTCGGGCTTGGGTTCTACAGTTCGTTTATGGTTTCTGAGAGGGTGGAAATTGTTACAAAATCATACAAAGAAGGCTCACAAGCTGTAAAATGGAGTTGTACCGGCAGCCCTGAATATAGCCTTGACGAAGCTGAACGCAGCGAAGTGGGAACCGATATCATCATGTACATCAGCGAAGAGGAAAACGGGTTCCTGGATGAATCTAAAATCCGCAGCATACTGGAAAAGTATTGTTCTTTCCTGGCTGTACCGGTGGTATTTGGCAAAAAGAAAGAGTGGAAAGACGGCAAACAGGTTGACACCGACGAAGACGACCAGATTAACGATACCAACCCGGCCTGGACCAAAGCACCGGTTGACCTGAAAGAGGAAGATTACAAAAACTTCTATCGCAAATTGTACCCGATGGCCGACGAGCCGCTTTTCAATATACACCTGAATGTGGATTACCCGTTCAACCTTACCGGGATTCTTTATTTCCCGAAAATCAAAAGCAATTTCGAGGTTCAGAAAAACAAAATCCAGTTGTACTGCAACCAGGTTTTTGTAACCGACTCGGTGGAAGGCATCGTTCCCGAATTCCTGACTTTATTGCACGGGGTGATCGACTCGCCCGATATTCCGCTGAACGTGTCGCGCTCGTACCTGCAGAGCGATTCGAATGTGAAGAAAATCAGCAGCCATATCAATAAAAAAGTAGCCGACCGCTTGCAGCAGATTTTTAAAGACAGCCGCGAGGATTTCGAAAAGAAATGGGACGACCTGAAAATCTTTATCGAATACGGCATGCTCACCGAAGAGAAATTCTACGACCGTGCGATCAATTTCTTCCTTTTCAAAAACACCGATGGCAAATACTTTACTTTTGAGGAGTATGAAAAACTGATCAAAGATAACCAGACCAACAAGGATAAACACGTTGTGCATCTGTATGCCACCAATGCAGTCGATCAGTACACTTTTGTGGAAGCGGCCAAAAACAAGGGGTACGATGTACTTTTATTAGACGATGTGCTGACCCCGCACATTATTCAGAAGTTTGAACAGAAATACCCTGAAAAACGTTTCCTGCGTGTTGATTCCGATGTAGTTGATCACCTCATCCTGAAAGAAGACACACCGAAAAACGAGCTGAGCTGGGAACAGAAAGACGAACTTTCGCCCATTTTCCAGGCAGTTTGCCCCGAAAATAAAGATTACTATTTCTTAGTCGATTTCAAGGAACTGGGTGAAAACGACGCGCCGGTTGTGATTACCCGCAGCGAGTTTATGCGCCGGATGAAAGACATGAGTGCCACTGGTGGCATGAGTTTTTACGGCGATATGCCCGAAAGCCTGAACTTGGTGGTGAACACCGGTCACCCGCTGGTAAAAAAAGTACTCGAAGCCAAAGACAAAAAACTGGGGCCGAAACTGGAAAAACTGGCTGCTGAAATCTCGGCTAAAAAAGCAGAAATCGAAACGCTGGAAAGCGCCCGGAAGGGTAAAAAAGACGAAGAAATTCCGCAGGCCGACAAAGAAAAACTCAGTGATCTGAACAAAGAACTTTCGAAACTGGAAGAAACAAAACGTGAAAGCCTCACTGCTTTTGGCAAGGAAAACAAACTGGCCAAACAGATGACCGACCTGGCCCTGCTTGCCAACGGAATGCTGAAAGGTGCCGACCTCGACAGGTTTGTAAAACGTAGTGTGGAACTGATAAAATAAAAAACAAGCACTGAATCAATTCAAAGCGCTGTCTGCCTTTGGGCAGATGGCGCTTTTTGTTTTGGCTGATTACTGATAAATTCAGACCTGAAAATTCTTTGTATTCTTTGCGGTTTCTCAGTGCTCGTTGTGTTAAACCCCGGTTGTGCTGATGGTTTCAGTCTTTTTCAAGTTATCGCCTCCAAAAAATAATTACCCCAAAAAGTTGTATCATTGCTTTCAGAATTCTTGACTTATGAAAATTTCACAACTCTCTTTGACTATTTTTCTGGCATCGCTTGCATTGTTTTCATGTACAAAAAAACAGCCCGCAGGCAATGAATACACTGGTTCGGAGACCTGCCTTCAATGTCACGAAAAGTTTTACGAACTCTGGTCAACCTCGCACCACGGGAAAGCTATGCAACCCATGAATGCTGCTTTTTTAAGAACTTCAGGAATTAAAGAAAGTTCAGATTTTCAGCTTGAAGGAAAAACTTATTCGGTTTCATTGGCTGATTCGGCCATGAATTTGATTGAGAAAGCAGATGGAAAAACTGTGAAATACCCTGTCTTGTGGGTTTTGGGCGGGAAAAATGTGTATTACTTTCTCACCACCCTCGACCGCGGAATTCTGCAAACCATTCCACTGGCATTCGATGTCCGTAAAAACGAATGGTACAACAATCCACAGTCGGCCATGCGCCATTTTCCCGAAGGCCCGGCCGACCAGGCACTCCCCTGGAAAGACCGGATGTACAGTTTCAACACTTCCTGTTACAGTTGTCACATCAGCCAGTTGGAAACCAATTTCGACCTGGCAACCGATTCTTACAAAACCACCTGGCGCGAACCCGGCATCAACTGCGAAACCTGTCACGGGCCCAGTGGTAACCATGTCACCATTTTCAAAAACGCAAAAAATGCCGCAGTAATTAAGGAACTGGGTTTGATTTCCACCAAAACCTTTACGCACGAACAACACAACTGGTCGTGTGCACCGTGCCACGCCAAAATGTCGCCAATCACACCCTCGTACATGCCAGGCGACAGGTTTTTTGATAATTACAATCTGACCGTATTAGATAATTCAGATTTTTATCCCGACGGCCGCGACCTCGGTGAAAACTACACCTACACCGGCTGGATGATGAATGAATGTGCCGCCAACAGTGAATTGCACTGTGTTACCTGCCACACTTCCAGCGGCCGCGACCGTTTTAAAAACAATCCGAACGATGCCTGTATGAAATGTCATACAGAACAATATAATGATGTGGCTGCCCACTCGGGGCACAAAACCGGAAGCGCCGGGGCAGTGTGTATCAACTGCCACATGCCCAAAACCGAGTTTGGCAAAATGGTGCGCAGCGACCACTCTTTCAGGCCGCCAATGCCCGAAGCCACCCTCCGGTTTGGTTCGCCCAATGCCTGTAATATTTGCCATACCGACAAAACGCCGCAATGGGCCAACGAGGTGGTGAAAAAACGGAAAAACGGGAATTACCAGGAAGCAACGCTGCAATGGGCCACTTTGCTTCGCGATGCGCGGCAGGGTGATTGGAAACAACTCAGCAAAATGCTGGATATCATCAAAAACAACCAGCAGAATGAAGTGGTGACTGCCTCGTTTGTCCGCGCCCTGGAGCGTTGTGACAAACCTGAAAAATGGCCGGCAATACTTGAAGCGGCAAAAAATCAGTCGCCGCTCGTGCGTGCTTCGGCAATAGCCAGCCTGTCAGGCAACACTTCAGAAGAAGCGCGAAAAGTGCTTTTACAGGCGTGTGCCGATGAATACAGGCTGGTTCGGGTAACCGCTGCCGGGGTACTTTCGCAATTTGCACCGGCACAACTCACTGCAACAGAAACAGAAAATCTCAATAAGGCTACACAGGAATACATGACTTCGCTGGTTTCGCGACCGGACGACTGGAGTTCGCATTACAACCTCGGGATTTATTACCAGAACAAAGGCGACAATGAAAAAGCCCTCAGTTCGTATGAAACGGCTGCCCGTCTCTATCCCGAATCGCTGATGCCGCTGATCAACAGCAGTGTTTTGTATTCGTATATAGGTAATAACACAAAAGCCGAGGCAAACCTGCAAAAAGCGCTGTCGGTTGATCCGGGTAATGAAGCCGCCAACCTGAATTACGGGCTGTTATTAGCTGAACTGGGCCGCACCGCCGAAGCTGAGAAAGCCTTGAAACAGGCGCTGCAAACCAATCCGAAACAGGCGGTCGCTGCTTATAACCTGAGTGTGATTGCCTCGGCCCGCAGCCTGGATGAAGCCGTGGGTTATGCAGAAATTGCGGCTACTGCCGCTCCCGAAGAACCTAAATATGGATACACGCTGGCCTATTATCAATTGCAGAACAACCAAAAATCCGAAGCGATCAAGACCCTGCAGACGGTGATTAAAACCGCCCCGAACTACCTGGGAGCGGTAAGTCTGCTGGCCGATATTTATCTTCGCGACGGGAAACGGGAAGAAGCGCTGAAAATCTATAAACAGGCACTTTCAGCCCCCGGAATTACCGAACAGGACAAAGCCGGCATCCGGCAGGCCATGACAGCGCTGGGGGGAGTGTAGGAATTGGGTGAGTGAGTGAATGGGTGAATGAGTGAATGGGTGAATGAGTGAATGGGTGAGTGAGTGAATGAATGAGTGAGTGAGTTATTGAGTGAATGAGGAATTGGGTGAATGGGGAAAATGGAGAGCTTTGATTGTGCAAAAGAGAAAGCGACCAGATACCGTTTCACACACGATACCCAGGGATATAACACTAATATCCCTCTTCAGAACCCCATATCCTAAGATATATATCTTCTGTACGTGGATATCGAACCCATATCCCTGGATACAGGCTTCCTGTCTTTGGATATTGTCTTCATATCCCGGGACAAAACCTTTATATCCGCTGATATGCAATCCTTGTCTTTGGATAGAACCTTTCTATCCCAGGATATAATCATCCTTTCTTTGGATAGAATGATCCTATCCAATCAAAAAATACGCGGGAAACCACACTGAATATGGAGTTTTGCGAAATCTGCACCGGGGATGCCCGTCAGAATAAAAAAATCAGGCTCCTTTACAGATTACAGAATTATGGTTACTTTTAAACCCGTTACCAAAAACAGATGCGCTTGATCAAAAAGCCTCAGATTGTAAAATATTTCTGCATAATCATTAATTGACTGAAGAAGAATTGACAAAATCCGGGGTGCCGTTTTCAGACAAAGCTGGTCAGCGGCATGCATGGCTGACAGAACCTTATAATTATGTAAGTTATAATTTAAAAACCAAAAACCGATGAAACTAAAAAACTGCTTTCAAATTTTTTCAATTGCAATTTTACTTGCAAGTTGTTCCCTATCTAAAAACACAAATAAACCAAATGATTTAACCCAATATCCCTGGTTTCCCTTTTCATGGTAGTCCGCCGACATTTCAGGAAAATATTTTGACAAACTTGCAATTCTGGTTCATACGAAAGTAAATGATCTGAATGCGGATTTTACTTTACAGTTTGATCTGGGTAGCAATTCAACTTCCATTTATGGCAATACAATCGGGAGTTATTATCCTGAAAACGAAATAAAGCATATGATTATTGAATCAACAAAATCAACGTCCGATGCCGGAAGAATTGTTTATGACACAAAAGGTCTGACTTATCATCTCGGTAAATTTTCAATCAACGATGTTGCAATTATCGACAAATATGGAGAATCAATCCATAAAGATTCCCTGTTTACCAAAACAAGCAAACATATCGGAACATTAGGTGCCAATGTTTTTAAAAACAAAATCTTAATTATTGACTACCCTCAACAAAAAATGTGTGTTCTTGACTCTCTGGATAGCTATTGGGAAGGTAGAGTTAAATTTGTACAGGCACAATCAAAAAGAGGAAGGCTTCACATTCCCCTGGAAATCGGCGGTAACACTTATTGGTTTCTTTTTGATACCGGTGCAAGTCTTTTTCCGGTTAATACAAATAAGGAATTGTGGAGTAGAATTGTTGACGGTTCTGCAAAAACAGACACATTGATCGGTAACTCATGGGGTGAAAAAGTGGCTTTCTATGGAAGACCAATTAAAGAGAACGTATATTTGGGGAAAAGACTCCTGAAAAAATCAATTGCCTGGTACAATGAAAATAAAAGGCTTCAGGAATTTAATAAATCTGAAAATATTGATGGCCTTACTGGTAATGCGTACTTCACAAATGATATTATTGTACTTGATTTCAAAAATACAAGATTTGGTATTGCGGATTAATTACGAAATGAATTACATGCTGATGATCCTGGGATCATTTAATCTTACAAAGCCATATTGTGGAAGAAAAAAATTAATCAATTTGCTACTGCCACTCACCAATTTTGAAACCATCGCTTATCTGAAAACCGGAAACCCGCGGCAAAAAAAAGTTTACAAGGTGCTGGATGGACCCGGAATCATGGAAAAACTGTAGTACAAATGCCGGGTCTTTCAGGTGATCCGTACTAGGCACTTTTAAATTGCCGTCAAAGATTTTTCGGTTTCCATTAAAAATTTGTCTTAAAACAAAAAACAACCCCGATTTTTATGGCAACCTGTTTCGAATCCCTATTTTTGGAAAAATGGATAAAAGAAAATGGTATTAACCACTGAAAACATATTGCTGGTCGGGTCGATATTGCTGTTTCTGGCCTTGATTACCGGAAAAACTTCCACGCGTTTTGGCGTTCCGGTGTTGATTTTATTTTTAACAATCGGGATGCTGGCCGGGTCTGACGGAGTTGGCGGAATCCAGTTCGATAACCCGCAGATAGCCCAGTTTATCGGGATTGTAGCGCTCAACTTTATCCTTTTCTCCGGGGGGCTCGACACCGACTGGAAACTGGTGAAACCCGTGCTCAGCCAGGGTATTGTACTCTCCACCCTGGGTGTGATGCTCACTGCCGGGCTGGTGGGTGTGTTTGTATGGGCAGTCACCGATTTTACGATTTGCGAAGGTTTGTTGCTGGGCTCGATTGTTTCTTCCACCGATTCGGCGGCCGTTTTCTCCATTCTGCGTGCCAAAAACCTGGCATTAAAAGGCAGCCTCCGTCCTACCCTCAAACTCGAAAGCGGCAGCAACGACCCGATGGCTTATATTCTGACTATAGCCTTTACCGGGCTTGTCATCAACCAGGATGCGGGCATTGTCAGTATTATTCCTGAGTTTTTCCAGCAACTGATTTTAGGTGCGGTGCTGGGCTACGCATTCGGGAAAGCCAGTGTTTATCTGATCAACAAAATCAGGCTCGATTATGAAGGACTTTACATTGTGCTGGTGATTGCCATCATGTTTTTCAGTTTCTCGGCCACCGGTTTTGTGGGTGGAAACGGCTTCCTCACTGTTTATCTTTGCGCACTCATTCTGGGCAATAACGACCTGATGCACAAAAAGAAAATACTCAAATCGTTCGACAGCTTTGCCTGGATGATGCAAATCGTTTTATTCCTCACGCCCGGGTTGCTGGTTTTTCCCTCGCAGGTGGTGCCTGTCATCGGAATCGGGTTGATTATTTCGATGTTTTTGATTGTTGTGGCACGCCCAATCAGTGTTTTCCTAAGCCTGATTCCCTTTAAAACCGACCAGCCGAGCCGGTGGTTTATTTCGTGGGTGGGACTGCGCGGGGCGGTTCCCATTGTATTTGCCACTTACCCTTTAATTGCCGGTGCCGAAAAGGCCAACATGATTTTTAATATCGTTTTCTTTATTTCCATCACCACTGTTTTAATACAGGGAACCACACTCCCGATCGTGGCACGATGGCTGAAACTTTCGATCCCGGAAAGCCAGAAACAACGAACACAAACCGATATTGAGCTTTTCGACAGCATCAAATCGCGGCTGACTGAAATTGTGATTCCCAAAGATTGTCCCATTGCCGGCAAACAGATTGTTCAACTGGGAATGCCCAAAACCGCGATCATTTCGTTTATCAGGCGAGGCGACGGTTATATCACGCCTTCAGGTGCAACCGAACTGGAAGTAAACGACAGGCAGTTTGTGCTGACAGAAAATTAAGAATCGCTGGCCGAAGTTTTCAGTTGCCTGAATGTAAACGACCAAACCCAAAAAGTCTGAATTGAAATTTAAATAAAGAATAAAAAAATGCTTGCAGTAATATCACCCGCCAAATCGATTGATTTTGAAAAAACAGTAAACACGCTGAAATTTACCGTGCCTGAATTGCTCGACAAGTCGGAAAAACTGGTGGCGAAACTGAAAAACATGAGTCCGGCACAGCTTTCAGCATTAATGGATATTTCAGCCGATTTGGGCGAACTGAATTTTAAACGTTACCAGGAGTGGCACCTGCCTTTTACACCCGAAAATGCAAAACAGGCTGTCGCTATTTTTAACGGCGAGGTTTACCAGGGACTCAAAGCCGACACACTTCCGGAAGAAAAGCTGGAGCTGGCGCAAACAAGGGTCCGCATACTTTCGGGGCTGTATGGTGTTTTGCGCCCGCTCGACCTCATTCAGCCTTACCGGCTCGAAATGGGAACCAAACTGAAATATTATAAATCGGCAGATCTGTATGATTTCTGGAATCCCGAAATCACAAAAAAAATCAACCAGGCATTGGCCGAATCGGGCAGTAATGTGCTGGTCAACCTGGCCTCGAACGAGTACTTTAAAAGCATTGATAAAAAGAAACTGAAAGCCACCATTGTGACTCCTGATTTCAAAGACCTGAAAAACGGGGAATACAAAATGATTTCGTTTTTTGCCAAGCGTGCGCGCGGACTGATGACCCGGTTTATTCTTGAAAATAACATCACTCAACCCATCGACCTGGAAGCTTTCGACTGCGAAGGCTATGTTTTCAACACGCGGCTATCAAAACCCGGGAATCCTGTTTTTACCAGGGGATAATGGCTAAATCCCAATAAACAAATTCCAAAATTCAAATAAGTTTCAAGGAGCAGAACATTAAATCTGCCCGAAAACAATTACCCAAAATAAAACAATCTGCACGTTTACAGGCAGACAATTTTGGAATTTGGAATTTGATTTTTGGAACTTAAAATGGAAGATCGTCAGAATTCTCTTCAACTTCGGGCGGAATATCGTCAACAGAATATTCGGGCATTTGCTCTGAACGGGGTGCTGAATCAGGCTTGTCAATTTTCCACGCATTTACATTGGTGTACCATTTCCCGTTAAACTCGCGCGATTCGAGGTTAAACGACACTTCCACCATTTCACCAACGGCAATACTGTTAATCAGCGATGTTTTGTCGCCAAACAAAGTAAAACACACTTTTCGGGGAAACTGCTCCTCGGTGTCAATTACAAAATCCCGTTTGCTCCACTCGCGTCCGCCTTTGCTAACGCCACCTTCGGGTTTCAGAATCTGGCTTACCCTGCCTTTTACACTCAATGCCATTTTTATCGTTTTTTTAGCGCTTAAAAATAGAAAAAAGAAACCCTTTGCAGACAAACCTGCAAAGGGTTTTTATCAGTAAGAATTAATTTTCCTATTTCTTGGGAGCGTCAGGTTTCACGATTTCGAGTAATTCAACTTCGAAGATCAAAACCGAGTTCGGGCCAATGTCGCCACCAGCGCCACGTTCGCCATAAGCGATGTTCGACGGAAGGTAAATTTTCCATTTTGAACCAACGGGCATCAGTTGCAATGCTTCAGTCCAACCCGGAATTACCTGGTTAACACCAAATACAACCGGTTCGCCACGTTCTACTGAACTGTCGAAAACTTTACCATCGATCAAAGTTCCGTGATAATGAACGCGAACCTGGTCGGTTAATGTTGGTTTTTCGCCAGTACCGGCAGTAATCACTTCGTACTGTAACCCGCTTTCGGTTGTAGTAACACCTTCGCGTGCTTTATTTTTTTCAAGGAAAGCATTTCCTTCTTCCAGTGCTTTCTGAGCTTCGCGCTGACTGGCCGATTCAAAGAATTTACGAACCAAATCGTTGGCCTGTTCATCGGTCAGGGCTGCTTCTTCGCCCATCGATGCTGCACGGAAAGCCGCAGCCATTACTTCTTTGCTGATTTCGCCACCACCGGGTGCATTTTCAAGTTGTTTCAGGTTGTTTGAACCAACCAGAACTCCGATAGCATAACTTACTGAGTCGATATTTGACTGCAGTTTTACTGATTTTCCACTTTGCTGGCACGATGCGCTGAGCGCCAAAACCACCACCAGCCCATAAATGATACTGTTTTTCATTTTTGAAAATATTTATATGATTTCTAATAATTCCACTTCAAAAATCAAGGTGGTGTCGGGGCCAATCACACCGCCAGCGCCCTGTTTTCCGTAAGCCAGTTCAGAAGGAATAAAAAGTTTCCATTTTGAACCGACTGTCATCAGTTGCAGTGCTTCCACCCAGCCCCTGATAACGCCACCAACCGGGAACACGGCTGGTTTACCGCGTTGTACCGAACTGTCGAAAACCGAACCATCGATCAAGGTTCCGTGATAGTGGCATTTTACCTGGTCTGATACTTTGGGTTTTGCACCACTGCCTTCTTTGATTACCTGGTATTGCAGGCCACTCGGCAGTTCAATCACACCTTCGGTATTGAGGTTTTCAGCCAGAAATTTCCTGCCTTCTTCGAGGTTGTTGCTGTTTTTTTCCTGGTTTACCCCGGCAATAAAAGTCTCAAGAATGCGGTTAGCATCCTCAGGATCAATTTTGGGCGTGTTCCCTTTAAAAACATCGGTAAATCCATTCAGAAAAACTTCGGGGTAAACCGTTTTGACACCAGCCTGGATCAGATTTCCGGCAATGCTCATTCCCAGCGAATAACTGAACTCTTCGAGTTCAACATCCAATTTTCTTTCCGTCATTAATACTTTTAATTAAAGGCTGCGAATATAGTGTAATTTTTTGGCAACTAAATCTTTGACATGGGTTTTATTCCGCGCAGCATCTGATTTTTTCCGGGCGGCCCGGGCAGGCGTTCCATGGCGAATCCACTGGCTGCCAACTGGCGCCGTACTTCGCCCTTGGCACTGTAAGTTACAAAAATGCCATTTTCAGTGGTTATGTTAAAAATGGTTGAAAAAACAGCCGGTGTCCATATTTCGGGTTGTTTATCGGGGCCGAAAGCATCGAAATAAACCACATCGGCTTTATCATCTTTTTCAAATTGATAATTGAGCAGGTCAGCCTGCAATTTTTTTAAGGTAAAAAAATCACTGATTTTAATGGCTTCGTTCCAGGGTGCCTGATGGATTTTCATCAAAAAATCACGGGTACCCGGGA
Organism: Prolixibacteraceae bacterium; assembly: GCA_029265875.1. Classification (GTDB taxonomy): domain Bacteria; phylum Bacteroidota; class Bacteroidia; order Bacteroidales; family Prolixibacteraceae; genus Draconibacterium. The sequence goes on from JAJUGS010000032.1 coordinate 14,279, forward strand.
GCAGGTTTTCGTAATTCAGTTTTTGAACCATTTCGGTTTCGAGTGGGTATTTTTCGATTGAAATGTATTTTGTATGCCGCCGCATTCGGTTTGCCTCGGCCAGTGTGAGCAGGCAATTCAGCCCGGTGCCAAAGCCCACCTCGAAAACCGTTGGATTTTTCACATTGCAAAACCGGAACCCTTTACCGATGTAAACATATGCTGACTCGGTGATGGCACCGTTAACCGAATGGTATTGTTCATTCATTTCAGGAATAAAAATGGTGTGAGAACCATCTGCTGTAACAATCAGTTCCATGTGAAAAGTTGTTTTTTTTCAAAAAAGTAAAACTATTTTTACGCCGTAAAATTAGCAAAACAATGTTGGTAAAACTTTTTAACGAAAATCCGAACCCACGTGAAATTCTCCGGATTGTGGATGTTTTGCGTGACGGGGGTATAATTATATATCCCACCGACACGGTTTACGGGTTGGGTTGCGACATTACCAACGCCCGTGCCGTGGAAAAAGTGGCGCGTATAAAAGGGGTAAAAGTTGAAAAGAACAACTTTTCGTTTATCTGCAGCGACCTCAGCCATTTGGCCGATTACACAAAGCCCATCCCCAATCATATTTTTAAACTAATGAAGAAAAACCTGCCGGGGCCTTTTACCTTTCTTTTGGAAGCCAACAACAACCTGCCCAAATATTTTAAGGGGAAAAAGACTGTCGGAATCAGGGTTCCGGATAACAATATCATCCGCGAAATTGTGCGCCAGTTGGGAAACCCGATTCTTTCGACATCGATTAAGGATGATGATGAAATACTGGAATACACCACCGACCCGGAATTAATTGACGAAAAATATGGTGAAATTACCGACCTGGTAATTGATGGCGGCTATGGTGAGTTGATACCTTCCACCATTGTGGATTGTACAGGCGACGAAATTGTGATTACCAGGGAAGGAAAAGGTGTTCTTGAGTTCTGATTTGGGGGATTTTTAGCTTATTCTTTCCAGAAGGCAGGGCTGAAAATCACAAGAATGGTAAAAAGTTCGAGCCTGCCCAGCAGCATCAAAAATGAAAGAAACCACTTTCCGAAAGGATGTATCTCGGAATAGTTTAACATGGGGCCTACTTTTCCGAGGCCCGGGCCAATGTTCCCCAATGATGAAGCCACAGCCCCCATTGCCGTTTCCAGATCGGGCTCCACAACCATCAGAATAACTGTGCTGAGACCAAAAATAATCATGTACAGCACGGCAAACGCCAGCACATTGTTCATAATGCGCGAGTCAACAACATGCTTGTTAAATTTCAGTGGGATTACAGCGTTCGGGTGGACCATTCTTTTCAGTTCATAATAACCGTTTTTGAAAAGCATTACAATTCTCATCACCTTTAATCCACCACCTGTTGAACCGGCCGAACCACCGATAAAAAAAACGGCAAACAAAATAATAATCAAAACAGGGGGCCACAATAGATAATCAACGGTGGAAAACCCGGTTGTTGTTATGATTGAAACCACCCAGAATAAGGCATTTCTGAATGATTCCTCCACTCCGCCGGGGACCCATTTTATAAGCCCAGCAAAAATGAGCAGGGTAAAAAACAAAACAAAAATGCTGTAGTATTTAAACTCTTCATCTTTCAGCAATGGTTTGAATTTGCCGCGCAATACAAAATAAGTAAGCGTGAAGTTGGTTCCGGCCAGAAACATAAATAATATAATAACATACTGTATGTATGGTGATGGCCAGAATGCAATACTTGCCTGTTTGGTGGAAAAACCCCCGGTTGCCATTGTGGCGAATGCATGACAAATGGCATCGAAAAGCGGCATTTTACCGATCCACAAAAGCAAGGTTTGTATGAAAGTCAGCAACACATAAACCAGCCACATGGCAGCGGCTGTCTGGCGGATACGCGGACTGATTTTGTCGGGTGTAGGACCGGGAACCTCGGCAATATACAACTGCATACCCCCAATTCCGAAAACCGGCAAGATGGCCAGCGAAAGCACGATAATTCCCATGCCTCCCAGCCAATGTGTGAGCGCACGCCAGAAAAGTATGCCGTGCGGCAGCGATTCGATGTTGTTTAATACCGAAGCGCCGGTGGTGGTAAACCCCGACATGGTTTCGAAAAAAGCATCGGTGAGATTTGGAATGGCTCCTGTAAATATGTAGGGCAAACTGCCCAGGAAAGCAAACAAAATCCAAACCAGCGACACAATAATAAAACCTTCTCGTTTCCCGATATCCTTGCTGACCTTGCGGGTCAAAGAAATAATCAATGCCCCTGTTGCAATATTGATGGCAGCAGAAATGGCAATCCCTGCCTTATCGGGTTCATTGTATAGAAACGACACCAACAGGGCCAGCAACATGGCTACTCCTTCAACAAACATGAGTAGCCCGGAAACCCTGATGATGATTTTAATATTCATGTTAATTAAAAAGATTACTTGAAATACTTTTCAAGTTTTTTGATGCCCGCAGGCAGTGTGAAAACCACTACTTTATCTCCTTCTTCAATAACCGTATCATCAACGGCAATGTGCCCCTGTTCACCCCTGATTATTCCGCCAACCATGGCTTCTTCCGGAAAGCCAACTTCTTTCAATGGTTTCCCGGTAATTTTGGCATTGGGTTTTGCCACAAATTCAAACACTTCGGCATCAGAAGCCGTCAGACATTTGACTTTCGAAATTTCAGCATTCAAAGTGTATTTATAGATATAACTGGCAGCGTTCAGTTTTTTATTGACAAGGCTCCCAATGTCCATCTTTTCAGCCAGGCTCATAAAGGCAAGGTTTTCAACTTCGGCCACTGTTCTTTTCACCCCGAATGATTTGGCAAGATGGCAACTCAGGATATTGGTTTCAGAATTACCGGTTGTGGCCACAAAGGCATCCATTTTTTCGATGCCTTCTTCTTTCAACAGTTTAATATCTCTTCCATCGCCGTTTATTACCAAAACTTTGCCGAATTTATCCGCAATTTTCTCGCATTTCTCGCGGTCGTTTTCAATTACTTTAATCCGATATTGATCTCCTAATTTTTCGATTGTTTTCTGGGCAATGCGGCTGCCACCCAAAAACATGATGTTTTTTACTTCAAAAGGTTTTTTCCCGGTAATATCGAAAACAAGTTGCTGATCGCCCCTGGCCACCACAAAAAACACGATGTCTCCATCTCGGACAATATCTGAGCCTGATGGAATTCTTGTGGTATTCTCGCGATTGATGGCCACCACTTTTACCGAATCATATTTTAAGGCAATTTCCTGAATGGAGTGATTAACCACCCAGGCATTTTCGCGCACTTTAATCCCTAACAGCAACAGTTTGCCGTTCGAGAATTCGATGATTTGCCGGGTGACGGTTTGTTTTACCGAGGAAGTAATTTCTTTGGCTGCAAGACTTTCAGGATAAATAAGCTCATGAACTCCCATGTTGCGAAGCTTGGCCCTGTAGTTTTCCATCAGGTATTCCGAGTTGTTAATCCTTGCAATGGTGCGGCCAACTCCCAGATACGATGCCATCGTACAGGCCAAAACATTACGTTCTTCGTAAGGTGTAACAGCAATAAACAAATCAGCTTTTGATAGCCCGGTTTTTTTCAAATCCTGAAATGAATGGGCAGAGCCAGTCACGGTCATAATATCGACCTCGGTACTGATTTTTGAAAGTCTTTCGGGAGAATCGTCCAAAAGCGTAATGTCGTGCGATTCGTCGGACAACATTTTTGCCAAATGTGTACCCACTTCACCGGCACCTGCAATTACTATCTTCATAATTTTTTAATAGCTGTCGTGTAAAAACGCGCAAATAAATCACAAAGTTTATAATTAAACAATACCTGCGTGCTTTTCATTCAAAATTTTAATAATGAGCAAAAAACGCCAAAAGTTACCAAATTTTCCGATAGGCCCCGTTGATTGAAGTAAAGTAAATTTCCGATTGCCAATTATTCCTGTTGATATATTTCTGGTCAGTAAACACTACAGTTAACAAACCGGCAACCTTGTTGGCCTGAAAATTTCCGGGAGGATTTATATAAATCAGGTGAGCCGCATATTCAACTGGAGGATCTGGATTGGCGCCAAAAACAATAACCTGATCTCTGAAAACAATTTTACAGTCTTTTATCAGCAGGTTCTCATCGGCAAAATTCTCATTATACTTTATTATAACCGGCGACCTGATTCCCAGCTTCCTTACTGTTGAATTCACCGAGTTACGAATGCCGGCGTCATCCTGAAAATCTGCCCCGGTAACCAGGTAATTTGTTTTACCTTTTATCAGATGCAATGTGGCTGGACCATAATAGTCATAAACAATTAATTGTGAAGTTTTTTGCCTGATAATTTCATTGCCGATAAAACTAACATTTATCAAAATGATAAGTAAAATAATCACTTTGATTGTCATGGGCCGAAATTTTACAAGCAACCGGAAGAAATAAAAAAGGGTGATCATCAACAGTAATAATTGCCCCTGATTGATGGTAACCGGCACAACCGAGAATGGCAAGTTTTCAATTGCACGAAGCAAGAATAAACTCAATTTTAACATGTTGTTGAGAATAAATGCAACAGCTCCTGCAACGACTGGTATTTTGTAAACAAAAAGCAACAGAATTCCAACAGGAGTTAAAATGGCGGTAAAGGGGATGATAAAAAGGTTTGTAATCCAGAAATAACTCGGAAATTGTCCGAAATAGTAGGATGTGATGGGGAAAGTCGTGATTTGCGCCGCGACGGAAACTGTAATCAGGGGCACGAAATACTTCAGCACTTTATTCCTGATATTAATAACCGAATCGATTTTTGATTGCAGGAAAACAATGCCGAAAAGTGCAGCATACGAAAGCTGAAATCCAATGTCAAAGAGGTTTCCAGGATTAATCAGCAGCAGGAAAAAGGCAGTGAGTGCAAGCGAATTATAAATATTGGACCTTCGGTTCATGTTATCGCCAATTATGTAAACACTGAACATGGCCGATGCCCTTAAAACTGAGGGAGACAATCCTGTAATAAAGGCGTAAAACCAGAGTATAACCACAACGAGCCCGACAAAAATCCATTTACCCCATTGTTTTTTCTTCAGAAATGCCAGTAAAAAACTGAGCACTGTAAAAATTATACCCACATGTAACCCCGAAACCGACAGAACATGCATGGCGCCCGACGAAGAGAAAACCCTGCGGGTTTCCGGATCCAGTTCGCTGCGGTAACCCAGTGTCATTGCGGTCAGGACTTCAAATTCAACCGAATCGAGTGGTTGTTCGCGATAGATATCAATCAGTTTATTCCTGAATTTTTCAGCTCTACAAACCAGTGAAAACTCTTTTATTCCAGTGTTGTGCCATTTGTCATCGCCCAAATAAACCTGCCGGTAAATTTTCTTTCTTTCGTAGTATTTTCTGAAATCAAAATCGTACGGATTCAATTTTGGCGAAATCATTTGCGGGGTCTGGCTGAACAGAATCCGGTCACCGGCTTCGAGATTTTCTGCTTCAGGTGTTTTCCCGAAATAAACAATTACTTTTTCGTTGGTTGGTTTTACTGAGTCACCCAGGATAACTTCACTAATTCTAACAACCGATTTAAACGATTTTGGCTTTTCAACCGGACTTTCGAGCACGATGGCCGAAAAAACGCCGTTCTCATGCAATACCGGTTTGCGGTAATAATTTGTGTTGGCCAGTATTCCGAGCAGGACAAAGAAAATATTCAGCAAAATCCCGAAATAAACCGATAAGGAGTAGCTGTATTTCAGATTGATAAAAATAAGCAGAATGAAAACTACGGCCAGAAGCAGCATATTCAGTATTTCATTTACAACAAAATACTGACCTGCAATTATACCTGTAATCAGTGCAATTGTAATACGCAGAAAGGGAATATTTTGAAACGCTTTTTCCAATGGTAACCGCTTGCAGGACAATACCTGTAAAACGGAAATCCACTGACACGGGTTACATTATTTTACGGGTGGCTTTATTTTATAATGTGTTTGGACTTTCCCGCGTGAAATATCATTGAGTTTGCTCTTTAAAAGTCTCTTACGCAGTGGCGAGAGATAATCAATAAAAAGCTTTCCTTCCAGGTGATCATACTCGTGCTGAATAATGCGGCCTGCGTATCCTTTATAAATTTCATCGTGCTCCACAAAATTCTCATCAAAATACCTGATTCTAACTACATCGGGGCGGAGAACATCTTCCCTGATTTCGGGCAAACTCAGGCAGCCCTCATTAAAAGCCCACTTTTCACCTGATAGTTCAATAATTTCGGGATTGATAAATACTTTTTTAAAATCTTTTAATTCAGGTTCTTCATCGGCACCCGACGAAGCATCAATCACAAACATGCGTATTGACATCCCTGTCTGAGGTGCTGCCAACCCCACTCCATCAGCATAATACATGGTTTCCCACATATTTTCAATTATTTCAGCGAGCCCTTCTGTATCTTTACCAATGTTTTCTGCTCTTTTTCTTAATATCGGGTCACCGTAAACTGTAATCGGGTATTTCATCACTATTTTTTTTTACTTGAACCACAAACAAGTGCCGACGGTTCACTACTCAATTTTCTATTCTTGTTTATTTCTTAACATTTCAAGATAATTCTGAAGAATTATGGTGGCACTGATTCCGTCAACCAATGCTTTATCCTGTCGTTTCTGCCTTTTTAAACCTCCGTCAATCATTGCCTGAAATGCAAGTCTCGAGGTAAATCTTTCGTCAGCCAGTTCAAGCTTCATTTCCGGGTACTTCTGCTGAAATTTTTTCAGAAATGGATTAATATACCTTACCGCTTCAGAAGCTTCATTGTTCAATTGCCGCGGGTAACCTACCACTACTGTGTCAACATTTTCTTTGCAGAAATAATTCTCCAGAAAAATCCAAATTTTATCTGTTGGGATTGTTTCCAGTCGTGTCGCAATAATTCTTCCCGGATCTGTCACTGCGAGCCCTACCCTTTTTTTCCCATAATCAACAGCTAAAATCCTGGCCATTTCTTTGAATTTGACGGCAAAAATAAACAGAATAAGCAAAATAAAAAACAACAGCATAACCTGCTCATCTCAATGAATTTCAACTTAACAGGAAATATTTGGCACACCGTTTGTGTTTTCTTTGACAGATATCATTAAAAAGGCGCCAAAAGAGAATTTTTAGAAAGATGTTAAATTTTAATCTATAAAGGCCATGAAAACAATTAAATTCAGACTGTTGGCTACAATAATTACTCTGGCGGCAGTTTTAGCAGCAACCAATACCACCGAAGCACAAAGAAGAAATGAGCGTTCGACTGATAATACTCAGACAACCAGGGAAGACCACAGAAACGCTTTGAGTGAAAAAAATAATTCACGCAACAAAGCTTTTGAAAAAGATGCTCAAATCAGGAAAATTAAAACAGACAAGGAAATAAAACGGACCCAGAATAACCCGAATGAAAAATTAAAAAGTTCTGCGAATCATCAGGAATATTCAAGGGCACAAGCGGATAAAAAAGAAAACAAAAGAGAAAGCAGGAATCGTTCTGACGTTAACAGAAATAATAATTCGCGTCAGCCAGCTAAAGAAATGATGCAAAACAATCGAGATGTTACTTCTGGTAATGTTGAAAGAACCGGCAATGAAGCCCGTTCGAATAACAGGACAAGAAATAATAATGCTTATAAAAGAGATCAGCTAAAATTTAGCGATGAATATGGTGACAATAACCGTGCAAGCCGGACTTCGGGAGTTACCAACCGCGAAAAATATCGTTTAGACAGAGATGAAGACCGGTACCGACCCAATAATAATTACAGGGGAAGTGACAAATATTGGTCAGCTGAGATGCGCGACAGTCACCACGACCACGGCAAAAAAGTAAAAATGGGCCATTACAATCATTGGGACCATAACTGGGAGCATTACAGATGGAATGTTAACAGTTGGAGAAATTACTACAGTTATTACGATCCTTATGCATACCGAAATTACAGATACTATTACCACCACCCGTATTATGGACATGTAATCCGTAAATTCACTACACGCCCGCTGGTGTTTATTCATAATCATCATAAATACTACTGTTACGACGGGCATTTTTTCAGATATCGTCCCGGCATCGGGTACATTCTCGTTGACGTTCCATTCGGAGTAACCTTTGCCGTAATACCCAACCATTATGATACGGTATATATTAACGGTTTTATGTATTACAGGGTTGGAAATCTGTTTCTGGAATACACACCTGCAGGTTATCAACTGGTTCATTATCCCGAAAGATATTATGCTTACGATGATCATTATATAAACGGAGGCTTCAGTTTTGAATTTTCGATCAATTAAAAATTTGATAGTAACAGTAAAGGGCTGATTCCAACTCAGCCCTTTATTTTTTCAGAAAATAAATAACATGAAATTTTAGCTACGCTTTCTGCGAATTAAAAGAATTCAACTATTTTTATCGTTTCGTTATCACCAAAAAATTAGGGAAAAATGGCATCATCATTAAAACGCGATCAGATACCACAAAAGCAGGCAGAATACTGGAGAAGAAATTTTGCTGAAGAGCAAAAAGGCATTTTTAATCTTGTAATGCCCCAGCTGATTCTGCAGAAAGATACCTATAAAAAACTGGCTGGTGAAAACGAAAACCGTTTACGCATTTATCTGGGGCTCGAGCCCGAAATGAAAGAAAGCAAATATGTTCTCTGCGCATATGCTGTTTCGGCTTTTTTACTGGGGAGTGGCGATGTTTATGTAGATTATGAAATGCCGGTATATAAACTGGGCACAGTAAACGATAATTATTCTGATAAAACAAAAGATGTTATTGAAAGTATCC
>JAJUGS010000218.1 GCA_029265875.1 Prolixibacteraceae bacterium
GGTAATGATACTGATCCTTATAAATTACTTGCCGTAATGGGAAATGCAGGTGCATGGGGCAACGAAACACGCTTAACAACCTCGGGCAGTTTGTTGTTACCCGACCTTAAACCGGAAATCCAGACTTCATGGGAAGCAGGTGCCGATCTGAATTTATTCCGTGACAGGTTGCGTTTGGAAGGAACTTATTATGCGTCTGAAAACGAAAACCAGATTCTTCCGGTTAACCTTCCTCCATCTTCGGGTTACAGTTCAAAACAGATTAATGCCGGTTTAATTTCAAGCAAAGGAGTGGAGTTTTCAGTTGGCGGAACCCCGGTACTGAATAATGACTGGAGATGGGATGTTACTTTGAATTTCTCCCGTAACCGCACAAAAATTGAAGAACTGACTGAAGGTTTTACATATATTGATTTATGGACCGATGCAAAAGGAGGTGCTGTAACCCGTGTAGGCGATGAAATCGGACAAATTGTTGATGCCGAAATTGTACGTGTTGAAGATCCAACATCACCATACTATGGCTGGCCAATTCTCGACGACGAAGGATGGAACGATGCAGTGGGCTGGCAGGTGAAAGTCAACGAAGGGGATCCGAATGTAATCGGTAATTTCAATCCTGACTTTATCCTTGGTTTCCAAACGGGTTTAAGCTATAAAAAATGGACATTGAATGCCAGCATCGACTGGCGTGTTGGCGGGCAGTTTGTTTCGCAGACTTTCCGTTACGGCGAGTCTGACCTTCATACACAACGATGGATTGACAGGACTGTGAAAATTAACAATATGTCTGGTGCCGAAATGGCACAATACCTGAAAGATAATGCTGACAAATACTTATTGCCAGGTGGTGAATTTTACGTTGTTGTGGGTGGCCCGACTGCCGAAACGGGTGGTCTCCCGTTAACTGAAGGTGGGATTACCCTGAACGATGGTGTATTTATGCCCGGTGTTGAAGGTTATTATGATGATAACGGAAAATTTGTAATGGTGGCTGAGCACCTTGGCGAAAAACTCGGACAGTCAGGTGGAACACCGCTGATCAGGTACCAGGATTTTTATGGATGGGACTTTACCCAAACAGCTACATTTGATGCTGATTTTATCAAACTGAGGGAAATTTCACTTTCTTATCAGTTACCTTCTATGAAGTCAATCGGCATTCAGAATGCTTCAATTTCAATATACAGCCGTAACCTGATTCTCTGGACAAAAGCTGGAATTGGTATCGATCCTGAAACGGCATTCCAGGCTTCAAGTGGCGTACAAAAAAGCGGTATCCAGTTTAAACAGGGTATTGAAAGATATAACGTAAGCCCATGGACAATTCCGGTTGGGTTTAAACTGAATTTTAACTTTTAATGTTGAATCCTTTAAAATATTGATGAATGAAAACATTAGCCAAAATATTTCTGGTTCTTGCAGTGATTGTAATCAGTGCCTGTAACGATCAGCTGACCGAGTTGAATGTGAACCCGAACGGGGTTGACCCTTCAACCGTGAACCCGAACCTGATGATCCCGACGATTATTACCAATACAATGACGACGTATCTTGATAATAACTACCAGGGAGATGTTGCAGGTGTTATGCAATATGTGCAGAAAAGCGGGTGGGGTAATGGTCTGAATAAATTAGACTGGAATACCCAACGAGACTGGAGTGGATATTATAATACACTCAGAGATGCCAAACATCTTTATGAACGTGCTGATAAGGAAGGAATGGAATTTCACAAAGGGGTGGCAACGGTGATCAGGGCTTTTAATTTCGCCTATATTGCTGATGCGTGGGGTGATGCACCATACACCAAAGCATTGAATGCAGCCAATGGTGGTCAGGAAGATTTATTTCCCGCCTTCGATACCCAGGAAACCATCTATAAAGGGATTATTGAAGAACTGAAACAGGCCAACACAATTCTTTCCAAATCGGTTGGCGAATATAAAGACATCAGCAAATCAGCCGATGTTATTTATGGTGGTGATCCTGCAAAATGGAGAAAGCTTGCCAATTCGCTTATGCTCCGTTATTACATGAGATTATCAGCTAAATTGCCTGATTATGCAAAAGCCGGTATCCAGGAAATCATGTCAAATCAAACTCAATATCCTGTTTTTACCAGTAATGCTGACGATGCCACAATGGCATATATTGGTACATCAAGCGGAGATTCATGGCCGGCAAATACCGTGCAGGATGTAAGCATGAGTAATTTCGACCGTATCCAGCTTTGTGCCGGATTCCGCGATGAACTGGTAAAACGCAACGACCCGAGGATCGGTGTTTGGTTTAACAAAGTAAGAACCCGGATAAAAGTCTCAACCCAGTATCCTGATGACGACATTGTAGTTGGAAATATCAGATATTTACGTCCGGAGTACCTGCAAGCCGAAAACATGGTTGTTTATGATCCGGAAACCTGGGTTGATGCAATTAAGGAAGGCAAAACACTGGTTGACACGATGGAATATGTGGGTATGCCAATTGCATCAAGCACAGGCGACGGTTCAAACTACAACCTGAACCCTAACCCTATTCAGGGTGGGCCGAATGTACATAATTCAGCACTCAATGATATGTACAAAGCAGCAAAAGGTGATAAACTGAAAGCACGCCTTATTTCTTATTCTGAAGTATGTTTTATCCTGGCCGAAGCTGCCAATAAAGGATGGTCGGTTGGAGGCACTCAGAAAGACTGGTACGATAAAGGAATAAAAGCTTCAATGGATACATGGGGAGTAGGTGACAGTTACACAAATTATATAGCACAGGCAGGTGTTGCACATAACGGAACACTGGAACAGATTATGATTCAGAAATGGATCGCCAATTGGACAATGGCACATGAATCGTGGTGCGACTGGAGAAGAACAGGTTATCCGGTATTTAAAATCGGGTCAAAAGGTGTTCGTGATGCTATGCCGCTGCGTTATGAATATGGTGGTAATGAAATAGCACGTAACAATGCCAATTATTCCGAAGCTATTAAGAGTCTTGTTGAAACACCTTATACTGCAACCGACGGTAAAGACAGTTCATGGTCAAAATTCTGGCTAATCCAGGGGACCAATAAACCATACTGATTTTCAGAATTTCATTTTTCATGGTTTTTTAGAGGACAAGGTTTTTCCTTGTCCTCTTTAATTTCCTTCTCAGTCCTTTTTAACTTAAACAACTACGATGACCCGGTTACTATTCATCCTTCTCATTGTATTTACCCCGGCTGGTTTAATTAAAGCAAAAACTACAATACAAAAAGGTGTTGTTTTTAACGATCTGAATAAAAACAATTCGATCGATTCCGGCGAACCCGGCATCCCATCAGTTTGTGTGTCGAACGGCAAATGGGTGGTAAAAACCGATCAGAATGGAAGATTTTCCATTGAAGCTGAACCGGGTGAAACTGTTTTTGTAATCAAACCTCCCGGCTTTGCAGTTCCTGTTAGCGAAATTCAGGTTCCTCAATATTGGAACAAATCGCAAAGTGGTGAAATCAAATTCCCTCTCTTAAAACAAGAAGAGCCAAAAAAGTTTGATGCCCTGTTTTTTGGCGACACACAGGCGCGTGGAATGAAAGAAGTAAATTATATTTTTCACGATGTGGTGGAAGAACTGATTGGTTCAAAAGCAGCTTTTGGCGTAACATTGGGCGATATCGTGGCCGACGACCCTGAATTAATGGACGATGTGGCTGCCGGTATTGCACAAATCGGAATTCCGTGGTACAACATTATTGGTAACCACGACAACGACCGCGACGCCAAAACCAATGACGACCGCGACAATACTTTCGAAAAGTTCTTTGGACCTTCAACCTATGCTTTTGAATACGCCGATGTGGCTTTTATTGGTTTAAACGATATTTTCTTCAATCCCGATGGGAAATATATTTCACATTTTACCGACAGGCAACTTGAGTTTGTAAAAAATTACCTTGCATTTGTGCCCGAAAACAAGCTGGTGGTACTGATGATGCATTCACCCATTGTGGCCTGCGACAACCGAGAAGCTATGTTCAGGCTGCTGGAAAACAGGCCGAATACCTTTTCTGTTTCGGGGCACGTTCATGAACAACTCAATCTTTTTGTGGATGAAAAACTGGGCTGGAAAGGAAAAACGCCGCATCATCATCTCATCAACGCCACGGTTTGCGGAAGCTGGTGGTGCGGGTTAAAAGATGAAACCGGAATTCCGCATGCCACCATGAACGACGGGGCTCCCAACGGTTATTCAATTATTTCGTTCGATGGGAACAAATACAGTGTTCAGTTTAAAGCCGCCCGCCGCCCGGCTGACTACCAGATGAATATTTACCTGCCCGATGATTTGACCAAAACCATGGCCGATACATCCCATATTTTGGTGAATGTTTTCGCAGGTTCTGAAAAATCGGTTGTCGAAATGCAGGTTGATAACGGGAACTGGATAAAAATGGAAAAATGCAAAACCATCGATCCTGAAATTTTAAGGATGCACCAGCTTTCTCCATATCTCGATACCGAAATAAACGGCAATAAACTGGATGATATTTTTGGCTACAGTATGGATTATCCCAGTGTTTCAACCCATATCTGGAAAGCAGCATTTCCCAAAGGAATCAAACCCGGGGCGCATAAATTAACTGTGCAATCAACCGATATGTACAACCAAACCTACACGGCTCACCGTGTTTTCAATGTGAATTAGTATGAAAGAAAAATGGGAAAAATAACTCAAAGACTCAAAGGCACCAAGAAACTCTAAGTATGCTTAATTTTCGTGAAACTAGTGTCTTAGTGGTAAAAACATTTAAGTAAACACATTTTAAAACATACATCTTCAGCAAACCAATGACAACACCGGCAACCAAAATAACTCCGACAACATTTCTGCTGATTGTTGCAATTCTGATAGGTTGCAATAAAAACAATGACAACAAAAACAACAAAATAATCACCCTCCCCATGAAAGAAAAACAGATATCATTCTCCCCGAAAAACCACGCCCTCGACAACAACGATAACTTTTCGCCCGATAACCGTTTTTTGTGTTACGACACCCGCGGAACGGTCTTTAACGACAACCTGGGCAACTGCAAATCCATCGAAAAAATTGAGATTGAAACCGGCATCGAAACCATTCTCTGGCAACCCGGATCGATAACCGGAGAGCAGGCCGCACCGGGCGTTGCTGCAGTTTCGTATCATCCAAAAGAGGATAAAGTGATTTTTATTCACGGTCCGCTGCTTGAGGAAGTGGCGACCCGCGGATATTACGGAATTACCAACCGCACAGGTGTTGAAGTAAGTGCCGACGGAAAAGGGACAATCACAAAAGTGGATATGCGCGATGTGACAACCGACCGGGCCACAACTCCCGGGGCCCAGCGCGGAGGAACCCACCGGCACGAATACACCCGCAGCGGAAACCGGATTGGATTTACTTACGACGATTTTCTGAATACCAACTACGACCGCACAATCGGGTACATGGAACCCAACCCGAAAGCACCCGCCGGTTACACACATTATTTTGCCATTCTTGTAAAACCGGCTTTGAAAGGCCAGTCAAAACCGGGTGAAATAGAAAAGGCTTTTGGTGATTCGTGGGTTGACCCAGATGGCCGGATGCGCGCATTCATCGGAAAAGTAAGGGCCGAAAATGGTGTTGATTATCAAAACGACCTTTTTGTAGCTGATATTCCGCCGAAGGTTGATATTACAACTGCCTTTTCAGGTAACGGGAACGAATATCCTGAACCCCCGGCAGGAATTCTGATTCGCAGGCTCACCCACACTGGGAAAGCCGAAGGAAACGTAAGTGGATCGTTTGATGGTAAGCAGATTGCCTATTGTGCTCCCGATTCAGCCGGAGTAATGCAGGTTTTTGTGATTGATGCACTGGGATCCGACCGGTCGCAGCTTGCAAAACTGAACCCTCGTCAGCTTACTACGTTTACCGAAAATGCTGCCAACCCGCGCTGGCACCCGAAGAAAAACTGGCTTTTTGTAACCACCGGCGGAAATATTGCAGCCGTTTGCGCTGAACCCGGCAACAACTTCGGCAAAACATTTTTGCTGACAGGCGATGACCAGGAAAGAAATTCGCTGGTGGTGTCGAACGACGGAAATATGCTGGCATACAACATTTTTGTCGAAACAAAAACCGAAAATGAAACGAAGAAATTCAGGCAGATTTTTGTGATGGAACTGGATTGGAAAGAAATATTAAAAGTATCCGCTTTGTGAACTTAGTGACTTAGTGTCTTTGTGGTTTAAAAGAATAATTGCCACAAAGGCACTAAGACACAAAGAAATCACGAAGATTAAAAAGTATTGAATGACAGAAAATAGTAAATAATAAATAGTAACAAAATGAAGAATCAACTGATTTTAATGTTTATGATGGCCATGATACTGGCCTCGTGTGCGAAAAAAAATGAAACCCAAACCACAGCTTTTATCCAGGATAAACCATTTATCCAGGATTACAGCATCAAATTTATAAACGAAAACAAAGATGTAACCTTGCAAAAAGTGGTTTCCGACCGGAACGGATACATCCAGATTTTGTCGGATAAAGGCCTGTTACGTTTGCGTGGCGGCCAGTTTCTTTTTCCCGGAACCATTGTGAAAGATGTTCAGGATTTACCAACTTCGGATAAAAAAATTGCCGGAATCGGTACTTATCAAAACCAGTTGGTTTATGTTGACGACAAAGCAGTTTTAAGCAACGCCTGGGCGGGTAAATTGTATTCAAGGCACACGATGCCCGAAGCCCGGATTCTGGCGGGTGGCAACGATTTTGCTTTTCTTGTTTCTGATGGTAAAAATCTTGTTTTACTGAAAGATTCTCAAAAACTTTGGGAAGGTTCGCTGGCCGGAAAATCGATCACCGACATTAAATTCGATACTAAAAATAACCTCTTCCGGATTTTAACACCCGAATCAATCAATTCATTCAATCCTGAAAACAACGAACTGAAAGAGGAATTTACAGGCAGTAATTTAACCTGTTTCGAAATAAATGATGGGAAAATCATCGTGGGAACAACCGATGGTTATTTCGAAATAGATGCAAAAACCGGCAAGCAAACCGGCGAAATTCAGCGCAAAATGCCCTGGACAGAACTCACCTCAGTAGCCGCAATCGATGGAAAAATCTGGTTCGGTTCAACC
>JAJUGS010000309.1 GCA_029265875.1 Prolixibacteraceae bacterium
CAAAATGGGCCGGAAAACGGCTTCCCACCGAGGCAGAATGGCAATATGCCGCACAAACCGAAAAACTCAATGAATGGCCTTGGGGCGAAAAAGCACACATTGTTGCAGAAAAAGAAGAAATCACCGGAACGCTCACAGTAGAAAAGTTAAGAGGAATCGACTCCACACTTTGTAACCCCGGCAATGGCAATTTGAATGTTGTTGGCAGGTATCCGAAAGGTGAAAATCCTTTGGGTTTGCAGGATTTGGTGGGTTCGGTGTGGCAAATCACCAACGATGTGTACGACAACTGCACGTACTCTTTTGTGATCCTGAAAGGCGGCAGTTACTACAAACCCGAAGACAGTTGGTGGTATGTGCAGGGCGGCCCGAAAAACCTGCGCTGGCGGCAAATGTTACTGCGGGTTTCGCAGGGTTTTGAACGCAAAGCCACGGTGGGCTTCAGGTGCGTGGCGGATGCTGAATAAGGGTGGTGCGGTTTCTAACCACAATTTGGGAATTAAGATAATCTGAAATGCCATTTCGGATTATCTTAATTTTTGCCAATACCAAAGGGTTTACGGCCAAAACTCTGCCAAAATTTGAATCATCAGTTCTGATTTTTTAATTCGGTTTGAAAAAGTTGGATACTTTCCTGTTCAAGTTCCACGTTTCAATCAGTTGAAAAATTTCAAAAATCAAAATTCATTTAAATTTCTGCCATTTTAAAAACAAACAATTTATTCGAAATAGAGCATGTCAGACAATTTAATTGAACATACCCCCTCTGCCTATTCCTATCCGCTTATCATCAAACAGCTTTTCCGGGCACCGCTTGTACATAATCCTGATCAGGAGATTGTTTACCGCGATCAGATAACGATTACTTATCGGCAATGGAAAGAACGGGTGAACCGTTTGGCCTCGGCGTTAACAGCAATCGGCGTAAAGCGTGGCGACACGGTGGCGGTAATGGAGTGGGACTCGCACCGTTATCTCGAAATGTATTATGCCATTCCGATGCTGGGTGCTGTGTTGCACACGATCAACGTGCGGCTTTCGCCCGAACAGATGGTTTATACCATTGAACATGCCGAAGATGATGTAATTATTTGTCATGCTGATTTTTTGCCCCTGCTGGAAGCCATCAAAGGCAGGATTTCTGACGGGAGAAAATTCATCCTGATTAACGAAACAGGAGAACCCGTCAATCATAAAATTCAGTTTGAAGGTGAATACGAAGCAATGTTGGCGGCTGCCTCGCCTGAATTCGATTTTCCTGAATTTGATGAGAACACCCGTGCCACTACATTTTATACAACCGGAACAACAGGCTTGCCCAAAGGTGTTTACTTTTCACATCGGCAACTGGTTTTGCATACGCTTACGTCGGTAACCGCACTGGCCTCACCGGCAACCCAGGGGCGTATGCACCGCGATTCGGTTTACATGCCGCTTACACCCATGTTTCATGTTCATGCCTGGGGAATTCCATACATGGCAACTTACATGGGGATTAAACAGGTTTACCCCGGGAAATATGTACCGGCTATTTTGCTGAGCCTGCTTATAAAACATAAAGTTACCTTTAGTCACTGTGTGCCAACCATTCTGAATATGTTGCTGAAAGCACCCGAAGCGGCGCAGTTCGATCTGTCAAACTGGACGGTGATTATTGGCGGGGCTGCCCTGCCGAAAGCCATTGCCCGCGAAGCACTCAAACGCGGTATCGATGTTTTTGGCGGCTATGGACTGTCGGAAACCTGCCCCGTTTTAGCTATTTCACACCTTACTAAAGAAGAACTTGAATTACCGCTCGAAGAGCAGGTTGATTCGCGTTGTCGCACCGGGAAACCCATCGGGATGGTGCAAATCAGGGTGGTGGATGAGGACGGAAAAGACGTGCCCAATGATGATAAAACTCCCGGAGAAATTGTCGTTCGGGCGCCGTACCTCACACAAGGTTACCTGAAAGATCATGTTCATTCTGAAAAACTCTGGGCGGGTGGATGGATGCACACCAATGATGTGGCCTGTGTGGATAAATATGGCAGCATACGCATTACCGACCGCACAAAAGATGTGATTAAAGTGGGCGGTGAGTGGCTCAGTTCGCTCGAAATGGAAGATGTGATCGGCAAACACGAAGGCGTTGCTGAAGTTGCTGTGATTGGCCAGCCCGATATCAACTGGGGAGAAGTTCCGCTGGCTGTTGTGGTGGTAAAGGAAAATATGCAGTTCGACGACCGTGAAATTCTTGAGATCGTAAAAGCCAGTGTCGATTCGGGTGTTTTACCCCGCGAGGCGATCACTTTGAAAATCCGCAGAACCGATATTATCGACAAAACGAGTGTGGGAAAAATTAACAAAATAGCACTTCGGAAGAAATTTATTCAGGAATAACAGGCAGCGATTAACCAAATTATTCGGTATTTTTATCCATCAAATTCAAATTAATACTGGATATTATGAAAAAACTAATCTTACCTGTTACGCTGTTTTTGTTTGCATTATTGATTTTTTCGTGTGCACCCAAACAAAAAGCTCCGGTCGCAAGTACCGACCCTGCAGCTTTATATGCTGAAATCGACAAAACCGCACCGGTAAATACGTTACCAGAAGCTGAAGCAAAAGCGGGTTGGCAACTCATGACAAACGGAAAAGATTTTACCGGCTGGCATGGGTTTAATATGAAAGGTATTCCCGATTGCTGGACCATTGAAGATGGCTGCTTTACCATGACGACCACCGGTGGCGCCGAAAGTCAGGATATTGTAACTGACAAGGTTTATAAAAGTTTCGCGCTTTATGCAGAATTTAAACTGGATACTGCGGCCAACAGCGGTATCATTTATCATATTGCTGAAGATACCCTCTATAAGTTTCCTTATGAAACGGGTGCAGAATACCAGGTGATCGATCACGAAAACTGGCCCGATTCACTGGCCGACTGGCAGATTTGCGGAGCCGACTATGCCATGCATCCGCCAAAAGTCCGTCC
The DNA here is from genome assembly GCA_029265875.1 of Prolixibacteraceae bacterium. Taxonomy (GTDB): domain Bacteria; phylum Bacteroidota; class Bacteroidia; order Bacteroidales; family Prolixibacteraceae; genus Draconibacterium. Next base: position 2,981 of record JAJUGS010000309.1, read on the forward strand.
TTTCAAACCGGTGGGCGAGTGGAACCAGGCTTTCCTGGTTGTTAACGGGAATAAGGTTACACACATGTTAAACGGCGAAGTGGTGGTGGAATTCGAAAAATATTCCGACGAGTGGAACCAGTTACGCAACAGCGGGAAATGGGCCAGTTTCCCGGATTATGGAAAATTTGACGAAGGCCATATTTCGTTGCAGAACCACGGCACAAAAGTGTGGTACCGGAATGTAAAAATCAAAGAGTTATAGCCTGTTTGCCGGATTAATCTGCAGGTTAATCCGTCAGCCTGTATTTGGCAAAGCTGAAATGGATTACCAGACAGCGGAAATCCATTTCAGCATTTTTTTTATTTATCAAAAAACCTAAAACTAATTCTATGAATAAACTGAATTCTTCGCGTCGCGATTTTTTGAAAAAATCGGCAGTGGCAACAGCCGGAATCACCATTGTTCCGTCATTTGCTGTGGGTGGACTGGGGCACCGCGCACCCAGCGATAAACTGAATATTGTGGGCGTTGGTGTTGGCGGGAAAGGACATCCCAACCTGGTGGGAATGAATACCGAAAACATCGTCGGACTTTGCGATGTGGACTGGAAATATGCACAAACCTGTTTTAAAGAATTTCCGAAAGCAAAACGATATTACGACTGGCGTAAAATGTTTGACGAAATGAATGGCCAGTTTGATGCGGTGATGGTGGCAACAGCCGACCACACCCATGCAATTATTGCCGCAACAGCGCTCACACTGGGCAAACATGTTTACTGCCAGAAACCGCTGACACATTCGGTTTACGAGTCGCGGCTGCTGACAAAACTGGCTGCCAAACACAAAGTGGCCACGCAAATGGGCAACCAGGGAAATTCGGGCGACGGCGTGCGGCAGGTTTGCGAGTGGATTTGGAATGGCGAAATTGGCGAAGTGCGCGAAGTTCATGCCTGGACCGACCGCCCCATCTGGCCACAGGGGTTGCAGCGACCAACCGAAAAAATGACACCGCCCGACACGCTGAACTGGGATTTGTTTATCGGGCCCGCGCCGATGCGGCCATTCCACGAAATTTATACACCCTGGAACTGGCGTGGCTGGTGGGATTTCGGAACCGGTGCCTTCGGCGACATGGCCTGCCATGTACTCGACCCGGTTTACCAATCATTAAAACTGGGCTACCCCGATAAAGTAAACGGAAGTTCAACGCTGATGAACACCGAAAGCGCTCCGCAGGCCGAAACCGTGGTTTTTAACTTTCCGGCACGCGAAAAAATGGCAAAAGTTGAAATGCCCGCAGTTAAAGTTCATTGGTACGATGGCGGTATTTTACCTGCCCGGCCCGATTTACTCCCCGAGGG
>JAJUGS010000079.1 GCA_029265875.1 Prolixibacteraceae bacterium
CGTGAAAAAGAAAGACCTTACCGGTGCCATTTCCCAGATTAATGCCGAAAAACTGGAAAAAGAAGCCACAGCCAACATCACCGATATGTTGAGAGGTGCAATTCCTGGATTGAATGTGAACTTTTCGCAAACTGCAAAAGGCGTATCTAGTTCTGAAGAAATGCTCATAAGAGGTCAAACTTCCCTTCGGGCCGACCAGACGCAGGAAAACAGGGCGAATGCCCCGTTGATTGTAGTTGACGGAATGATCTATTATGGTAGTCTTACCGATATCAATCCTTCGGATATTGAAACTTTCGATATTCTGAAAGATGCCTCTTCGGCTGCAATTTACGGATCCCGTGCATCAAACGGGGTTGTAATTATTACTACTAAAAAAGGAAAGAAAGGGAAACCCGTTATCAACGTAAGTGCCAGTGTGGGTATTACAACACCGTCGCACATGTCGCTAGATTTGTTAAATGGTGACGAATTTATTGCCTGGCGCCAGGCTGGTTACGAGAGGAAAGAAAGACACCAGATTAATAAAGGCCCGGGGTATTACGACAAGTACGACCAGCTTCCGCAAGGTGTTACCGTTGACCAGTGGAAAGCCTATTCCGGTTCATCAGCTGCTACCGATTTAGATGCAGTTTGGCTCACGCGTCTTGGATTTTCTCCTATCGAAGTTACGAATTATAAAAACGGAACTCTTCGCGACTGGACTGATGATATTCTTCAAACTGGTTTGCAGCAGGACTACAACATGAGTCTTTCGGGCGCAAACGAAGCTGCCAACTACTATTTCTCGGTTGGTTATACCGATAATGAAGGTATTGTTTACAACGAACGTTTCAAAACCATCCGTACCCGTATAAACCTCGATGTAAAAGTAACCGACTGGTTAAAAGTTGGCACCAATACACAGTTCTCTATCCGCGATGAAAGTCAGCAGAAAGTTGATTTGAATAGCTATGGTGGCAGTTGGGGAGGTGTAAATCCTTTCGCTTCCTATTATGAAGCCGATGGGACTACCATCACTTTTGCCCCCACCGGAAACGTTTCAGCATCGCGCCATCCGCACCGTTACATCGTTTACCGCGACAATTTTCAGATTTACAATTCTTTGAATAGTAAATTATATGCAATCTTAACATTACCTTATGGTTTCTCGTTTACATCAGAATACATCACACGTTTTAACTGGAACAAAGAATACTGGCACAACAGCTCGAAAGATTTTGAATGGTCGGCAGTAGGCGGTGAAGCAAAACGCGACAATACATCCATTGTGGAATGGCAGGTAAACAATATGCTGAAATGGAACAAAGAAATAGGCGACCACTCCTTTGATGCACTTTTGATGCAAAATGCTGAAAAATACCAATATTGGTTTACCCGTGTTCAAAGAAGGAAATTTTTGCCAAACGATGTACTTGGCTATCATCGTATGCAGGCTGCAACCGAAGATGTGGATTTAACAAGCAATGACGAGGTCAGTACAGGTGCTTCATATCTTGGCCGCTTGAACTATGTTTATAAAGGCCGCTACCTTTTAACTGCTTCGTGGCGCCGTGACGGTTACTCCGCTTTCGGACAGGCTAATCCATGGGCCGATTTTGGCTCCGTTGCCCTGGGATGGACCTTGAGCGAAGAAAACTGGTTTAATGTGGATGCACTTGATGTGTTTAAAGTAAGAGGTTCTTACGGGACAAACGGAAACCGTGGCGTTGGAATTTATGATGCACTATCGAACCTGAATACCGGTAAATATGTTTTTGCAAATCCCGCCAGTGGCAGCGAATATTACGTTTCGCAGCTATACGCCAGCCGAATGGAAAACAAAGAATTGAGATGGGAACGTACCAGTGCATTTAATGGTGGTATCGACTTTTCAACTTTAAAAGGCAGGGTGCGCGGAACATTGGACATTTACCACATGGTAACCAAAGACCTTATTATGCCACGACAATTACCTAATGTAACAGGTTATGCCAGTGTTTTCGACAACCTTGGGCAAATCAACAACAATGGTTTTGAATTCACTTTAAATACCATAAATATCCAGAAAAATGATTTAACCTGGAATACCGGATTCTCCTTATCATATAACAAAAACAAAATTGTACACTTGTTTTACGACTACAGGGAAGATGCTGACGGGAACCTTGTTGAAGTGGATGACATTGCCAATGGCTGGTTTATTGGCGAAGACATCAATGCAGTTTGGGATTATGAACTGGATGGAATCTGGCAGGTTGACGAAGAAGCGGCTGCAAAAGTTTATTCACGTTTCCCGGGCGACTTTAAACAGGTTGACCAACCTACAAAAGTTGGTGCCGATGGTTCGTTAACACCCGACGGACTCTATACAGATGCTGACAAGAAAATTCTTGGAACTACTGTGGCCCCCTGGAGAGCCACCTTCAGAAGCGACCTGACCTGGAAAAACTGGGAACTGGGCATCAAAATGTACTCGCTCATGGGACACCTGAAACAGAATAACCACCGCCGAAGTTCCGACGTTTTCTACGACCGCGGTGCACCACTGAACGTTCCATACTGGACACCCGAAAACCCCATTAATGACTGGGCAGGTATCGAAAGTTACGCTTCAGGTTTTAACGTTTGGGACAAAGCCTCATTCTTAAGAATCGATAACGTTTCTCTTTCATACAACATTCCGAAATCGGTACTCGACAGGGTTAAAGTTGTAAATGCAAAACTCACTTTCGTGGCACAAAACCCATTCTGTTTTGCTCCAAACTGGGGTTGGATGGATCCTGAACTTGCCAATTTTGCACCCACAAATTTGTCAATGAAACTTAATGTAACGCTTTAATACTGAAAACGATGAAAAAATTTAAAATAGTTTCCATATTCACCCTTGCATTGATGATGTTTGGGATTGGGTGTTCCGAAGATTTTCTGAAACCGGAACCGCTGTCGTTCTACGAACCATCGAAAACATTTACAAATCCGGAATCGCTCAACTCGGCTTTAATTGCATGTTTGCGCAATGCCAGGCTCGATGTTTATGGTGATACACCTCCTTTTCTGAATGAGAATATCTTTTCGGAAGTTTCTGTTGAAGGCACAACCGATAAAACCGGTCCGCTTTTCGACATGCCAGCCCAATTAACACCTGATGCCAATCTGGCGCCGGGAAACGACTGGACACGTTTAGGCTGGTTCTGGACAGAAGCTTTTAACCGTATTAAATATGCCAATACGGTCATTTCGCGGATTGAAACACCGCAATGGACAAGCGAAGCTCAGAAAAATAATATGCTGGGAAAAGCTTATATTCACCGTGCCCGTGTCTATTACCACCTTGTTCACCACTTTGGCGATGTGCCGCTGATTCTCGGAGAAATTACCTCGCCAGCGCTCGATTTCTACTCCTGTAGCCGTGAAAGTATTTTATTGAAATGTAAAAAAGACCTCACTTTTGCCACCCAATGGGTACAAACTGAGGCGGAAGGATCGCCTATTGGAGATGTAAACAAAGCCACGGCCTACCATTTGCTGGCTCAGGTAAATCTGGCACTTGGCGATTTTGACGGTGCTATTGCCGCAGCCGATGCTGTTATTAATGACGGCTGGCACAAGCTGATGACAACCCGTTTTGGCATTGATAAAGGCAATCCGGCAAAAGATGTTACCTGGGACTTACACCAGGACGCCAATAAAGCACTCCCCGAAAACCGCGAAAGAATTTATCTTTTTACCGGCAGTGAAGCATTAACAGAGGATGGAGCCAGTTTGAAAATCCAGATTATGCGCCAAGCTGTTCCGTTTTGGGGTGGTGCCGGCAAAATTATGACACCTTCGGGTGTTGCCGGAATGAGCGACGCCAAATTAGGCTCAACGGTGGGAAAAGGGAAAGTGGAAATTGACCAGGTAACCAAATATGGCCGTGGCATCGGCCGTAATCGCGCAACGCCATATCTGCAGTTTGATATTTGGGATGATCCGAAGGATCAGCGCCACAACAACGAGAACTGGATGACCATGGAAAAACTGGTTTATAACCATCCCAATCTGAAAGCTGATAATGATCCTTATTATGGTAAAAACCTTCAGAAATATGGCAGTGACGGTGGAATACTTTGTACCGATACCATCCGCTCGTGGTATAACTGGCCATATTATAAACTCTATGTTGCTGACCCAACCGCAGCACAAGCTGCCGGTGGATATGGTGACTGGTACGCCTACCGTTTGGCCGAAACTTACCTGCTGCGTGCCGAAGCCTACTGGTGGAAGGGTAATATTGCTGCTGCTGCAGCCGATGTAAATGCCGTACGACAAAGAGCCGGTTGTGATCCGTACACGACTGTTGATATCGGGACCATTCTCGACGAACGTGCCCGCGAATTGTATTACGAAGAATTCCGTAAAGTTGAATTAACCCGTATGGCTTATATTTTTGCCAAAACCGGCAAATCATACAACGGAAAAACGTACACACTTGAAAATTTCCATACCTCTAATTTCTGGTACGACAGGGTAATGGAGAAAAATATATTCTATCGAAATCAAATCAGGGCTCCACATTATAACTACAAAATTGCTCCACACGTTGTATTGTGGCCTGTTCCATCGCAGGCAATCAATGCAAACAGCCTTGGACATATTAACCAAAATAAGGGTTATCCGGGAGCCGAAACCAATATTCCACCCAAAGTGTGGAAAGATGGTCCGGGTGAAGGTATAATTGAATAGTTTTAATACGGCTTGTATTTTATAATTTAAGCGCCATTCGTCAGCCGACGGATGGCGCTGTTTTTAAATGCTGTTATTTTTTTGGCAACAATCATCACTGGTTCTCCGGTTTTGAAAGTCAGGTTTATTCGAAAAACTTAAATTTGTTACCAAACGAAAATCAAAAATAAAAATCGAAATGAAGAAGCTTGCAATTATTATTGTAACCGGTGTTTTTCTGGCAGCCTGCACGGGTGGAAATAAACAAACTCAAACCGAAACTAAAAATATGTTTACAGGTGCAAAAGGAGAAGTAAAAATTATGACCCTCGACCCCGGCCACTTTCATGCAGCCCTCGTTCAAAAATCGATGTATGAACAGGTTGATTCAACGGTGTATGTTTATGCACCGGAAGGCGACGATTTAAAGGAACATCTTGCCCGTATCAATAGTTATAATTCCCGTGCAGAAAACCCGACTCATTGGAACGAAGTAGTTTACACCGGCCCCGATTTCTTTGAAAAAATGATTGCCGAAAAACCCGGTAATGTTATGGTGACTGCCGGGAATAACGCCATCAAAACCGATTATATCCTGAAAACCGTTGAAGCCGGAATCAACGTTTTGGCCGACAAACCCATGGTAATTACACCCGAAGAGTTTCCTAAACTTGAAAAAGCATTTCTGGTGGCCGCCGAAAAGGGAGTTTTACTGTACGATATCATGACCGAGCGTTACGAAATCACCACCATCCTGCAACGTGAACTCTCCCAAAAACCGCAGGTTTTCGGAACACTGCAAACCGGAACACCCGAAGAACCTGCTATCACAAAAGAAAGTGTGCATCATTTTTCGAAAATGGTTTCGGGCAATCCGCTCAAACGTCCGGCCTGGTTTTTCGATACCAAACAACAGGGCGAAGGCATTGTGGATGTAAATACCCACCTCGTTGACCTGATTCAGTGGGAAGCATTCCCCGAAGTTGTGCTATCAAAAGCCGACGTGGAAATTGTTTCGGGCAAACGCTGGACCACCGACCTCACCCCCGAAATGTTTAAAAAAGTAACCTCGCTCGACCAATATCCTGAATACCTTCAAAAAGATGTGGTTGACGGAACTTTAAAAGTGTATAGCAACGGCGAAATCGTTTACAAGTTGAAGGGAATTTACGCAAAGGCATCGGTAATCTGGAACTTCGAAGCACCAGAAGGTGGCGGCGACACGCACTATTCCATCATGCGCGGAACCAATTGCAACCTGGTTATCAAACAAGGTGCTGAGCAGGGTTACAAACCAACTTTGTATGTTGAGGCAGTTGCCGGTAGTCCGGCTGAACTGGAAGCCAATCTTACAAAGACAGTTAACGAAGAGTTACAGGCTGCCTACCCGGGAATCAAGCTCGTGAAACAATCTGATAAACTCTGGATGGTGGAAATTCCTGCCAGCTACAGTGTGGGTCATGAAGCACATTTTACACAGGTTACTGAAAAGTACCTTCAGTATTTAAAAGATGGCAAACTGCCCGAATGGGAAGTGCCAAACATGATTGTTAAATATTACATTACTACTGAAGGGCTGAAAGCTGCACTGAAGTAAAGCTTCTCCCAGGTGGGGGAAAAGTAAAATAAGAAATATCGGATAAGGAATAAAGAATGTAAATGTCATAGGTTTAGGCTACTTTCTATTTTCTTATTTCCTGCCCGTCCAGTCTGGCGGGCTTATTCGGTGTTTTAGATTGCTGATAGTTCCTATTCTGTTCATTACATTATTACAGCTCCTGTTTCACTATATTTTTTGTTGTACATTTGGATGAAACTTTCTGAAATGGATGATACCATAAAATATTGGATTGAGATTTCTGATTATGATCTGGATACTGCCGCAGCCATGTTAAAAAGCGGCAGGTATTTATATGTTGGTTTTATGTGTCACCAAACCATAGAAAAGATTTTTAAAGCACTGTTTTCAAAGACAAAAGCAGAGGTAGCTCCTTTTTCACACAGTCTTTCTTATCTTGCAAAAAAGGGAGAATTTTATGAAGAGTTTTCTGAAGAACAAAAGGATTTTATTGATATGCTGGAGCCACTGAATATTGAAGCCAGATATCCTTCCCATAAAGAAAAGCTCCTAAAAAGTCTGACAGAAGAAAGGTGTTTGGAATTATTAAACAAAACCACAGAATTGCAGAAATGGATAAAGCTGAAGTTATAAAGCTCGTGAAGCAATACAGTATTTTGCTCAGGAAGTATATTATTCCTGAACAAATTTACCTGTTTGGTTCCTATGCAAAAGATTCTTTCAGAGCCGACAGCGATATTGATGTGGCGATTGTTGTGGACCACATTGAAGGTGATTATTTCGCAATTCAGCCATTACTTTGGAAACTCAGAAGACAGGTTGACGACAGAATTGAGCCAATTCTTATTGAAAAGAGCAATGATAAAGCGGGCTTTCTAACAGAAATCAAAAAAAACGGAATCGAAATAATCTGAATTCTTTTCATTTTTAATTGACCCTCACCCTGTTCCGGTATTGCCGGGGCGACATGCCCATCCGTTTTTTAAAGTCTTTGGTAAAATAATAAGGGTCGGCATAACCAAGCTGAAAGGAAATGGCCTTTATTTTTGTGCGGGTATAATCGAGCAGTTCGGTGGCTTTCAGGATTTTCAGATGCGAAAAATAGCTGAGCGGAGAATAACCGGTTTCGTTCCTGAAAAGCGTGGTAAAATAAGTGGAGGAATACCCGGCTTCACGGGCTATTTCATGTAAAGTGAGTTTTTCCGACAGGTTTTTATTCATAAAACCAATGGCTTGCCTGATAGCAGGATTGGCGTCATCGGTAAAATCGTCGCCGGTTTTGTGCGCATAAATAAATGTTCCGAGCAGGTGCCCGAAACACAGGTTTACATAAGCCAGGTTTTCATCATGAAATCCTTTGGCAAGGTTGTTAAAAATCTCACTGAAAAGCATTTCGCGGTTGGCAACAAGATTATTTACCGATGGAATAAGGCCCCTGACAACTGAAAAAAAATGCCCGAAAAGCTTTGTTTTTTCACCGTTGAAATGCGCAACAAACAACCGCGAATTTTCATTTATCACCGAGTAAAACTTAAAAGATTTTCCCTGGGGTACAATAAAAAACTGGTCGCCTGAAACCGGTATCTGCTCATTTCCGATGATGGCAATGCCATTTCCTTTCAGGCAATAAACCAGCACATGATTTTCCGGTTTTTTGCCGATATCCCAGATTGATCCCCGCTCCACCTCAATTTCGCCGGTTTCGGTTAAATACATATCCGATGTCAACTGATTTTTCTGAATTTCAACAATCAGCGGTTTGGGTACTTTGTAATATCTGATTTCTTTAATCATTCATTTTCATGGTTGTCTGGTAAAAGCATTTTTAATAATGAGATCCTTCCCCTGCCAACAACAAACACCATAAAAGCCTTGTCATTCCATGCAAAGCGAGGAATCTCATCAAAGTTTACCGGATTGAAGTGATTCTTTTTATTGTAAATTCTCAATACTCAAATCTCAATACTCACTACTAAGAAAAGTAATATTTTCCAGCTTTTTCAAAGAAAATACTATTTTTTGGGGTCGCCCAAAATGTAATTTTGTAAAGCAACTGAAAACCAAATCAAAAAATACTATGAGCGAAATCTTACAGAAAATTGCCGATTGCATTGAATTCGGAAAAATCAATAAAGCAGCACCTTATCCACCACAAATGAAGGGAGAAGACGGTGCCGACGAACTTACCCGCCAGGCACTCGAACAGGGAATCAAAGCACAGGAAATACTTACCTCGGGACTGATGGTGGGGATGGAAAAAGTGGGTGTTAAATTCCGCGAAAACAAGGTTTTTGTTCCGCAGGTGCTGATGTCGGCAAAAGCCATGAGTACTGCCATGATTCACCTGAAACCCTATTTCCTGACCGGTGAAGTAAAACAAAAGGGTACCTTTATAATCGGCACCGTTGAGGGCGACCTGCACGATATTGGCAAAAACCTGGTGGCCATGATGGTGGAAGGCAACGGCTGGAAAGTGGTTGACCTGGGAACCGATGTGAAAGCCGAACAATTCGTGGCGGCGATTAAAGAACATGAAAATGCTTTTGTGGGACTTTCGGCATTGTTGACAACCACCATGGTAAACATGGAAAAAATTACCAAAGCCATCAAAGATGCTGTTCCGGCAGCAAAAGTGGCTGTGGGTGGCGCTCCGGTAACCGACGATTTCAGGGCGAAAATTGGCGCCGATGCTTATTCTGCCGACCCGCAGGGACTGGTGGAGTATCTGAATGCAAACGTTTAGTATTGAGATTTTGAGATTTGAGTAGTGAGTATCAAGACTAAGAAATTTGGTACTCAAATTCAGATTTCATTCACAGAACATTATCATTTAATTTCTTTGAAATTTCTGATTGGGAAAGCTTATTTCCTGAAATGGGGTTGGTTTGTTTGAAAATGAAAGGTTACACATCGAACGTCATTTCGAACCTGAGGTACGAGGGTGAGAAATCTGTAATTAATTGTTAAAGATTTCTCCTCATTCTTCGTCGAAATGACATTCAAAATAAAGTCTGCATTATGAATGGATTAGAATTAATCAAAAAAGCCTTCGCGCTTCAACCGGTGGAAAGGGTTCCGTGGGTGCCGTTTGTGGGCGTTCACGGAGGGTTTATAACAGGTGTTGATGCCGAAACCTACTTGAAATCGTCCGAAAAAATAGTGGCGGGTGTTAGCAAAGCCATCGAAGATTATCAGCCCGATGGCATTCCCGTAGTTTTCGATTTGCAGGTTGAAGCCGAAATTTTAGGCTGCCGGCTGCAATGGGCGCCACACAATCCGCCGGCCGTAATATCGCATCCGTTGGCCGAAGGTGTTCAATTAGAGGATTTGAGAATCCCGGAAATTACGGATGGCAGGATTCCGGTGATAGTTGGTGCAACAAGGCAGCTCAGGGAAAAATATCCTGAAATTGCTTTGTATGGACTGATAACCGGCCCTTTTACACTGGCGCTTCACCTGATGGGAACCGACATTTTTATCAAACTTTTTGAGGCTCCCGATGCGGTAAATAAGGTATTGGCATTTTGTACAAAAGTGGCTTCGAAAATGGCGGAATACCTGATAGACGCGGGTTGCGATGTGATTGCCGTGGTCGACCCGATGACCAGCCAGATTGACCCGCTGACTTTCGAGACTTTTGTTACTCCGTTTGTTTCTGAAATTTTTGATAACATCCGGAAAAAAGAAAAGCTCAGTTCGTTTTTTGTTTGCGGCCACGCCCAGCAAAATATTGAAGCGATGTGCGATTGCCGTCCCGACAACGTTTCGATTGACGAAAATATCCCGCTTGATTTTGTAAAGGAAATTGCCCTGAAAAAGGGAATCAGTTTTGGTGGCAACCTGAAACTGACAGTGGTTTTGTTGATGGGAAACGAAGACGACGCCCGCGAAGATGCACTTGCCTGTCTCGATTTGGGTGGAAAAACAGGATTTATCCTGGCGCCCGGTTGCGACCTGCCCATGGAAACACCGCCTGCCAACATCAAAGCTGTTACCGAATTGGTGCACGACCCTTATAAGCAGGATGTGGTGCGTGAACTCGAAAAACGCGAAAACAGTCTCGAGGTTTTCAACATGCGCGATTACGGTCAGGCCGACAAGGTGATTGTGGACATCATCACCCTCGACTCCGAATCGTGTGCACCGTGCCAGTACATGGTGGAAGCCGTAAAAAAAGTGGCGCCGCAGTTCGAAGGAGTGGTGGAGTGGCGCGAACATGCCATCAAAAAAATGGACGCAGTAACTTTTATGTCGTCGCTGATGGTGAAAAACATTCCCACCATTTGCATCGACGGAAAGATTGCCTTTGTTTCAAAGATTCCGCCCAAAGGAGATTTAATAGCTGCCATTCAGAAACGGATAAACGAAAAGCTGAAGCTGAAAATCAGGTCGAAACGTAGCGAAATACTGATTTTGTGCGACGACAAAAATGATTGTAGTGAAATCAACGACAGAATTGTCAGGGCAATAACCGAACTGGGGAAAGATGTGGAGGTAAAAACCATTTCAGACAAGGCACAAATGGCTGCTTTCGGCGTGGTAAAAGGTCCCGCGGTTATTACAGTCAATTACAAACTGAAATCGGAAGGAACAACACCCTCGCTGGATGTGGTGAAAGAGTGGATAAAAGAGTTATAGGAAATTTGTAGTTTAGCATATTGACTAACCCTGGCATTTATGCCAGGGAAGAGCGATAACAAATAATAAACCGGGCTTCAGCCCAAAAACAAGTAAGATGTCATACGTTAGAATTTGGTTACATTGTGTTTGGGGAACAAAAAACCGTGTTTCTTTCCTCAATGATTCTAACAAACAGATAATTTTGACCCACATCAGGGAAAATGCAAAAAGTAAAGGCATTTACATCGATTTTATTAACGGACATAAAGAACACATTCATTGCATCATTTCACTGGATGCCGAACAAACTCTGGCAAAGACAATCCAATTGATAAAGGGTGAATCCTCTTTTTGGATAAATAAAAACAATTACGCACTGGGGAATTTTGAATGGGCTGATGAGTATTTTGCAGTTTCTGTCAGTGAGTCGCAAATTGACAATGTGCGCGAATATATTAAAAATCAGGAAATTCATCATAAAAGAAAAAGTTGGGAAGATGAATACAATGAATTTATTGAAAAATATGGATTTAAAAGAATTTGGGGCTAAAGCCCGGCTTTCTTCGAATGCTATATTCCCCACCATAAATGGTGGGGTTAATCAAGACACAAAAAGACATGATTAATCCTGGCATTCCTGCCCAATTGCAGGAGGGTAAGCCGGGGACATACGATTGAAAAGAAATGACTAACTCCGGCATTCATGCCGGAGAAAAACGATAACTATTTACAAACCGGGCTTTAGCCCTAAAACAAGAAAGACTATGGGAAAAATACTCGACCTGATACAAGCCGGAAAAATACTGGTTTCCGATGGTGCCTGGGGAACTTTTTTACAGCAAAAGGGAATGCAACCCGGCGAATGCCCTGAAGAGTGGAACCTTTCGCACCCCGATGAGGTGTTTGACATTGCCAAAAGTTACATCGAAGCGGGTGCCGATATGATTGAAACCAACAGTTTTGGGGGTACCGTTTTCAAAGTTGAAAAATACGGGCTGGGCGACAAGGTTTTTGAGTTAAACAAAGCTGCAGCCGAAATCAGCCGCAAAGCTGCGGGCGATAAGTTTGTAATTGGTTCGGTGGGCCCCACTGGCAAAATTCTGATGATGGGCGACGTTACCGAAGAGGAAATGTACGCCGCTTTTGCCGAACAGGTAAAAGGCCTTGAAGCCGGTGGCGTTGATGCCATTATGATTGAAACCATGACCGACCTCGATGAAGCACGGATTGCCATTCAGGCTGCCCGGGAAAACACCAACTGCGAGGTTTTCTGTACCATGACTTTTGAAAAAACCGTGCAGGGCGAATACCGGTCGATGATGGGCGTTTCGCCAACCGAAATGGTGGAAACCCTTGTGGCTGCCGGGGCGCAGGTAATTGGCGCCAACTGCGGAAACGGTATTGCCGGAATGGTCGATATCGTAAAAGAAATCAGAAAAGCGAATTCTGAAATCCCTGTGCTTGTACACGCCAATGCCGGGATGCCACATTACCACGACGGGCAAACCATTTTCCCGGAGTCGCCTGATGAAATGGCAGCACTGGTTCCCGAAATTATTGCTGCCGGCGCCAATGTGGTGGGCGGATGTTGCGGAACCACGCCGGGGCACATTTGCCGGGTGAGGGAAGCAGTGGATAAAGTTTAGCTCAACCAACTTCTCCCCTGTTTTCAGGGGAGATGCCCGAAGGGCAGAGGGGTAAAAAAGAAAAAATGAAAAAAATTCCATTTCATATTATCTCCGGTTTTTTGGGCAGTGGAAAAACCACTTTTCTGAAACGGGTGATTGAAAAATATGCCGGTGAACATAAAATAGGCATTATTCAGAATGAGTTTGCACCGGCCAACATCGATGGTGCTGAGCTGAAAAACTCCGGGAAAGATTTTCAATTGCTCGAAATTAACAACGGCTCAGTGTTCTGTGTTTGCCTGCTGGGGAATTTTGTGCGGTCACTGGAAAAATTTATCGACGAACATCAACCCGAAATGCTGATTATTGAAGCTTCCGGGTTGTCTGATACAACATCAATTTCAGAGGTGGTTTCATCGGGAACACTTGCCGAAAAGATTTTTTTGGCTTCGAACTGGTGTATTGTCGATGCAATGAATTTCAGAAAAAGCGGATTGATGAAAGAACGTGTTTTTCACCAGCTCAGAATGGCCGATTTTGTAGTTATCAACAAAACCGATTTGCTTGAAGAAAACGTTGAGGATTTGCGGATTGAAATAATAAAGGGCAATCCTTTCGCCAAAATTCTGGTGTCAACGTTTTGCAATTTCGAATTTGAACTGGGAAAAACTGCCATCAACAAGTTCTATTTTGGCGAAATGAAATCATTGCCACGGCCTGCTGTAAATTCGATGGTAATAAAAACCACCCGTAAAATTTCGGAAAAAGCACTTTCCGCTTTTTTACATCAATGGGCGCCAAAAGCATACCGAATAAAGGGTTTTGTAAATGTAAAAGAAGCGAAAACTTATGCAGTTCAATGTACTTTTGAAAACATTGAAACCCATATTGTCGAAGGTTCTTTTCATCCCACAGAAATTGTAGCACTGAGCGACCAATTTAACCTGCACGAATGGAATAAGTCTTTCCGTCAGTTAACCTGACAGTCCGGAGGAACTTTAATTATTACAAGTATTGTGTTTACAGGTAGTTTAGAAGAGAAAGTAAATCAAGTATTAAATTGTGCTTAGAACCAATTTAAATTAGCTATTTTCGGCCTTCAAACGTTTGGAAAAACTGCGTGTTCTCTAATTTTGTACGAGTTTAAATCATGAATCAAACAAATAAAATCTTCTTCTATGAGTAATTTTTTTACGACATCCATTGGCCGGAAATTCCTGATGAGTATAACAGGATTATTTCTGGTGATGTTTATCGGTGTTCATCTGACCGTTAATTTATTATTGATTTTCGATGACAGTGGTGAACTCTTTAATAAAGGGGCATATTTTATGGCCACTAACCCGATGGTTAAAATTATGGAGCCCTTGTTGGGGTTGGGATTTATTGTACACATTGTGTGGTCGTTTTTTCTCGAGTACCAGAATTACAAAGCGCGTCCGGTTAAATATGCCGTTCGGAAGGCAGGCGAATCGAGCACGTGGGCATCGCGTAACATGCTGGTTTTGGGTGCTTTGGTGCTTGTTTTTCTTATCATGCACCTCATCGACTTCTTTTATGTAATCAAATTTACCCCTCACGAGATGGGTAAAGTTATGATTGGCGGTGTTGAAATGGAAGACAGTTATACGCTGGTAGCCGATTTGTTTAAAACAAGTACCGTTTACTGCATTTTGTATATCATTGGCGGAATCCTGCTGGGTATCCACCTTTCACACGGTTTCTGGTCGGCATTTCAAACACTGGGTTTAAGCAACAAAAACTGGCTTTCACGCCTGCAGTTTGTTGGAAAAATTTATGCAATTCTGATTGCGGTAGGTTTTTCGGTTATCCCGCTTTATTTCCTTATTAAGTTTTAATCTGAAAGAAATTTTGATATGAGCATATTAGATTCAAAAATACCGGATGGCCCCTTGGCCGAAAAATGGAGCAAACACAAAGGCGCCATTAAAGTTGTGAGTCCGGCCAACAAACGTAAACTCGAAATTATTGTGGTGGGAACCGGTTTGGCTGGTGCTTCTGCTGCCGCCTCATTAGGAGAACTGGGGTACAATGTAAAAGCATTTTGTTACCAGGACAGCCCGCGCCGTGCGCACTCCATCGCTGCACAGGGTGGTATCAATGCTGCCAAAAACTACCAGAACGACAACGACTCGGTTTACCGTCTTTTCTACGATACCATCAAAGGTGGCGACTATCGTGCCCGCGAGGCCAACGTTTACCGTCTGGCCGAAGTTTCGCCAAATATTATCGACCAGTGCGTTGCACAGGGTGTTCCGTTTGGCCGTGAATATGGTGGTTTGCTTTCAAACCGTTCATTTGGCGGTGTACTCGTAAGCCGTACTTTTTATGCCCGTGGACAGACCGGACAGCAACTTTTGATAGGTGCTTACCAGGCATTAAACCGCCAGATTGCACTCGGAACCGTGCAAATGTACAGCCGTCACGAAATGCTCGATTTGGTGGTGATTGACGGGAAAGCCCGCGGTATTATTGCCCGTGACCTGGTAACCGGAAAAATCAAACGTTTTGGTGCACACGCCGTTGTAATTGCCACAGGTGGTTACGGAAACGTTTTCTTCCTTTCGACAAACGCAATGGGAAGCAACGGTTCAGCGGCATGGCAATGCTACAAAAAAGGCGCGTTCTTTGCCAACCCATGTTATGTGCAAATTCACCCGACCTGTATTCCGGTTCATGGCGACCAGCAATCGAAACTGACTTTGATGTCGGAATCGTTGCGTAACGACGGCCGTGTTTGGGTCCCCAAGAAAAAAGAGGATGCTATAAAATTGCAAAAAGGCGAGATTGGCCCGAATGATATTAAAGACGAAGACCGCGATTTTTATCTCGAAAGAAGATACCCGTCATACGGGAACCTTGTGCCGCGTGACGTGGCCTCGCGTGCAGCCAAAGAACGCTGCGATGCGGGTTTTGGTGTTAACGGCGAAGGAAAGGCTGTTTTCCTCGATTTTAAATATGCCATCGAACGTTTGGGGAAAAAGGTAATTGAAGCCCGTTACGGCAACCTGTTCCAGATGTACGAAAAAATCACCGACCAGGACCCGTACAAAGTGCCGATGATGATTTACCCGGCTATTCACTATTCAATGGGCGGGACCTGGGTTGATTACAACCTGATGACCACCATCCCCGGTTTATACGCAATCGGCGAAGCCAATTTCTCCGACCACGGTGCCAACCGTTTGGGGGCTTCGGCATTGATGCAGGGTTTGGCCGACGGCTATTTTATTCTGCCTTACACCATTGGCGATTATTTAGCTAACGAAATCATGGTGCCAAAAATCAATACCAATGCACCTGAGTTCGAAGCGGCAGAAAAAGAAGTTACCGGCCGAATCGACAAATTATTCAGCATTAAAGGAACAAAACCGGTTGATTATTTCTATAAAAAACTGGGCCTCATCATGTGGGATTATGTGGGGATGAGCCGCGATGCCGAAGGATTGAAAAAGGCAATTGCCCTGATTAAGGAAACCCGTGAAGAGTTCTGGAAAAATGTAAAAGTACCCGGCGAAAAGGACAACCTCAACCCGGAACTTGAAAAAGCTGGCCGTGTGGCCGATTTCTTTGATATCGGCGAACTGATGGCCCGCGATGCACTGAACCGCAACGAATCGTGCGGTGGCCATTTCCGTGAAGAATCGGCAACCGAAGAAGGTGAAGCAAAACGCGACGACGAAAACTACGCCTATGTGGCCTGCTGGGAATATAAAGGTGAAGGAAACGAACCTGTTTTGCACAAGGAAGAACTGAAATTTGAAAATATCAAA